>NZ_JBFBAG010000028.1:0-147180 GCF_040682155.1 Amycolatopsis sp. NPDC051371
GCGGACCAGCTGGACATGGCGGTGCTCGGCTCCCTGATCGACCTGGTCTCCACCGTGCCGTCGCCCCCGGCGGTCCGGGCGGCGTTGGGGCGCTCGGTCAGGAGTCCGCGGCGGCTCGGCCCGATGGTCAGCAGCTGATGTCGTCGACGGCCTTCTGCCGCGCGTCCGGCAACCGTTCGGCGCGCGGATCCTCGCTTTCGACCACTTCGCCCATGGCCCCGACGGTAGCAACGCGAGCACAGCCGGTACCGTGCCGCCGGAGGCCGGGTGGCAAGATGCGGAAACCCGGACGGTCCGCACCTGGGCGAGGAAGGTCAGGTTTGAGCGCGCACACCTCCCAGATGGACGATATCCGGCTGGTCGCGCAACCGAGCGCGTTGCCGGTCACGGAACTGTTCGTCCGCCTGATTCTCACCGACTGGTCCCTGATGCCCATGCTGGAGCAGGTGACCGCCACCGCGAGACGGCTCGTCGAGACCGTGATCGACGCCGGCGACCCGCGGTCACCCTCCTTCGTGACGCTGCGGCTGCGGCTGCGCGCCGACGTGCTGGTGGTCGAGGTCGACGACGACGTCCCCGGGCTGCCGGAGCCGAAGGTCGCCGGGCCCGGCGAGCGCGTGGGCGTCACGCCCGGCGTCGGCGGGGCCCGCACGACCTGGTGCGAGCTGGAGCTGCCCGGCGGGATGAACGCGAAGCAGGTGCGCCTGCCGCGCCGGCAGGACCGCCGGACCCTCGTCGACGAGCCGGTCTCCGGCGACCCGGTGGCCGCGGACCCGGAGGTGCTGGAGCGCCTGCTTTCGCGGCTGAGCGGCTGGTCCGGCCAGAGCTGACGTGCGCAGCCGCCTTGTTCTCGTCGTGCTCTACGACGGCGTCCGGCTACTGGACGTCTCAGGGCCGCTGGAGGTCTTCGCCGAGGCCAACGAGCACGGGGGCCGGTATGAGCTGAAGACTGCGTCGCCCGGCGGGGCCGACGTCCGCGCCAACACCGGGACGCGCCTGGGCGCCGACCTCGACCTCGCGGCGGCCGACCCGCGCGGGGCGACCGTGCTGGTCCCCGGCGGCCCCGAGTGGGTCCGCACGATCGCCGACACCGAGCTCGTCGCGCAGATCCGGCGGCTGGCCGGTGGCGCGAACCGGACGGCGTCGGTGTGCGCGGGCGCGTTCGCCTTGGCCGCGGCCGGCGTTCTCGACGGCAGGCGCGCCACGACCCACTGGGACCTGACCGACCAGCTCGCCCGCCGGTTCCCCCGCGTGCGCGTCGACGGGGACGCGATCTTCGTCAAGGACGGCCCGGTGATCACCTCCGCGGGCGTCACCTCCGGCATCGACCTGGCCCTCGCGCTGGTCGAGGAGGACCTCGGCGCCGAGGTGGCCCGGCTGGTGGCCAAGCACCTGGTCGTCTTCCTGCAGCGGCCCGGCGGGCAGTCGCAGTTCAGCGTCCGGCTGGAGACGGGCCGTCCGCGCACCGAGGTGCTGCGGGCCGTGCTCGACGCCGTCGCGGCCGACCCGGCGGCGCCGCACACCCTCGGCGACCTGGCCGCCCGCGCCGGCGTCAGCGCGCGGCACCTCACCCGCCTGTTCCGCGAGGAGCTCGGCCGCACCCCCGCGCGGTTCGTCGAGCAGGTGCGGCTGGAATCCGCCCAGCAACAGCTGGAACGCACGACCGATCCCCTGGACGTCGTGGCCCGGCGATCGGGCTTCGGATCCGTCGAGACGCTGCGACGCGCCTTCGCCCGCGGCCTCGGCGTGACGCCCAGCGACTACCGGGCCCGCTTCCGGACCACGGGCATCGGCTGAACGCTTCCGCCGCCCGATCCGTGCATCCAGGCAGGGAGAGGACGTGGAGGCGAGGAGGCAGCCGTCGTGCGCATTGTCATCGCGGAAGAAGACGCCCTGCTGCGGGAGGGGCTGGTCCTGCTCCTGCGCAGCGAGGGGTTCGACGTCGCCGCCGCCGTCGACCACCCCGGGGACCTGCTGGCCGCCGTCGACGCGGTGGCCCCCGACCTGGCCGTCGTCGACGTCCGGATGCCGCCGACGTTCACCGACGAAGGCCTGCGGGCCGCCCTCGAAGCGCGCCGGCTCGCCCCTGGGCTGGCGATCCTCGCGCTTTCGGCGTTCGTCGAGGACGGCTACGCCGGCGACCTCCTGGCCGCCGGTGGGGGAGGCGCCGGGTACCTGCTCAAGGAGCGCGTCGGGAAGCCGGACGAGTTCCTCGACGCCCTGAAGCGCGTCGCCGCCGGGGGCACGGTGCTGGACCGCGACGTCGTCGCCGTCCAGCTGGCGAGACGGCGCCCCGGCGACCCGGTCACGACGCTCACCGCGCGCGAATGCGAGGTCGTCGCTTTGCTGGCCGAAGGCCATTCGGTGCCGACGATCGGCCGGCTGCTCGGCATCGGCACCGCCGCCGCCCGGCAGCACGCCGGGGACGTCAGCGCGAAGCTGCGCGTCCCCGACGAAGCCCAGGCGATGCTCAGTTACTTACGAGCGTGAGGACCTCGGCCTGCTTCTCCCGGTACCGGGCGACGTTGGCCAGCTTGACGTCCTCGTAGCCGCGCACCAGGTCCGGCAGCTCCGCCAGTGCCAGCACCCGGGCCCGGTCGACGTCTTCGGCGCGGAAGGCCCGCAGCACCGTCCCGCGGTAGTCCTCGATCAGCTCCCGCTCGACCCGCCGCACCTCGGCGCGGCCGAACGGGTCGAGGCGGGTGCCGCGCAGCTTGCGCAGCGCGTGCAGCACCCGGAACGCCGGCCGGAACCACGGGCCGAGGCTGATCTTGCGCTTCATGCCGAGCGCCCGCAGGACCGGCGGGTGCAGGCGGAAGGCGTACTTCGTGCCCTCGCCGAACTGCTCCTCGAGATCCGCCGTGAAGGCCGGGTCCAGCGACAGCCGCGCGACCTCGTACTCGTCCTTGTAGGCCATCAGCTTGTACAGGTGCTTCGCGACCGCCTCGGTGATCTCCGTCGGCCCGTCCTCGAGCACCCGCACCTGCTCGACGAACTCCGCGTACGCCCGCGCGTACCGCTCGTCCTGGTAGGCGACCAGGTCCGGGATCCGGACGTCGAGCAGCCGGGCCAGCTCCGACTCCGGCGCCGCCTGCACCAGCTTCCGGGCGGCGGGCTGCTCGACCGGACGCACGGGAGCCGGCGGTGTCACGAGCGCGTCCGGGTCCGCCACCAGCTGGCGGCCGCGGCGGAAGGCCTGCAGGTTCGCGGCCACCGCGGTGCCGTTCAGCTCGATCGCGCGCTCGATCACCGCGGCCGGCAGCCCGATCGCGCCGGTCTGGAAGGCCGCGCCGAGCTGCAGCACGTTGGCGAACTGGTCGTCGTCGAAGAGCTCCTCGGCCAGGCCGCGGGCGTCGAGGGAGACCGTGCGTTTTGCCGCCGCTTCCAGTGGTGCCAGGACGCTGCCGGGGTCGGGGAACGCCACCGTCGTGTCGACGACCATCCGGCCGGTCGGTACCTCGGTGGTCGAGACGACCGCGGTGGTGCGGGAGGCATCCGCCACGCCCAGGTTCGCCGCGTCCGCCCCGACCAGCGCGTCGCACGCCAGGTAGAGGTCGCACTCGCCGGTGGCGAGCTTCGGGGCCTGCTCGACCGGCTCCGCCGTCACCTTCAGGTCGGAGACGACCGCGCCGCCCTTCTGCGCCAGCCCGGTCTGGTCGAGCGTGCGGACGTGCCGCCCGTCGAGCACCGCGGCGGTGGCGAGGATCTGCGTCACGGTGACCACGCCGGTGCCGCCGATCCCGGTGATCCGGACGGTGAAGTCCTTCTTCGTGGTTGCCGGAGCAGGGACCGCGTCCGCGGCCAGCTCACCGAGCTTCCGGCGCTGCTTCTTCCCGGTCGGCACCACGGTGACGAACGAAGGGCAGTCCCCGGCCAGGCACGAGTAGTCGACGTTGCACGACGACTGGTGGATCGCGGTCTTGCGGCCGAACTCGGTCGCCACCGGCTGCACCGACAGGCAGTTCGACTTGGTGCCGCAGTCGCCGCAGCCCTCGCAGACGCGCTCGTTGATCACCACTCGGGTCGCAGGCGCGGTCTGCTTGCCGCGACGGCGTTTCCGCCGCTTCTCCGCCGCGCACTCCTGCTCGTGGATCAGCACGGTGACGCCCTTGATGGCGGCCAGTTCCTCTTGCGTGCTCAGAAGTTCGGTGCGGTCGCGGACGTCGACGCCGGCGGGCAGCTTCCGCCGCCGCAGCTTCGCGGGCGCGTCACTGGTGATGACGACCCGCTTGGCGCCCTCGACGAGCAGCAGCTCGGCGACCTTCTCCACCGGCAGCCCGCCGACGGCGTCCTGGCCGCCGGTCATCGCCACTGCGGAGTTGTAGAGCAGCTTGTAGGTGATGTTCACGCCCGCGGCGACCGCCGCGCGCACGGCGAGGCTGCCGGAGTGGGTGAACGTGCCGTCGCCGATGTTCTGGACGAAGTGCTCGGCCTCCACGAACGGCGCCATGCCGATCCACTGCGTGCCCTCGCCGCCCATCTGCGTCACGCCGAGGACGGTGCCGACCTGGTCGGGCTCCATGAACAGGGCCATCGTGTGGCAGCCGATGCCGCCGCCGACCAGCGTGCCCTCGGGGACCTTCGTCGACGAGTTGTGCGGGCAGCCCGAGCAGAAGTACGGCGTCCGCGCGAGCAGCGGGACGGAGATGCGCTCACGGCGGCGGCGCGTTTTGTAGGTGTCCACCGACGGGATGCCCTCGGGCAGCCGCCGGGCCAGGCCGGTCGCGACGCCGTCCGGGTCCAGCTCGCCGAGCTCGGTGAACAGCGTCCGGCCGTCGCGGTCCTTCTTGCCGGTGATCGCGGGCGCGCCGGGGACGCCGTAGAGGACCTCCTTGAGGGCGGTCTCGACGAACGCGCGCTTCTCTTCGACGACGATGATCTCGTCGAGCCCGTCGGCGAACTCGCGGACGATCCCGGGTTCGAGGGGGTGGATCGCGCCGAGCTTGAGGACGCGGATGCCGTGCTTCGCCAGGGCTTCCGCGTCGAGCCCGAGGGAGCGGAACGCCTGCTGGAGGTCCAGGTAGGACTTCCCGGCGGAGACGATGCCGATCCGGTCGGCCGGTCCGCGCGCGGTGATCCGGTTGATGCCGGCCGCGCGCAAGTAGTCGAGCACGAGCGGCAGCCGGACGGTGAAGAGGCTGCGTTCCAGTTCGGCGAGGCTCGTGCCGAGCAGACGTGACGTCGGCGTGTGGCGGTAGGCCTTCTCGAGTTCGGGCGCGGTCCATTCTGGACTCACCGTCGCGGTGCCCGAAGCGTCGGCGACGTTGGCGACGACCTTCAGCGACGTCCACACGCCGGCGGCGCGCGACAGCTCGACCGCGTGCATCCCGAGGTCGAGGACGTCCTGGGAGTCGGCCGGGTAGAGGATCGGGATCGCCAGGTCGGCGAGGGCGAGCTCGGACGCGCACGGGACGGTCGAGGACTTCGCGTTCGGATCGTCGCCGACCAGGGCGACGGCGCCGCCGCGCGGGTCGGTGCCGGCCAGGTTGGCGTGGCGGAGGGCGTCGGTGGCGCGGTCCAGGCCGGGGGCCTTGCCGTACCAGAACCCGGTGACGCCGCGCCGCCCGCCGGCGCCCGCGACGAGCTGGCTGCCCATGACCGACGTCGCGGCCAGCTCCTCGTTGAGGCCCGGCCGGTGGACGACGTCGTGCTTCTCCAGCAGCTTCGCGCGGCGGCCGAGCTCGAGGTCGTAGCCGGCCAGCGGCGAGCCCTCGTAGCCCGAGACGAACACGGCGGGGTCGCCGCCGCGGGCGCGGTCGTGGCGGACGCGGTCGAACAGCAGCCGGACCAGGGCCTGCACCCCGCTCAGGTGCACGGTCCCGGCCTCTCGCAGGTACCGGTCGTCCAGCGTGAACGTCTCCACGGCGCGGGCCTCCTTCGCGTCGGTTGTGCTTCCGGGCACAGTGCGACGCGGACCACAGCCACGCAACAGCCGGAGCCGGATCAGGGTGTCACACGCAAAGTTCAGCGTATCCAGTGACTGAGTGGTCCTGATTTTTGCGTCCGTTTACGCTCGGACGCATGACCGAAGAGCTGCTCGACGCGACCGACCACGAGATCCTCGGCCTGCTGCGCGAGGACGCCCGCCGGACGCTGTCCGACATCGCCGGCCGCGTCACGCTGTCGACGGCCGCGGTCAAGCGCCGGATCGACCGGCTGCGCGAGACCGGCGTGATCACCGGGTTCACCGTGCAGGTCGACCACGCGAAGCTGGGCTGGGGGATCGAGGCGTTCACCGAGCTGCGGTTCGTCGGGAACACGAAGGTCGCCGAGATCCTGCGCACGACCACGCGGATGCCCGAGGCGCAGGCGGTGTTCACGATCGCGGGCGACCCGGACGCGCTGGTGTGGCTGCGGGTGCGCGACATGGCCCACCTGCAGAAGACGATCGACGAGATCCGCCGTCACCACCAGGTGACCGGCACGAAGACGCTGATCGCCCTCGAATCCTGGTCGCGGGGGAACTGAGGTGCTCGTGACGCTGGCCGAGCGTCCTGACCTTGCTTCGGCCACCTACGCGATCCCGTACCCGCCCGGCTCGGCGAAGTTCATGGCCGGCAGCCTCGCGAGCCTGCTGGTGCGCGGCCGCCGGGTGGCGCGGCTTTGGCCGCACCTGGTCGTCGCGATGCTCGATCCCGCGTGCGACCGGCCGGTCGCACGCGGGATCATGGTGCCGTTCCGCGGGCGCGGGTCGTTGCCGGCGCGGGGCTGGGACGAGGTGGCAGTGTGGGCTGCCGAAGACGCGCTCGACGAGGTGACTCCCGATACCGCCTGCGCGCTGGAGATCGCTGTGCATCCGGAGCACCAGGGTCGGGGCCACTCCCGGACGGTGCTGGAGGGGATGCGCTCGGCTGCTGCGTCTGCCGGGCTGGGAGCGCTCGTGATTCCGGTTCGGCCGCCGGACAAGGCCGCCGTTCCTTCGATGCCGATGTCGGACTATGTCGCCGAGACGCGCGCGGACGGTCTGCCTGCTGACCGATGGCTGCGTACTCATGTGCGTGCCGGTGGTCGGGTCGAGGCTGTTGCCCCTTGCTCGGCGACGGTTCAGGCGCCTCTTTCGGATTGGCGGCTTTGGACTGGGTTGCCTTTCGATCGTGATGGCGTTGTCTTTGTTGCTGGTGCGCTTGGGCCCGTGTTCGTCTCGGCTTCGGAGGGCTTTGCGGTGTACGTCGAACCCAACGTTTGGGTTTCGCATCGGGTCGGGTGATTCCTTTTTACTGATACGGCTTCGCCGGGGCGTGGGAAATCGGCGCTTCTTGTTGTTGCTTCCTGCTCGGTGCTGGAGCGCCGATTCCCCACGCAACGGTGCCCCTGCCGGAGTTCATAGTGGATCACCCGGTCGTGTGGTGACCAGGCGTTCGACCGCCGGTAATCTTGGTGTGTGGACAGCGAAACGGTGTGGAAAGCGGATGCGGTGGCCCTGGCCGACCGCATCTCCACCCTGCTCACCGTCGCTCGGTCTGCCGAGGCCGAGATCGGTTCACTGCTGGCGGAAATCGAGTCGCGCGGTGTCATGGAACTCTTCGGATACCGCTCTGTCGCACGGCTTTACGAGCACCTCGCCGACATCCCCAAAGCTGCCGCCGAGACCGTCGTCAAACGAGCCAGAGCCCTCACCTCCAGCCACACCCTCGACGGCACCCCGATCCCCGCCGTCGCTCTCGCCACCGGCGCCGCCGCGCTGGACGGTCGGCTGAGCACCCCGATGATCGACACCATCGTCGGCGTCATGACCCAAATCCCGCCCGAACACCGCGACAAGGCCGAACAGCACCTGCTGACCTTCGCCTCCGAGGCCGGATACAAGCAGGTCGCCGCCCTCGGGACACGCATCCTGGCCCACCTCGACCCCGACGGCGCCGCACCCGACTCCGCTGAACCGGCCACCCCGAATCGCGAACTGTCGTTGCGCCGCAAAAGAACCGGGATCTGGGAACTGAACGGCCGCTTCGACGACGAAACCGGCACCCGAGCCAGCGCCCTCCTCGACTCGCTCGCGCAACGCCGCACCACCGACGAAGGCCCCGACCTCCGCTCCCCGCAGGAACGTTACGGTGATGCGTTCTCCGACGCGATCGACCTCGCGTTGAACTCCTCAGACCTGCCCATGCAGGCCGGTGAACGAGCCCACGTCATGGTCGCGGTGTCGTTGGAGGACTTGAAGTCCGGCGTCGGCCGGGCCATCCTCGGCGACCTCGGGACGATGTCCGCGGCCGAAGCCCGGATCCACGCCTGTGACTGCAAGCTCATCCCCGCGGTGCTGGGCACGAAGAGCGAGCCTCTCGACCTGGGTCACCAGCGCCGCTTGATCTCCACACCGCTGCGCCACGCGCTGTACCTGCGCGACCGCGGCTGCGCGTTCCCCGGCTGCCACCGCCCACCGCGGCACTGTCAGGGACACCACATCCGCCACTGGGCCGACGGCGGCCCCACGGAACTGGGCAACCTGGTCCTGATGTGCGCCCACCATCATCGGCTGTTGCACCGCTCGGGCTGGCAAGTCCGCATAGCGGCCGACGGGTTGCCCGAGTTCCTGCCACCGGTGTTCCTGGACAAACGCCGAAAACCCAGGCGCAACAACCTCCACCAACCACTGCCGTTCGCGGCGTGAACAACCACACATGGGAAAGGCCTGCAGCCAACCGGCTGCGGGCCTACACCCACGCCCTCGACCACGCCGCCATCGCTCCGACGACAGCCATCGGCTCTGGGGCTATACCCGCCGCGCCACACGGCCGCGTTCATCACCCGGACCACGGCCCTGCCGTCTCGGCGCATTTCTCCCCGCCTCGGCACCTCATAGCGGCGCGTCCGACCAGCCCGGCGAAGCTGCGGCCTCGCCGCCGAAATCTGGCGACGTGGAGTGGAGTCCGCCACCGACGGATTACCCAGGCGCGACAACCAGAACTAGCCGTGGATCAGCACCCCGGACGACCGCTCCCGCTCGAAAAAGGTCTCCGGCCATTCGAGTCCGTCCGGCGGTGTGTCGAGGGCCGTCGCTCGGCGGCGGAGCTCGTTCAGGTAGTCCGTGTCGAGGATCGCTCGCGCCGACAACGGCTCCCGTAGCAGGAGGTCGGCGGGACCCTCGTACAGGTACGCGTCCACTCCCGGGTAGCCCTGGGTGCCCGGCGGGTAGTCGCGGTTCGTCGGGAAGTACGTCGTCTCGAGCGTTCCCAGCCAGGAACCCGCTACCGGGGTCAAGGACGGCCATGAGCCCAGGCGCTGTTCCAGGCGGGCGTTGTCCGAGGTGAACCCGTAGTGGTCGGCGACGACGTACGCCGCGCCGGGGTACTCGCGCTCCAGCTGGGCGACCGCTCCGCTGCCGCCGTTGTGCATCAAGTGTCCCAGCCCGAACAACATCAGCGACTTGCGGTGCTTCTGCAGCACCTGCGTCTTCACCACGGACACGATCGACGCGTCGCGGTCGTAGAACGGTTCCATGTCCGCCGGCGCGTGGATGCGGCTCCAGTCGATCGGTGGGTCGCACGCCAGCACGCGGATCTTCCGTGCGGGCGGCAGCGTCGTGTTGACCTGTCGCACCAAGGCGAAAAGCTGTTCGTAGAACGTCGAGAAGCCGCAGCTCGGCTGGGTTGTGTCCCGCCAGACGCGGCTGATGTCCGGCACGTCGGCGCCGGCGATGTAGGCGTCCAGTATCGGCTGGAGACGCGAATTTCCGCATTCCACGGCGATGTCGTTCACGCGGCCCGGGAAGCGCGGGTCGCGGATCAGGTCGAACAGGAACGTGCCGGCGTCCGGGCTGGACTTCGCGACGATCGAATGCGTGTCGAGTGCGGCGAGCAGGGCGCCGGCGGCGTCGGATGGTGGCCGGGGCTGACCCGCGTCGGCGGGTGCGGCCACCAGCGTGGCGGCCGCGAGCACGGCCAGGACGGTTTTGAACAAGCGCATGACAGCTCCCCAGGACGTATACCTGCTGTCCTACGACAGTAGGACAACTCGGCCAGCATCCAGCTCCACCCGGGCCACTGTCAAGGCCGGGTCAGCGCCGGGTCAGCACTGGATCAATGCCGGAACGCCTCCGCGAGCCACCACGATCCGCCGTCGTCGGCGATCTTCGCGTCGATGACCAGCGGCTCGCTGCGCGGACCCGCGAGCCACTCGCGCACCGCGAAGAGGTCTTCGGCCGACCGGACCGTCACGCCCGCGCAGCCGAAGCCGCGGCCGATCGCGGCGAGGTCGGAGTCGGGGAACCGGACCGTGGTCATGTCGGCGTCGCCGAAGTGGTGGACCTCCGCGCCGTACGCCGCGTCGTTGTAGACGATCACCACCAGCGGCAGGCCGAGGCGGACCGCGGTGTCCAGTTCGGACAGTGCCATGTGGAACCCGCCGTCGCCGGTGCCCAGCACCGGCAGCCGGTCCGGGCGGGCGAGCGCCGCGCCGATCGCCGTGCCCAGGCCCAGCCCGATGCTCTGGAACGCCTGCGTGAAGCAGAACCCCTGCTCGTCGGGCACCGACAGGTACGCGCTCGGGTAACCCATGAAGTTGCCGGAGTCGATCGAGACGATGCGCTCCGCGGGCAGCAGTTCGTCGAGCAGCTTGCTCAGCGTCCGCGGGTCGATCCGGCCGCCCCGGGAGAGGTCGTCGTGCTCGACGTCGTTCCAGCGGCCGGCCGCGATCCGGGCGGCGACCTCCTCGGTGCGGTAGCCCTGCTGCTCCTTCGCCACAGCCAAGACGTCGACGGCGGTGCACGCGACGTCGCCGACGACCCCGAGGTCGAGCGGCCGGTGCGCGCCCAGCGCACTCTGCTCGACGTCGACCTGGACGAGCTTCGCGTGCGGGCTGAGCAGCTTCCCGTGCCGGGTGGTCCACATGTTCAGCGCGCAGCCCCAGCCGACGACGAGATCCGCGCCGACGATCAGCTCGGCAGCCAGAGGTGACGCGAACCCGCCCGAGATGCCGAGCGCGAACTCCTCGCCGTGGAAGAGCCCGTGCGCGACGGCCGACGTCGCCAGCAGCGCGCCGCACCGGGAAGCCAGCTCCCGCAACGGTTCCCGGCTGCCCCGGGCGCCACGGCCGGCGATGAACACCGGTCGTTCGGCAGCGTCGAGGAGGTCCGCCAGCGCGGCCACGGCGTCGGCATCCGGCCGGAGCACCGCGGGCCCGGGGATCGACGGCAGCGAGGACTGCGACGGCGCGGGCTCGGCCTGGACGTCGAGCGGCAGGTTCAGCACGACCGTCCGGCGCTGCTGCCGCGCGGTCCGGAAGGCGCGCACGGTGTCGGCGACCGCGCTCGCGGCCGAGTGCACGCGCTCCGGCACCGCGCCGACCGCCGTGGCCAGCCCGTCCTGGTCGACGCGGAAGTTCGACAGCACCGACGCGCCGGCCGAGTCGGCGGTGAGCACGAGCATCGGCGTCCGGCTCTTGGCCGCCTCGGTGATGCCGGTCATCGCGTTGGTCAGCCCGCAGCCCTGGTGCAGCGACAGCACCGAGACCTCGCCGCTCATCCGGGCGTAGGCGTCGGCCATGCTCGCCGCGCCGCCTTCGTGGCGGGCGGCGACGAACCGGACGCCGCCCGCGCGCAGTGCGTTCGTCACCTCGAAGTTGCCGCTGCCCACCACCCCGAACGCGGCGCCGACGCCGAGGCCGGCCAAGGTGCGGCCGACGAGTTCGGCGACGTTCACCGCTCCACCAGAGCCAGCACGCGGGCCGGGCTGCCGGACCCGCCGACGATCGGCAGCGGCGAGACCACCAGCAGTGTCCCGGTCGGCGGCAGCGAGGCGAGGTTCTGCAGCTGCGTCAGGCCGTGCTTCCCGGCGCCCAGCAGGAGTTCGTGGCACGGGAACATCGGGTCGAGGGCGGGCGCCTGGCCCGCGTCGGTGCCGACGGTCTCGACGCCGAGCCCGGTGATCGGGGTCTCCTCGGCGAGCCACCGCGCGCACTCGGGCGAGACGCCGGGGGCGTGCGACCCGGCCTCGTCGGCGTTGAGGAACCGCTCCTGGTCGTCGCTGCGCGCGTCCCAGCCGGTGCGGTAGAGCAGCCAGCCGCCGTCGGGCAGCGGGCCGTGCTCGGCCGTCCAGGCGCGGACGTCGTCGATCGAGAGCAGGAAGTCCGAGTCCTCCGAAGCGCGCGCCGAGAAGTCCAGCACGATCGCGGGCGCGACCAGGGTCTTCAGCGGCACCTGCGAGACGTCGTGACCATCCTTTCCGGACACCCAGTGGACGGGGGCGTCGAGGTGGGTGCCGGTGTGCTCACCGGTGTGGATGTCGTTCCAGTACCAGCGCGGGCCGCGCTCGTCGTAGCGGCTGATCTCCTCCAGCCGGAACGGGATGGTGTTGGCGAACGGCTCCGGCAGCTGCAGGATCGGCGTGCTCGCGCTCAGCGGAGCGGTGAGGTCGACGATCTCGATCGTCCCCTCGGTGATCGCCTTGCTCAGTCCGTCCAACAACGACATGCCTGCCTCCTGGTGCCGGGGGTGCGTCCCGATCGAGACCCTATGCCCGGCGGGCGCTCCTTGACAGCGACGCGTTCGCGGGTGTTGTCTTAATGTCGTAAGACAATAGGAAGGTGTCGGGTGATCGAGTTCGTCCTGGACGGCCGCTCGCGGGTCGCCACGTACATGCAGCTCGTCGTCCAGGTGAAGCAGTCGCTGCGGGTCGGCCTGCTGCGCCCCGGCGACCAGCTGCCGAAGGTGCGGTCCGTGGCCGAAGCGCTGGCGATCAACCCGAACACCGTGCTCAAGGCCTACCGCGAGCTGGTCCTGGAGGGGCTCGCGGAAGGCCGGCCGGGGGTGGGCACGTTCGTCACCGGCAGCCTGGCCGGGCCGTCGCTGGGCAGCCAGGGGCAGCTGCGCGACGAGCTGGTGGCCTGGCTGGAGCGCGCCGAAGCCGCGGGGATGTCGGCCGACGACATCGCCGCCCTGATCGAGACCACGTTGCGCGGCACCCCGGTGCCCCGCAACCTTGCGTAGGGAGTTCCGGAGATGGAGCTGGCCGTGCAGGCCCGGGCGCTGGGCAAGCGCTACGGGCGCACCTGGGCGTTGCAGGACTGCGCGCTGGAGGTGCCCGCCGGGCGGATCGCCGCGCTGGTGGGCCCGAACGGCGCGGGCAAGACGACGTTGCTGCACCTGGCCGTCGGGCTGCTGCGGCCCGACGCGGGGGAGGTGCGCGTGTTCGGCCGCGACCCGCGGTCCGTGCTCCCCGAAGTCGGGTTCGTCGCGCAGGACACCCCGCTGTACCGGGACTTCACCGCGGCGGAGCTCGTCACCATGGGCGGCAAGCTGAACCGCCGCCGCTGGGACGCCGCGCTGGCCCGCGAACGGCTCGCCATGCTCGGCATCCCGCCGGACAAGCGGGTGGGCAAGCTGTCGGGCGGGCAGCGGGCGCAGGTCGCGCTGGCGCTGGCCCTGGCCAAGCGCCCGCGGCTGCTGCTGCTCGACGAGCCGATCGCGAGCCTGGACCCGTTGGCGCGCCGCGAGTTCATGCAGGCGCTGATGGGCGCGGTGGCCGAGAGCGAGACGACCGTCCTGCTGTCCTCGCACCTGCTCGCCGACCTCGAACGCAGCTGCGACTATCTGGTCGTCCTGCAGCAGTCCCGCGTCCAGCTGACCGGCGCGGTCGATGAACTGCTCGAGACGCACCGCACGCTGGTCGGCCCACGGGCCGGCAGCGAGTCCATCGCCGGCGTGGCGAAGGTCGTCCGCGCGAGCCACACCGAACGCCAGTCGACGCTGCTCGTCCGCCGCGGCGACGGGCCGATCGATCCTTTGTGGACGGAGCACGAAGTGACCTTGGAAGACCTGGTGCTGGCCCACCTGGCCGAAGCCGAGACCCGCGTCGCCGCGACCGCCTGGGAGGTGCCGGCATGATCTGGCTGACCTGGCGCCAGCACCGCAAGCAGGCGCTGTTCACGCTCGGCGCCCTGGTCGCGCTCGCCGCGATCATGGTGCCCACGGGCCTGGCGATGCACACGAAGTTCGACAGTCTCGGCCTGCCCGCCTGTCGCGCCGCGCTCGGCAGCGCGTCGTTGATCACCCAGACCGAGGAGGTCGGCCGCTGCGGCAGCCTCGGCCACCAGTTCGAGCAGCAGTTCGGCGGCATGGCGTTCGTCGCCGTGCTGTTCGTGGTCCTGCCGGTGCTGGTCGGCGTGTTCTTCGGCGCGCCGCTGGTCGCCCGCGAGGTCGAGCAGGGCACCCACCGTCTCGTGTGGACCCAAGGCGTCAGCCGCCTCCACTGGGCCCTGGTGAAGTTCGGCTTCGTCGGCGGGATCACCGTGGTGCTGGCGGTCGTGTACGCGCTCGGCGTCTCGTGGTGGTTCGAGCCGCTGGTCACCGCGAGCACCGGGCGGCTGGGCTACTTCTCCTTCGACGTCCAGGGTGTCGTCCCGATCGCGTACACGCTGTTCGCTTTGGCGCTGGGCGTCTTCGCGGGGACGTACTGGCGCAAGGTGCTGCCCGCCATGGGGATCGCGCTGGTCGGCTTCGCGGCGATCCGCGTCGCGATCGAGGTCCTGGCCCGGCCGCGCTACCTGCCCGCGCGGGCGCTGACGTTCTTCCCGGACGGCAACCAGACGCCGAACACGGCGTCGGGCGACTGGGTGCTGTCCCAGGGCGTCCGCAACGCGGCGGGGGAGATGGTGCTGCCCAACGCCGAGATCGGCCCGTGCGGCCCCGGCGGCTGCGGGCCGAGCGAGGCCGGTCCCGGCGCGTACAACTGGCTGCAGTACCAGCCGGGCGACCGGTTCTGGGCGTTCCAGGGCATCGAGACGGGGATCTTCGTCCTGCTGACGGCGGCGCTGGTGTACTTCGCGCTGCGCCGGTTGCGCACGATCGCCTGACTGAATCGCCGAACCAGAGGGGGCCGTTTCCCACCGGACACCGCGCAGGGTGGTGAGTTGCCCACGGCGGCTCGGTGCGCCTGCGGCCGATCGGGTGGTCTGCCGGGGAAAGCGGGCGAACGGGGCCCGGACGGTCGGTGCGCCGCCGTAAGGTCGCTCACGGTGAGGGAGCACGACGGAGATAGTTCCGCTGGGCGCGCGGGGGACTCGGAACCGTGGCGGGTGTGCTTGCTGGACTCGTCGGGCCGGGCACTGGGTGCCGGCATGCTGCTGGGCGAATCCACGATCCTGACCTGCGCGCACGTGGTGCAGGCCGCCGGGGAGGAAGCGCTTTCGCCCGATTGCCCGGCCGGCCGGCTCGTGGTCCGCTTCGTCGGCCTCCCCGGGACACCGGAGACGTACGCGGGCGTCCGGCCGGGGTGCTGGGTACCGCCGCTGGCCGACGGCCGCGGGGACATCGCGCTGCTGGAGCTGAGCGAGGCGTTCCCCGGCGTGCCGGGCGCGCCGCTGGTGCGCCTCGGTGCCGTCCGCGACCGGGTGGTCCACACCTACGGTTTCCCGCCGCCGCACCAGCACGGCGTGTGGGTCAACGACGCCGAGCTGGCCGGCCCGGCCGGTGCGGGCAGCGAGTGGATCCAGCTGAACTCGAAGCCGCCCGGGGAACGGGTCCGCCGCGGGTTCAGCGGCGCCGGGGTGATCGACAAGGCCACCGACGCGGTGCTCGGCATGGTCGTCACCGAATACACCGACGAACGGCTCGGGCTCGCTTACCTGATCCCCGTCGAGTCGATCGTCCGGCACGTCCCGGAGGTCGCCCGGTGGGTGGGCGAGCCGCCGCGGACGCCGTCGGGCCCGCTGGTCGTCGTCATCGGCGACCGCGACTCGGCGGTGGTCCGGGACTTCCTGACCCAGGTCCGGCGCGAGCGCCGCGGGTCCCGCCCAGGCAGGGGCGAGCGGCTCGCCGCGATCGTCGACGCCACCGGCAAGACCGCCGGCGAGGTGGCCGAGAGCGTCAGCGCCGGCATCAGCACCGAGGAGGTCACCACGGTGCTCGCGACCAACCCGGAGGACGTCGCCGTGGCGGTGGCCGGGGTCGACGCCGCCCGCGCCCCGGAGGAGGTCCTGACCGGCGCGGTGAAACCGTTGATGGACAAGGGAGCCACCGTGCTCGTCCAGTTCAGCCGGCCGGACTCGCCCGGCGTGCACCTGGCCCGCCGCTGGGAAAGCGAGCGGAACGCGCGCCGGCTGGACCGGCTGGCGTTGCTGGTCGAGATGGTGGAGCACGAGGAGGAACGGACGCGCGAGCGGGCCGCCCAGGTCGGCACGCACGCGCACCCCGCGGCCGAGGTGCCCGGCCCCGCCGCGGACCTGCGCCTGCGGCTGGCCGCGCTGCGCTCGGCGGGCGAGCGCATCGACCCCGGCCGCGTCCGGCGCGCGCTGACGGTGACCGAGCGCGACGCCGAGGCGGCCCGTCGGGAGCTCGTCCGGCTGCACGCCGACCTCGACGCGCACGCGGCCCGGCACGACGAGTTGCTCGGACGGCTGCGCGCCTACAACGCGAAGGCGACCGACGCGGGCCTGATGGAAGACGAGGAGCTGGCCGGGCTGTACCGCCCGGCGATGGCGGCGCTCGCCGCGGTGCCCGGTGATCCGGTTACCGCGGCGGAGCTGGTCGAGCGGTACGTGCGCGCGGTCCGCCACCGGCTGGCGGGCGCATGACCGCCGAGCCGGTGTGGTGCCACGGGAAGCCCGTCGGGCCGATGGGGTTCTGCGAGGTGTGCGGCCACCGCCGGGTGCCGGTCGAGGCGCCGTCGGTCGCGCTGAGCACGCCCGCGCCGGAAAGCACGCGGCGCAGTGTCGAGCTCTGGAGCGGGGAGACCGACTTCCACTCGCTGCCCGCGGTCGAGGTCCCGGATCCCGAGAAGCTCGTCCTCGCCGACCCGGACTACCCCGAACAGCACCGGTTCTGCGGCCGCTGCGGAGCACCCGTCGGCCGCGCCTACGCCGGCGAACCCGGGTTCGCCGAGGGGTTCTGCGAGGGCGAGAACTGCGGCGAGCCGTTCTCCTTCCTGCCCAAGCTTTCGCCCGGGGAACGCGTCGGCGACCGCTACGAGGTCCTCGGCTGCTTCGCCCGCGGCGGGCTCGGCTGGGTGTACCTGGCCGCCGACACCGCGCTCGGCGGCCAGCACGTCGTGCTCAAGGGTGTGATCAACAGCGAAAGCGCGATGCTGCGCGCGCTCGCGCGGGTCGAGCGGGACGTGCTCATCCGGCTCGACCACCCGAACATCGTGCGGATCAGCGACTTCGTCGAGCACACCCCGCCCTCCGGCGGCGAGCCCGACACCTACCTGGTGATGGAGTACGTCGGCGGCCGGTCGTTGCGTGACCTCCTCGTCAAGGGCCCGCCGCCGCGCGTCGAGCACGTCATCGTCTACGGCCGGGCGATCCTCGGCGCGCTGGACTACCTCCACGGCGAGGGCCTGCTGTACTGCGACATGAAGCCGGAGAACGTGATCCACGGTGACAAGCGTGTGAAGGTCATCGACCTCGGCGCCGCCCGCGCGATCGACGACTCGGCGAACCCGAGCGTCGGGACCGAAGGGTTCCAGGTGCCGGCGCACGAGCTCACCCGGCACGGCCTGACCGTCCGGTCCGACCTGCACACCGTGGGCCGGACGCTGCAGGTGCTGCTGGACGCCGCGAGCGAGGACGCCGACCCGGACCGGGTCGCCGGCGGCCTCGACTCCCTGCGCCTGGTCCTCGAGCGCGCGGTCGCGCCGTTCGAGCGGCGGTTCGCCACCGCCTCCGAAATGGCCGAGCAGCTCGACGGCGTGCGCCGGGAAATCCTTTCGCTGCGCGACGAACGGCCGCGCCCGATGCCGTCGGCGCTGTTCGAGGACACCGCGGAACTGCTCGACGACGGCCTCGGCGCGGTGCCCGGCCTCGACCGCTGGGTCGCTGCCGCGGCCCGTGGCGGAGCGCTGGACCCCGGGCTGCCGGGCGCGGCCGACGGGGCCGGCCGGCTGCCGATCCCGCGGGTCGCGCCGGACGACCCGGCGGCGGAGTTCATCGCCGCCGCGGGCGCGCCCGGGCCGCACCGCTGGCTGGGCAAGCTCGCGTTCTTCGGCGAACGCTCGGTCGAAATCGAGTTCGCCCGGACCCGGGCGCACATCGCGGTGGGCGACTCCGACCGCGCGGCCGTGGCCTTGTCGGCGGCGGAGGAGCTGCTCGGGCCCGAGGCCGCGCGCGACTGGCGGGCGGCCTGGCACCACGGGCTGCTGGCGCTCGTCCGCGGCGACGCCGAGCCGGCCGCGGCCGCGTTCGACCGGGTGCACCGCGCCTGGCCGGGCGAGATCGCGCCGAAGCTCGCGCTCGGCTTCTGCGCGGAACTGCGCGGGGACACCGGGCAGGCCGAGCGCTGCTACCGGTCGGTGTGGCACCGCGACCACAGCCAGGTCAGCGCGGCCTTCGGCCTGGCCCGGGGCTACCTGCGGGATCGGGGCCGCGACGCCGCGGTCACCCTGCTCGACGCCGTCCCGCCGATCTCCCGCCACTACGACGCCGCGCGGATCGCCGCGGTGCGGATCCGGGCGGCCCGCCTGCCGTCCGGGCCGCCGGGCCGGACGGACCTCGCCGACGCGGCGCGGCGGCTGCCCGAGCTCTACCTCGACGGCGAGTCCCAGGACCGGCTGGAGACGCTCGTCCGCGAAGCCGCGCTCGACGCCCTCGGCGACGGCGCCGAGCCGGGCTGGGACGGCGGTGCCCTGCTCGGCGAGCGCGTCACCGACCGCGGGCTGCGCACGCTGCTGGAACAGTCCCTGCGCCGGCTCGCCGAGCGGGCTCGCGACCGCAACGAGCACGGCGTGCTCGTCGACCTCGCCAACTCCGTCCGGCCGAAGACGAGAAGGTGATCGGATGCCCGAGACCCCGTCGTTCACCCTGCAGCTGAGCCAGAACAAGTACCTGGCGCCGTCGGACGAGCGGATGGACGCCGTCCTTACCGTCCGGGTGGGCGACGCCGCGGCGCCGGTGGCGGGCGGCCCGCCGCAGACCGCCGAACTGCTGCTGGTGGACTGTTCCAGCTCGATGGACTGGCCGCCCACGAAGATCGAGGCGGCGCGGCACGCCTGCCGGGTCGCCGTCGACTCCCTGCGCGACGGCGTGCTCTTCGGGGTGGTGGAGTGCACCGCGCACGCCGGGCTGGTCTACCCGGCGACCCCGGAGCTGGCCGTGGCCGGCGCGCGAACCCGGCACGAGGCGAAGGCGGCGGTCTCCGGCCTCATCGCCGGCGGCGGTACCGCGATGAGCCAGTGGCTGGACCTGGCCCGGGAGCTCTTCACCCGCAATCACACGGCGATCCGGCACGCCGTGCTGCTCACCGACGGCAAGAACGAGTCCGACCGCATGGGCGCGCTGGAGGCCGCGCTCGACCGCTGTCGAGGCGAGTTCGCTTGCGACGCAAGGGGAATCGGCGACGACTGGGAGCCGCGGGACCTGCAGCGCATCGCCTCCGTGCTGCGCGGCAGCGCCGACGCGGTGCTGGAGGACGCCGAGCTGGCCGGGGACTTCCGGCGGCTGGTCGAGCAGGCGATGGGCCGGACGGTGCCCGACCTGCGGCTGCGGCTGACCACGATGCCGTACAGCCGCCTGCGGTTCGTCAAGCAGGTCTTCCCGACCGAGGTCGATCTCACCGCGCAGTGTCACTCCGGCGGCCGCGCGCTCGAATTGCCCACCGGTGCGTGGGGCGACGAGCAGCGCGAGTACCACCTCTGCCTCGACGTCGACGCGGCGGAGCTGACCCGCCACGAAGACCGGCTGCTGGGCACGGTCACCCTGCTCGAGGGCGCGGACACCGTGGTGAGCGACCAGCTCCCGGTCGTCGGCTACCTGACCGACGACCTGGCGCTGTCGAGCGTGCCGGACGAGAACGTCGCCCGCATCACCGGGCAGGCCGAGCTGGGCCGGGCGGTCCGCGCGGGCTGGGACGCCTTCGAGCGCGAAGACCGGGCGGAGGCGGCGCGCGAATGGGGCACTGCGTACCGGCTGGCCACCGACCTCGGCAACGCGGAGATCCTCAAGCGGCTGGGCCGGTTGATCGACGTCCGCGACGACGGTGCCGTCGCGATCAGGGACGGCGTCCGCCCGCGCGACGGGTTTTCGCTCGTGCTCGGGTCGACCATCTCCACCTACACGGCCGAACCCGTCGTCGTGCCGGCTCGCCCCGAGGACGGTGGCGCGCCGCGCGAATGCGTCCACTGTGGACACAAGGCGCGGCCGTCGGCGAAACGCTGCGGGCGGTGCGGTGAACTGTTCGAGGATCCGGCGGGAGCACCCTCGTGAGCGCGACGAGCACCACGCGCCAGACCCTGTGGTGGCTGCGATTGGGGCTGGTGGCCGGCAGCGCGCTGGTCCTGGTGACGGCGCTGGCGACCTTCCTCGGGGTACGGGCCAGCATCGCCGAGGTGCGCGAGCGGACCGCGCCCGCCGTGCTGGAGGTGTCGCTGGCCAAGGAGGCGCTCGTGGCCGCCCACGACGCCGCGGTGTCCGCTTTCGAGCACGGCCAAGCGCGCCTGACCGGGCCCAGCGAGCAGTACGAGGACGAGATCGCGCGCGCCGGCCAGCAGCTCGCCCAGGTCGCCGAGCACAACGCGGCCGGCGAGCAGGGCAGCCAGACCCTGCGGCTCATCGAAGGGCTGCTGCCCGCGTACAACAGCTTCATCGGGCAGGCCGACGCCCACTTCCGGCAGGACGACGGCGGCGCGCTCGCCGCGAGCAAGCTGCAGTCCGCGTCCGATCTGCTGACCGCGAAGGAAAACGGCATCCTCGCGCGGCTCGACGCCTTGGCCGCCGCCCAGCGCGCCGCGCTCGACCAGCAGCTCGGCACCGACTGGCTCGACCCCGCGATCACGCTGCTGTGGGCGTTGCCGCTGCTGCTCCTGCTGGTGTTGCTGGTGTGGGCCCAGCGGTTCCTCGCCCGCCACTTCCGGCGGACGGTGAACTCGGCGCTGTTCGCCGCGACGGCGGGCTCGGTGCTGCTGGGCGTCGGGACGGCGCTGCTGCTCGGGGTCCAGTCCGGCGCCCGGGACAGCGGTGCCGCGCTGGAGCGGACGGTGGACGCGCGGTCCGCGGCGACGACGGCGACCGCCGGTCACGCCCAGTGGACGCTCGCGAAGGTGCTGGTCGCCTCCTGCGGTCCCGGAGGAGCCGCTACCTGCGGGGAGACGGTGGCCGCGTTCGCCGCGGCGACGCCCGCTCCGCCCACCGTCCCGCCCGCGGCCCCCGCCGACGTCGACGAGTCGGCACTCCTGGGACCGGGGCTCACCGAACCGGGCTGGAACGGCCTGCTCGGCTACGGGATTCCCGTGCTGGCCGCGGGAATCGCGGTGCTGATCGTGGGCGGCCTGCAACCCCGGCTCGACGAATACCGGTTCCGTGGGGCGAGAAGCCGATGAGGAGACGCCTCGCCGTCGTGGTGCTGGCCGCCGCGCTGGCGGCCGGGGTGCCCGGCTGCTCGGGCGAGTCCGGCGCGGAGGTCGTGACCGTGCTCGGTTCGTGGACGGGTGACGAGCAGGCCGCGTTCCAGCGCGTGCTCGACGGCTTCACCCGGGAGACCGGGATCCCGACGCGGTACCAGGGCACCCGCGCGCAGAACCAGGTGCTGCGCGGCGACCTGCAGCAGGGCACTCCGCCCGAGGTGGCGGTGCTGTCCAACCCGGCCGAGCTCGCCGGGTACGCGCGTTCGGGCGAACTGAAGCCTCTCGACGCCATCCTGGGTGCGGAAGCGGCCCAGGCGTACAGCCGGCCGTGGCTGAAGCTGCAGCAGCTCGGGCTCGGCGCGATGTACGCGGTCGCGGTCAAGGCCGACCTGAAGAGCATCGTCTGGTACGCGCCGAAGACGTTCACCGGGCCGGAACCGGCGACGTGGGACCAGCTTCTGACGACGTCGCGGCAGCTCACCGCGAGCGGGCAACGGCCTTGGTGCCTCGGCATGGGTGCCCCGCCGAACTCCGGGTTCCCGGGCACCGACTGGATCGAAGACATCCTGCTGCACCGTGCCGGTCCGCGGGTCTACAGCGACTGGGCGGCGGGCACGCTGCCGTGGACGGACCCGGCGATGCGGGCCGCGTGGCAGAGCTGGGGCGAGCTGGTCCTGGCGCCGGACGCGGTCCGCGGCGGCAGCACGGCGGCGTTGCTGACGTCGTTCGCCGACGCCGGCAAGGCGATGTTCGCCGAGCCGCCGGGGTGCGTGTGGGAGCACCTGGGCTCGTTCGCGATCGGCGGGTACGGCGCGCTCCCGGGGCCGCCCGTGCCCGACCGCGACTTCCGGTTCTTCCCGTTCCCGGGCGCGGGTGCGGGCCCGTCCGAGGTCTCGGCCGACCTCGCGGCGATGTTCCACGACACGCCGGGCGCGCGCCGGCTCATGGTGTACCTGGCCAGTGAGGCGGGCCAGCGGATCTGGCCGTCGGGCGGGACGACGTTCTCGGTGCACCAGCGGCTCGTCGGCCAGGGCGTCTACGGCAGCGACGTGACCCGGCGCATCGCGACGACCCTGGCCCAGGGCACCGACCTGTGCTTCGACGCGTCGGACCTGATGCCGTCGGCGATGAGCAGTGCGTTCTACCAGGCGGTGCTGGAGTACCTGGCCCACCCGGACCGGCTCCCGACGCTGCTCGCCGAGCTGGACTCGGTGCGCGTCGGCATCGGCCGGGAGCAGTGGCTGGACCTGCCTTGTTGACCGTTCCGACCGATGGAGGACTCCTTGCCGGACTTCGTGCGTTTCCCGCTGGCCGACGGCGGATCGGTGGTCGTCGAGGTGGAGGTGGAGCCGGGCTTGGAGCGCGCGTCGGTGCCGTCGGGGGTACTCCGCAAGGCGACGACGACGTTCGAGCACGCACTGAGCGAAGTCCGCGCGGCAGCGGGCGCGGCGCTGGCCCAGTTTCGCGACCTGGGCCCGGACGAGGTGGAGCTCAAGTTCGGCGTCAAGCTGGACGCCCAGGCCGGCGCGGTGATCGCGCGGACGGGGCTGCAGGGGCAGTTCGAGGTGAAGCTCAAGTGGGTGCGCGGGGCGGTGGAGGGGTCCACTGAGGACAGTGCGGAGGAGGCGCCTGCCAACCCGGCGGCGGGCGCCGCGACCGGGGCCGGTTCGGCGGGAAGCGGCCCTGTCACGGCAGGCAACCCCGCGGCAGACAACCCCGCGGCGGGCAATCCCGCGGCGGCCCACGACCCGGCGGCGTCCGAGGGCGACCCGGCCTCGTCGAACGTGCCGTAGCCCGCCGCGGATCCGGTCCGCTGACGTCTTGAATGAGTCATTCAGGACCTCCGAAGACCTGAATGACTCATTCAAGACAACGGCCCGCCCGCGACCGCGACCCTCGAGATTCCGGCCTCCGACGAACGGCGGATTTACAACGTTGTATCCACCCGGTAAAACAGATTTACAACGTTGTAAAGACGAGCGGAGGCCCCCGTGTCGCTGAGCCGCAGGCAGTTCGTCACCGGAGCCGGAGTCGCCGCCGCCACCCTGCTGACCGGGGCGACCGCGCCGAACGCGGCCGCGGCCCTCCGCAAGGTCGCCCCCGCGACCGGCGGCTTCTACACCCCGAACGCCGCCCCGCTGAAGCCCGCCGCCTTCCTCAAGCTCCCTCCCGGGGCCGTCACCGCGCGAGGCTGGCTCGCCGGCCAGCTGAAACTGCAGCTCGACGGCCTCTGCGGCCACTACGCCGAGACCTCGCACTTCCTCGACTTCGTCACCAGCGGCTGGGTCCACCCCGAGCGCGCCGGCTGGGAAGAAGTGCCCTACTGGCTGCGTGGCTACGTCGACCTCGCCGCCGTCACCCGGGACGCCACCGCACGAGCCACCGCCGCCAAGTGGATCGACGCCATCCTCGCCACCCAGCAGTCCGACGGCTTCTTCGGACCCACCGCGCTGCGCACCGCGCTCAACAACGGCCCCGACTTCTGGCCGTACCTCCCGCTGCTGCAAGCCCTGCGCTCCTGGCAGGAGTACAGCGGCGACACCCGCGTCATCCCGTTCCTCACCCGCTTCCTCCGCTACATGAACGCCCAGGGCAAGAGCGCCTTCGACTCCAGCTGGGTGTCCGTCCGCTGGGGCGACGGCCTCGACAGCGTCTTCTGGCTCTTCAACCGCACCGGTGACGCCTTCCTGCTCGACCTCGCCGACAAGATCCACGCCTATGGCGCCAGCTGGGTCCGGAACCTGCCCAGCCTGCACAACGTCAACATCGCCCAGGGCTTCCGCGAACCCGCGCAGTACGCGCTGCGTTCCGGCGACGCGAGCCTGACCCAGGCCACCTACTCCGACTACGACACGGTCATGGCCGCCTACGGCCAGTTCGCCGGCGGCGGCTTCGCCGGGGACGAGAACGCGCGGCCCGGCTTCGGCGACCCGCGGCAGGGCTTCGAGACCTGCGGGATCGTCGAGTTCATGGCCAGCCACCAGCTGCTCACCCGGCTGACCGGCGACCCGGTCTGGGCCGACCGCTGCGAGGACCTCGCCTTCAACTCCCTGCCCGCCGCCCTCGACCCGGCCGGGCGTGCCGTCCACTACATCACCAGCGCGAACAGCGTCGACCTCGACAACGTGCCCAAGAGCGAAGGCCAGTTCCAGAACGGCTTCGCGATGCAGGCCTACCTGCCGGGCGTCGACCAGTACCGCTGCTGCCCGCACAACTACGGCATGGGCTGGCCGTACTTCACCGAAGAGCTGTGGCTGGCCACGCCGGACAACGGCCTCGCCGCCGCGATGTACTCCGCGAGCAGCGTCACGGCGAAGGTCGGCGACGGCACCTCGGTGACCATCACCGAAGACACTACCTACCCGTTCGCCGAGCAGGTCACCTTCACCGTCCGGACGCCGAAGCGGCTGGCTTTCCCGCTGTACCTGCGGATCCCGGCCTGGTGCGCGGCGCCCCGGCTCACCGTGGCGGGGGCGGCGGTCGCGGCGACGGCGGGGCCGTCCTTCGTGAAGGTCGACCGGACTTGGGCGGACGGCGACGTCGTCACGCTCACCCTGCCGCAGCGCACGACGACGCGGACCTGGACAGCGAACCACGACTCCGTGTCGGTCGACCACGGCCCGCTGACGTACTCGCTGAAGGTCGGCGAGAGCTACCAGCAGATCGGCGGAAACGCACAGTTCCCGGAGTACGCGGTGCACGCGACGACACCCTGGAACTACGGCCTCGCACCAAACGCGGCGCTGACCTTCTCCGCGGCCGGCGGTGCGCTGCCCGCCAACCCGTTCACGCCGGACACCGCGCCGGTGAAGATCACCGCACCGGCGCGGAAGATCGCCGAGTGGACCGCGGACGACCAGAACGTCGTCACGCCGCTGCAGGCGTCACCGGCGCGCAGTGATGCGGCGGTCGAGACGGTCACGTTGATCCCGATGGGCGCGGCCCGCCTGCGCGTCACGTCGTTCCCGACGGCCGACCCGAACGGCCACCCCTGGTCGCCGGGTGGCGGGGGAGCGGGCTTCCGGATCGTGAACCGCAACTCCGGCAAGGTGCTCGGTGTCGATCAGATGTCCACTGCGGACAGTGCGCGCGTGGTGCAGTTCGCGGACAACGGCACCGACGACCACGTCTGGCACCTCGTGGCGAACGGGGACGGCTGGTACCGCGTTCGCAACCACCACTCGGGCAAGGTGCTCGGGGTCGACCAGATGTCCACCGCGGACAGTGCGAAGGTCGTGCAGTTCACCGACAACGGCACCGCGGACCACCTCTGGCAGCTGGTGGACAACGGCGACGGCTGGTGGCGGCTGAAGAACCGTAACTCCGGCAAGGTCCTCGGCGTGGATCAGATGTCCACCGCGGACAGTGCGCAGGTAATGCAGTTCGGCGACGGCGGCTCGGCTGACCACGTGTGGCGGCTCGTCCCGGACGGGCGGGTGCGGGTCGAGAACCGCAACTCGGGCAAGGTGCTCGGGGTGGATCAGATGTCCACGGCGGACAGTGCGCGGGTCGTGCAGTTCGCCGACAACGGCACCGACGACCACCTGTGGACCTTCGAGGCCACCGCCGACGGCTGGTTCCTCATCCGCAACGTCCACTCGGGCAAGGTGCTCGGCGTGGCCGGAATGTCCACAGCGGACAGTTCGAACATCGTGCAGTTCACCGACAACGGGTCCGCGGACCACCTGTGGCGCCTGCGCGACGACGGCAGCGGCTGGTTCCGGATCGTCAACCGCAACTCGGGCAAGGTGCTCGGTGTGGCGGGGATGTCCACGGCCGACAGCGCCCAGGTGGTGCAGTTCGGCGACAGCGGAACCGCGGACCACGCATGGCGGTTGCGTTAGCGCTTGACGCCGACGATCCCGGCCACGCACTTCGCCGAACCCGACAGGGGCGTGAGCCGGGGGCCGTCGGGCCACCACTCGTCGCACACCGCAAGGCCCGGTCCGGAGGTCGCGTTCGGCTGGAGGAACTCCAGGCCCGGCAGCATGGCTTCGATCTCCACCCGCGTGCGGAACCGGCCGGCGCCGAGGGGCCCCTGGGTCAGGATGTTCTCGATGCGCTTGGCGATCGCGGTCAGCTCCGGCACCTCGGGGTCGAAGAAGTGCGACAGCACGACGTACGAGCCCGGGGCGAGCGCGTCGATGTACTCCCGCATGACGTCGACCGCGCCGTCGCCCTCGAAGTGGTGCATCGTGCCGACGTGCAGCAGGGCGACCGGCTCCGAGAAGTCGACGTGCTGCCGCACCTCGTCGTCGCCGAGCACCAGTTCCGGCTTGAAGATGTCCGCTTCGACCATGTGCGTGAAGTCGTTCTCCACGAGCAGCGCCCGGCCGTGCGCGAGGACCACGGGGTCGTTGTCGATGTAGACGACCGTGTGGTCCTTGTCGATGCGCTGGACGATCTGGTGCGTGTTCTCCGCCGTCGGCAGCCCGGACCCGCAGTCGAGGAACTGCCGGATCTTGGTCTGGTTCGCGAGCATCCGCAGGGCGCGGTTGTGGAAACCGCGGTTGCCGCGGGCGATGTCGACCGCTTCCGGGACCGCCGCGCGGATCTTCTCCATCACCACGCGGTCGACCTCGTAGTAGTTGTTGCCGCCGAGGAACCCGTCGTAGATCCGCGCGATGCTCGGCCGCTCGGGGTCGACGCCCACCGGCTTCTGGCTCGGGGACAGCGCGGACGGGGAGTCGGACATGGCGACCTCGCAGGACTTCGGCGCGGCGTGGGGCCCACCCAGCGTAGTAGCCCGGGTCCGGGCGGTGAACGCGAGGTCAGCCGCTGGGGCGAAGCCGCTGGTCAGGGATGTCGTCCCAGGCGCGCGTCGCGCGTTCGCGGCGCAACCGGGCCAGGTGCTGTTCGATCCGGCGGTCGAGGTCACGGGCGGCCTCGGACAGTTCCGTCAGGTCGCGACGGGACGCCGGGTGGCCGACGGCCCCCGTGTCCACTTCGTCCCCTGCCCTGTCCACTACCGGCACCTCCCGGATCGGATCGGCTTCGACCTCGTCAAAGCGTTACTGCCCCAACCGGCCCTCGCCAAAACAACCGCGCCGGTGAGCCTCGGCACGCCGGTGCGGCCGTCCGGTGGACCGGCCCGGAAATCCCTGGTGCCAATTTTGACCAAGTGGTAGAAATTCATCGAACCCCGTGACCTCCAGGAGCCGGTGATGAGCGAGCTTTCCGTGCAGCTGTACTCGGTCCGCGACGCCTTCGCGGCCGACCCCGCCGACACCCTGCGGCGGCTCGCCGCGATCGGCTTCACGCATGTCGAGCCGTATGGTGTCGTCGAAAACGTCGATGCGCTGCGGGCCGGGCTGCCGGCGAACGGCCTGAGCGCCCCGACCGCGCACGCCCGCCTGATCGGCGCCGACCAGGCGGCCGTCTTCGCCGCGGCGGCCGAGCTGGGCATCGGCCTGGTGATCGACCCGCTCGTCAAGCCGGAGCAGTGGCAGGACCCGGCCGACATCGCCGCGACGGCGGACGCGCTGAACGCCGCCGCCAAGGTCGCGGCCGAGCACGGCGTCCAGGTCGGCTACCACAACCACTGGTGGGAGCTGGAGTCCCGGATCGACGGCCGCAGCGCGTTCGAGGTGTTCGCCGACAAGCTCGACCCGGCCGTCGCGCTCGAGGTCGACACCTACTGGGCCACCGCGGGCGGCGAGGACGCGCCCGCCCTGCTGCGCCGGCTCGGTGACCGCGTCCGCGCGATCCACGTCAAGGACGGCGGCCTGGCCACCGACGCCACCGGCCAGGTCCCGGCCGGGCAGGGGCGGGTGCCCATCGCCGACGTGCTCGCCGCCGCGCCGGACGCGCTGCGCGTGGTCGAGTTCGACGCCTACGACGGCGATCTCTTCGAGGCCATCGCCGCCAGCCACGCCTTCCTGACCGGCGCGGGCCGGTGACCGGCGGGCCGGTCGGCGTCGGGATCGTCGGCGCCGGCGTCATCAGCGGCACCTACCTCGAAAACCTGACGAGCTTCCCGGACGTCCGCGTGCTGCGGATCGCCGACCTCGACACCGAGCGCGCCGCGGCCCGCGCCGCCGAGTACGGCGTCCCGCGTTCGGGCACGGTGGCCGAGCTGCTCGACGACGCCGAGGTCGAGCTCGTCGTCAACCTGACCATCCCTGCCTCGCACGTCGACGTCGGGCTCGCGGCCCTCGAAGGGGGCAAGCACGTCTGGGCGGAGAAGCCCCTCGCGCTGGACCGCCAGACCGGCCGCAAGCTCCTCGATCGCGCACGGGAGAAGAACCTGCGCGTGGCCAGCGCGCCCGACACCGTCCTCGGCGCGGGCCTGCAGACGGCACGCCAGGCCGTCGACGCGGGCCGGATCGGGCGGCCCCTGACCGCACTCGCGCTGTTCCAGGTGCCGGGGCCGGAGAGCTGGCACCCGGCGCCGGAGTTCCTCTTCCAGGCCGGCGGCGGGCCGCTGCTGGACATGGGCCCGTACTACCTGACGACGCTGGTGCAGCTGCTCGGCCCGATCCGGCGCGTCACCGGGGCCGGCGGGCGGGCGCGCGACACACGCGTCATCGGGTCCGGGCCGCGCGCCGGCACGGAGTTCCCGGTGACGGTGCCGACGACGGTCACCGCGCTCGTCGAGTTCGAGGCGGGCGGCTCCGCGCAGCTCGTGCTGAGCTTCGACTCGGCGCTCAAGCGCACCGGGTTCGTCGAGGTGACCGGCACGCTCGGCACCGCCGTGCTCCCGGACCCCAACCGGTTCGACGGCCCGACAGCGTTGCACCTGCCGGGGCACGCCGAACCGGAAGAGCTGACACCGAACGGACACGCGGCTTCCCGGGGTACCGGCGCGCTCGAGCTGGCGCGGGCGATCCGCGCCGGTGTGCCGGAACGCGCGTCCGGCGAGCTGGCCTACCACGTGCTCGACGCGATGCTGGCCATCGACGAGTCCCTGACCCGGGGGCAGACCGTCGAGGTCGCGAGCACCGTCGACGTCCCGCCCGCGCTGCCGGCGGGCTGGGACCCGTACGCGAAGACCCTCTAGACCGGGACGGTGAGCAGGTTCTGCAAGTAGAAGCGCAGCGATCCGACCAGGTCCACGTCGCCGGGGACGGTCAGCCACTGCACCTGCAGGCCGTCCATCAGCGCGATGAACGTCAGCGTCGCCATTCCGGGGTCGACGCCGTCCCGCAGCTCTCCGCGGGCGGCCAGGACCGCGAACGACTCGTGCACGCCGTCGCGCGCGGCGCGGTAGTGGCGCACGAAGTACTCGTGCGCCGGGTGGTCGGTGGCGACGGCCTCGGCGGCGAGCCGGGAGTAGAGGTCGACGATCCCGGGGTGGCGGACGTTGTGCTCGGCGAGCGCGACGAAGTGGCGCAGAACCTCGAGACCGGGCGGCACCGTCAGCTGCTCGCGCTCGGAGTCCTCGGCGTCGCGCCGTTCGAGCACGGCGGCGAGCAGGGCTTCCTTGGTCGGGAAGTAGTAGAGGAGGCCGGCGTGCGAAATGCCGACGCGCTTGGCGATCTCGCGCAGCGACGAGCCCTGGTAGCCGAGCTCGCCGTACGCGGCGGCCGCCGCCGTGATGATGTCCTCGCGGCGGATCCGGCCCTTCAGGTAGCCCCCGGTCACGGGGTCGCGGTGGTCTCGGCGGCGTGCACGGCACCATCATGCCGCAGCGGTGTTTCGCACATGCGACGTGAGCGGACGAACAAATCGGTTGTGCGAATGCCCGCGGCTTGCGAGCATCGCGGCGTGAAGAGCGCGGAACGGCAACGGATGATCGTGGAGCGCCTGCGCGACGCCGACCAGGTGGCCGTCGCGGACCTGGCGTCGGCGACCGGCGCGTCGGAGATGACGGTGCGCCGCGACCTCGACCACCTGGCCTCGCGCGGCGTGCTGCGGCGGGTGCACGGCGGAGCCGTCCCGGCGTCGCCGTCCGGGATCGAGCCGCCGTTCGCCGCCCGCGCGACGGCCGCGGTCGAGGCGAAGCGGGCCATCGCGACCGCGGCGGCCGAGCTGATCCGCGACGGCGAAACGATCGTCCTCGACAGCGGCACCACCGCGCTGGAACTCGCGCGGCTGCTGCGCGGGCGCGCGGTGACCGTGATGCCGCTTTCCCTGCACGCGGCCCGGGAGCTGGCCGACGACCCCGAAGTCCGGCTGCTCCTGCCGGGTGGCGAGCCGAGGCCGGGGGAGCAGGCCCTGGTGGGGCCGCTGACCGTGGCGTCGTTGCGCGCCCTGCGGTTCGACGTCGCGGTGCTGAGCCCGTGCGCGTTCGGCCTCGACGCCGGCCTCACCGCGTTCGACCTGGGCGACGCCGAGGTCAAGCGAGCCGCCCTCGACGTCGCGGCCCGGGCGATCGTGCTCGCCGACGGCGCCAAGTGGGGCCGCGCCGCGCTCGCCCACGTCTGTCCCGCCGACCGCGTGGACGTCCTGATCACCGACCCGGGCGCGCCCGAGGACCAGCGCGCGGCGCTGGCCGGCCTCGGCGTGCTCGTGCACGTCGCCGTCCCCTGGGAGAACCGATGACGACCGCCCCGCCCCGCCCGCGCGCCGCCCGGTTCGCGACCTTCATGTTCTTCGGCCTCAACGGCTTCGGGATGGGCATGTGGGTCGTGCACATCCCGAACGTCGAGCGCGCGACCGGCATCTCGCACAGCACGCTCGGCGCGTTGCTGCTGGTGCTCGGCGGCGCGGCGTTCGCGGGCATGCAGATCTCCGGGCCGCTCGTCGACCGGCTCGGCCACCGCCGGCTGGTCCCGGCGGCCGGGGTGCTGCTCGGCCTCGCCCTGTGCGCCCCCGGGTTCGCGAACTCGTGGTGGACGCTGGGGCTTTCGCTCATCCTGTTCGGGTTCGGCAACGGCGCGATCGACGTCGGGATGAACTCCCACGCGGTGGTGGTGGAGCGGGCCTACCCGCGCCCGATCATGGCCGCGTTCCACGCGATGTGGTCGATCGGCGGTGCGTTCGCCGCGGTCATCGGCGCGGCGACGCTCGGTGCGGGCGTGCCGACCGGCGTCACGCTCACCGGCACCGGCCTGCTGTGCGTGGTGCTTTCCCTGGCGTCCGCGCGGTTCCTGATGGAGCCGTCCGAAGAAGCTTCAGTGCCCGCGACCGTCGCCGCCGAGTCGGCGCCGGTCGCGCGCCGCCGGACGCCGGGCCGGGTGGTCTGGCTGCTCGGGTTGCTGGCGCTGGCGCTGATGCTGTCGGAGGGCGTGGCCAACGACTGGGCGGCGCTGCACATGGAGAAGGTCCTGGGCACGTCGTCCTCGACGGCGGCGCTGGCGTACGGCGCGTTCGCGGTGGCGATGACGACCGGCCGCTTCCTGACCGACCGCGTCGCGGCCTGGGCGGGCCCGGCGGCGATCGTCCGGTACGGAGCGGCGTTGGCGGCGGTCGGCCTGTCGATCGCCGCGGCGGCCCCGTGGGTGCCGCTGTCGCTGGTGGGCTGGGCGTTGTTCGGCCTGGGCTTGTCGGGCGGGGTTCCGCAGCTGTTCACCGCGGCGGGCAATCTGGACACGCGGGCGTCGGGTGCGTTGATGGCGAGGGTGGTCGGGCTCGGCTACGTGGGGCTGCTGGCCGGGCCGGCGCTCATCGGCGGGTTGACGCGGTGGATGCCGCTGAACGTCACGTTCGCGGTGCCGGTGGTGCTGTGCGTGCTGGCGGCGGTGTTCGCGGGCGTGCTGAGCCCGAAGCCGGAGCCGGTGGAGCAGCCCGTCGCCTGACCTCGTAGTCCTTCACGGCTTTTCGGCCGGGGTGCACTGTCGCGAAGTGGCTAGTGTCGACAGTTTGCGACAGAAGCTCGTCTTACTCGATTCCGAATCCTTGACTTTGCTGTAGCCGCGGACGCAAACTCTCCCGAAGTGTCGACACCTTGCGGTCCGCAGTGCAGTCATTGGCAAGGAGGAGCGGTAGTGAACCACCCAGAAACCCCGGGGACGTGCTGATGTCCGTCCCCAACATCTGCCTGGACGCGCGGGATCTGCTGCTCGGGCACAAGGCCCGGCGCGGCGGCGGCTTCTCGACCGCGTGCCTCGACCTGAACCTGCAGATCCACGACGAGGAGTTCGTCGTCATCGTCGGCCCGAGCGGGTGCGGCAAGACCACGTTCCTCGAGGCCGTCGCCGGGCTCGTGCCCGTCGCCGGCGGGGACCTCGAGCTGGGCGGCCGCCCCATCAACGGCCCCGGCCCGGAGCGGTCGCTGGTCTTCCAGCACGCCTCGCTCTACCCGTGGCGGACCGTCCTCGACAATGTCCTCTTCGGACCCCAGGTCCAGGGCAGGCTGACGCCGGAGACCCGGAAACGCGCCGAAGACCTGCTCGACATCGTCGGCCTGGCCAAGGTCGCCAAGAAGTACCCGCACGAGCTTTCGGGCGGGATGCGGCAGCGCGTGAACCTCGCGCGCGCCCTGGCCACCGATCCGACGTTGCTGCTGCTCGACGAGCCCTTCGGTGCGCTCGACGCGCAGACCCGCGAGAACCTGCAGGACGAGCTCCTGCGGATCTGGCAGGCGGACGCCGTCACGAAGAAGACCGCGATGTTCGTGACCCACGACGTCAACGAGGCCGTGCTGCTCGCCGACCGCGTGCTCGTCTTCTCCCCGTCCCCCGCGCACGTCGCGCTGGAAGTGGTCATCGACGTGCCCCGCCCGCGCGACGCCGCCTGGCGGCGTAGCGCCGAGTTCCTCGCGTACGGCGACAAGATCCTCTCGGCCCTCCACCACGAACCCGCAGCTTCGGAGCCGAACCATGACAACAGCGTCACTCCCGCGCACGACGCCAGCACCGACCCCGCCAACGGCTCTGTCGGCGAGCTCCGGCTGGGCGCGGCGACACCGTAGCGGGCTGCTCGGCACGGCCGGGATGGCGATCGTCCTGGTGCTGTGGCAGCTCGCGACGGCGCTCGGTCTCGTCGACGTCTCCTTCAGCAGCAACCCGCTGCGCATCGCCGCGGCCGAGGCGAAGCTCTTCGGCTCCGGCGAAATCTACCCGGCGCTCGGCGCGACCGGCCTGGAACTGCTGTGGGGCCTGGGCATCACGTTCGTCCTCGGCATCCCGATCGGCCTCGTGCTGGGCCGCAGCAAGATCCTGCACGACATGACCGAGCCGATGGTCAACATCCTCTACTCGGTGCCGTACGTGATGTTCCTGCCGATCATCATCTTCTGGTTCGGCATCGACAACACCTCGCGCGTGATCGTCATCGTGTGGGCCGCGATCCTGCCGCTGATCATCAACATCACCGCGGGCGTGCGGAACCTGGACAGCGACTACACCCGCGTCGCGACGGTGTTCTGCACGCCGCGGCTGAAGTTCTTCTACACCATCGCGTTGCCCGCGACGCTGCCGTACATCCTCGCGGGCGTGCGCCTGGCCGTCGGCCGCGCGCTGGTCGGCGCGATCGTCGCCGAGCTGTTCCTGGCCAGCCAGGGCCTCGGTTACTTCGTGCAGACGCAGACCTCCAACTTCAACATGGACTCGGCGATGGCCGGGATCGTCATCCTCGCCGTGGTCGCCCTGCTGCTGAACTGGGCCGTCCGGCTGGTCGAACGCCGTTTCACCCATTGGGCAGGTGCAGAATGAAAACACTTCTCCTGGCAGCGAGCCTCATGCTCGGCCTCACCGCGTGCGGGGGCGGGGCCGGCGGCACGGTCACCGCCGACGCGAGCGGCGCCTTGCCGGTCACCATCGGCTACACCGCGCTCGGCGCGGGCTACTCCGACCTCTACACCGCGCAGGACTACGGCATCTTCACCAAGCACGGACTCAACGTGAAGCTCAGCCGGCTCAACGACAGCTCGCAGCTCGTCGCCGGGCTGGCCAGCGACAGCGTCCAGATCGGCGTCGGCGTCGCGCCCGACACCGCGGCGGCCATCATGAAGGGCGCCGACCTCAAGTACGTGGCGATGTCCGAGCCGCACTACAACCTGGAGATGTGGGCGAGCCCGGAGGTCCAGTCGGTCGCCGGGCTCAAGGGCAAGAAGGTCGCCATCACCTCGCCCGGCTCGGAAAGCGACTTCGGGCTGACGGCGTTGCTGGAGGCGAACGGCCTCAAGCGCGAGGACGTCACCGCGGTGTTCGTCAAGGGCGTCCCGGCCGAGGTGGCCGCGCTCGGCAGCGGTGCCGTGTCGGCGATCCTCACCCAGCCGCCCAACGGCACCGAGAGCCGGGAGAAGGGCGCGCACCGGCTCGCTGCGTTGTCGAACATGCCGTTCCCGCTCGGCGCCTACACCGTGCAGTCGAAGTACCTGCAGAACAACCGCGAGGTCGTCAAGCGGTTCGTCGCGGCGGAAGCCGAGGCGCTGCAGTACATCCGCGGCCACAAGAACGAGACGGTCGCGAGCATCCAGAAGTACAGCGGCGTGAAGAGCCCCGAGCTTGCCGCCTACGCCTACGACTTCTTTCTCGACGTCTGGGCGAAGACCCCGGTGGTGGACGAGAAGGTGATCAAGCAGGCCTTCGACGAAGCCGCGGAGAACGCCAAGACCACTGCTCCATCGGACGTCGCGAAGTACATCGACAACAGCCTGACGACGTCATGACCTCGTTCGAGGCGGAGTGGTCGAAGTACCTGACCGAACGGGACCGCGCGGTGCTCGCGGCGACGTCGTGGGCGAAGCGGGCCCCGTTCGGTCTGGGGGCCAATCCCGCTGTGCTCGTCGTCGACCTGTACTACGCGGCGCTGGGCCTGCCTCGCCGGGACATCCTCGACGCGGTCGCGGACTGGCCCAGCGCGTGCGGCGCGGACGGCTGGGCCGCGGTCGACCGCACCGCCCCGCTGCTGCGCGCGGCCCGCGACGCCGGGGCGCCGGTGATCTACTTCCACGCGACCCCGGCGCGGTACGGCCGCTGGAACCGCAAGCCGGGCGCGGCACTCGCACCGAAGTCCACTGTGGATCCCAACGCGATCGTGTCCGAAGCGGAGCCTTGGGCCGGCGACATCGTGCTGGAGAAGATCGGCCCCAGCTGCTTCCACGGCACCCCGCTGGACACGATGCTGCGGATGGGCGGTCACGACACCCTGCTGGTCGCCGGCGAGGCCACCAGCGGGTGCGTGCGCTCGACCGTCGTCGACGCGTGCAGCCGCGGCTACCGCGTCGGCGTCGTCGGCGACTGCTGTTTCGACCGCTTCGAGGCTTCGCACTGGCTGAGCCTGTTCGACCTGGACCAGAAGTACGCGGACGTGCTCACCGCCGAGGCGGCGATCGGCCACCTCCGCCAGACCTCGCGAAGGATTCCGGCATGACCGACCTGCGGAAGTGGCTCGCCGAAGCCGAGGCGGCCGGGGAGGTGCAAACCGTCGAAGGCGCCCATTGGGAGCTCGAGATCGGCGCGCTCTCCCAGGTCAACTACCGGCGTTCGCACCCCAAGGCCCTGCTGTTCGACTCGATCAAGGACTACGCCTCCGGTTCGCGCGTGCTGTCCGGTTCGGTCAGCAACCCGCGGCTGCTCGGGTCGGTCCTCGGGCTCGGCTGGGACAACACCGACGAGGACCTCGTCGAGAAGCTCGCCGTCAAGCCGGGGGAGTGGACCTCGCACGCCGGCGACTTCCGCGCGGTCACGGTGGCCGACGGGCCCCTCCTGTCCCATGTGGACGACGAGGTCGACCTGCTGAAGTTCCCGGTGCCGCGCTGGCACGAAGGCGACGGCGGCCGCTACATCGGCACCGGCTGCGCGGTCGTCACCCGCGACTACGACACCGGCCGGATCAACCTCGGCGCGTACCGGATGCAGGTGCAGGACGACGGCCGCGCGGTGAGCGTCAACATCGAGGCGGGCAAGCACGGCGCCCAGCACCTGCGCCGCTGGTTCGAGGCCGAGGGGCGGGCGCCGATCGCGGCGTCGCTGGGCCACCACCCGGCGTACCTGGTCGCGGCCGGCGTCGAGGTGCCCGGCGACGTCTCGGAGTACGACTACGTCGGCGCGATGGCCGGTGCCCCGGTGCGCACGATCGCCGGGCTCGCGACCGGCTTGCCGCTGCCGCACGACGCCGAAATCGCGATCGAAGGGTGGGTGCGGCCGGACGACAAGCGCCCGGAAGGCCCGTTCGGCGAGTGGACCGGCTACTACTCCGGCTCCCGCGACCCGATCCTCACCATCGACGTCGAAAAGGTGTACTACCGCGACGACCCGATCCTGCTCGGCGCGCCGCCGGGCAAGCCGCCGCACGACTACTCGTACATGCGCACGGTGATGAAGTCCGCGATCATCACCGACTCGCTGCGCAAGACGGGTTTGCCGGGGTTGCGGGGCGTCTGGGCGCACGAGGCGGGCGGCGGGCGGTCGCTGCTGATCGTCGCGATCGAACAGCGGTACGCGGGGCACGCGCGTCAAGCGGCGTACTTGACTTCGCAGCTGCCGAGCGCGGCGTACATGAACCGGTTCACGGTGGTCGTCGACCACGACGTCAACCCGCGCGACCTCGGCGAGGTCGTCTGGGCGATGTGCGGGCGGACCGACCCGTCGCTCGACATCGAGGTGATGAAGCGGACGTGGGGCAGCCGGGTCGACCCGCTGACGCTGCCCGGCGCGGTGCCGTTCACCAGCCGCGCGATCATCGACGCGTGCCGGCCGTTCGAGCGGCTGGGCGACTTCCCGGCGGTCGCGGAGTCGAGCCCCTCGCTGGTGGCTTCGGTCAGTCGCCGCTGGCCCGAGGTCCTCGGCTAGTGACGGCGGTGGACCTGCCCGATCTCCGGCGGGAGCTGCTCTTCACGGCGCTGCGCGGGGTGGACGGCAGCTCGTCGCTGGCGTTCACGATCTTCCAGGAGATCGCGGTGGGCATCGTCGAAGGGCGGCTGCCGCCGGGCCACGAGGTGAACTCGGCCGAGCTGGCCCGCCGGTTCAGCACCTCGCGGACGCCGGTGCGGGAGGCGTTGCTGCTGCTGGAGCGGGAATCGCTGGTGATCATCCCGCCGCGGCGGCGGCCGTACGTGTCGCCGGTGGACATGAGGCAGGTGCGGGAGATCTACGAGATCCGGGCTTCGCTTTACGCGCTGGTGAGCGAGCTGGTGGTGGCGCGGGCGTCGGACGCGGAGATCTTCGGGTTGCGGCGCTGGCAGGGCCTGCTTTCGGCGGACGCTTCTTGTGGCGACGTCGACGCGTACTTCTGGCACAACGTGGGGTTCCGCAATGCGGAGGTGAGCTTGGCCAAGAACGGCGAGCTGCAGCGCCGGTTGAGTTCGCTGGGGCTGCAGATGCACCGGTTCCGGCATTTGAGTCTCTCGTTGCCGGGGAGGCTGCTGCATTCGGTGGCGGACCACGAAAGGCTGGTGAACGCGTATGCGGATCGAGACGCGGGATTGGCGGCGGCGGTGAGCCGGTCGTTGGTGATGCGGGGGTACCGGGCAATCGAACGCGCCGGCGGCGTCTGACTCACTCCGCGGCTTCGAGCCCCGACCACCCCGAAGCCTCGATCGAGTGCAGCCCCGTCATGATGATCGACCGCGTCAGCGCGACCGCGAGCACAGCGTCCCCATCGGCATAAGCCGCCAGCAGCCGCTCATGGTCCGCCACCGACCGGTCCAACCGTCCCGGCAACGACAAACTCACGTGCCGCAGCTGCAAAGTCCGCAAACCGAGAGACCCCAGCAACCGGGTCAACTGCCGGTTCCCCGCCACCTCAGCCTCGGCCTGCCGAAACGAAACGTTGTGCCAAAAGTATGCGTCGACGTCCCCGCGAGCAGCGTCGTCCCGCAGGTGCGCCTGCCACGAAGCGAGTACCGACAAATCAGGGGACCCGGCCACGATCAGCTCGCTCACCAGCGCATGCAGCGATGCCCGGATCTCGTACAGCTCCCGGGCCTGAGCCAACGTCACCGGCGCGACCCGCGGCCGTCGCCGCGCCGGGATGTCCACCAGACCCTCGCGCTGCAACGTCAGCAGCGCCTCCCGGACCGGCGTCCGCGAAGTGGAAAACCGCCGGGCCAGGTCGACCGAGTTGACGTCCGCGCCCGGGGGGAGGGAGCCGTCGATGATGCGGCGGGCCAGGTCCTCGACGATCCGGTCGACCAGGGAGACGTCCGCGCGCCCGTCGAGCAGCATCTGACGCAGGACGTCGGGCGGTTCGGTCACGCGTGGTCCTCCGGGTCGGTCGTCGCCACCACCCGCAATACTTCCAGCATCTGCCGCGCCGCGGGGGGATGACTCGCCTTCAGCAGGCGTACCGCCGCGATCCGCCGCCGCGGGGCCGCCGGGGCGATCGCCACCGCGACGACGTCGGGGCGCTGCGCCACCAGCGCCAGCCGCGGGGCAGCACCGATGCCGATCCCCGCCGCCACCAGGCCCTGCACCGACAGGTAGTCCTCGGTCGCGAAGCCGATCCGCGGCTCGAAACCGGACAACCGGCACAATGTCGTGAACGCCTCGTCGTACGGCGGCCGGTGGCTGCGCACCACCCACGTCTCGCCGGCCAGCTCGCGCAACTCCACTTCGGACTCCCCGGCGACCGGGTGGTCCAGCGGCACCAGCACGCACAGCGGGTCGTCGGCCAGGTGGACCCACTCGACGTCGGCGGGTACCGAGCGCGGGTCGAAGTCGTAGTCCCAGACCAGGCCGAGGTGAATCGAACCGTCGCGCAGGGCCGCCGTCATGTCGGACGCGTGCGCCGAGCGCAGCACGATCTTCGTCTCCGGATAGCGGCGCTGGTACTCGCGCACGACGCGGGGGATGAGGTCGGCGCCGGCCGTCGGAAACGCGCCGAGCCGCACCGACGCGTGCTGCGCCTTGAGGTCCGACATCTCCTGCTCGATGTGGGCGATCGTGCCGAGCAGGCCGGTGCTGCGTTCCGACAGCAGCTTGCCCGCCTCGGTCAGCTCGATCCCGCGCGGCCCGCGGATCATCAGCGGCACGCCCAGCTGCCGTTCGAGCAGCGCCATCTGCTGCGAGACGGCGGAGTGCGTCATGAACAGCGCCTCGGCCGCCGCGGTGAACGAGCCGTGCTCGGCCACCGCGGAGAAGATCTGCAGCCGCCGCGCCTCGAGCACCCCGGTCCCCTTCGTCACCGCCCCAGCAGGTCGGCCGGGTCGGCTCTGGTCAATTCGCCGTCCCACGGTTCCGGCGCCAGCTCCCATAGTCCCACCCGGGCGAGCGCGCGGCGAGCCGTGTAGTCCACCAGGTCACCGACGGTCCGCGGACGCGGGTAGAACGCGGGCACCGGCGGCGCGATGATCGCGCCCGCTTCGGTCACCGCGACCATCGACTTCAGGTGCCCCAGGTGCAGCGGGGTTTCGCGGACCATCAGCAGCAGCGGCCTGCCCTCTTTGAGGCAGACGTCGGCGGCACGGCTGACCAGGTCGTCGGTGTAGCCGGTGGCGATGGCGGAGAGCGTCTTGACCGAGCACGGCGCGACGAGCATCGCCGCGACCGGGAACGAGCCGGACGCGATCGTCGCCCCGATCTCGCCCGGCCGGTAGGTGACGTCGGCGAGCGCGCGGACGTCGGCCACCGTGAGGTCGCATTCGTGGCGCAGGGTGAGAATCCCGGCCTTGGACAGCACCAGGTGCGTCCGGATCCCCGGCTGCTCCCGCAACAGTTGCAGGACGCGCACGCCCAGGCACGCTCCGCTGGCGCCGGTGATCGCCACGACCACGTTCCGGGTTTCCGTCACGACCGCCGCCTTTCCGTTGTGGACGTTCATGGCAACACGAACGGCCGCCGGAAGCGAGACCCCGGCTGTCAGTTCTCCTTACGCCTGCTGCCAGGAAAGCGCGCTGGTCCCGGCGGCACCACCCCGCTTAGCGTTCGGCGCAAGCAACCCGATCGTGGAGGTGAGTCGGACGGAAGTCCTCGACACGCACGCGCACATCGTGCCGCCCTCGCTGCTGACCGCGCTGGAGCAGGCCCCCGTCGCGGGGTTCTCGGCGCGGCGCACCGAGGCGGGCTGGGTGGTGGCGGTGCCCGGCACCGGCGAGACCCGGCCGATCGGCGCGCGGATGACCGAAGCCGGGCCGCGTGCGGGCTGGCAGCGGCAGGCGGGCGTCACGCGGCAGATCCTGTCGCCGTGGCTGGACATCCAGTCGGCTCCGCTGAACCCGGCCCGCGCCCGCGACTGGGCGCGCACGGTCAACGACGCGATGGCCGAATCTGCGGCCGGCACCGTGGCGCTGGCTTCGGTGGCCACCGACGACGGCGACCAGGCCGCCGAAGACCTCCTCGAAGCCTGGAAACGGCCCGAGTTCGCCGGGCTGATCCTCAACACCGACCCGCCCGCGGGCCCGGCCCCGCACGAGCCGTCCTTCGATCCACTGTGGACGCTCGCCGCGGCCGAAGGGATCCCGGTGGTCCTGCACCCGCCGACGTGCGGGCCGTCGGGCGACCTCACCTCGCTGGGCACGATGGGCAACGTCCACGGCCGGCTGATCGACAACACCGTCGCGATCACCAAGCTGATCCTCGCCGGTGTCCTCGACCGCCATCCGGACCTGCGGCTGGTCCTCGTGCACGGCGGCGGGTTCCTGCCCTACCAGGCCCACCGGCTCGACGGCGGTTACCGCACCAAGGAAGCCTTCGCCGGCGAACTGGCGCGCGAGAAGCCGTCCGCGTACCTCGGCGACTTCCACTACGACACCGTCGGGCTGTCCGGCCCGTCGATCGCGTTCCTGGCCGGGCTCGTCGGTTCCGGAAAGCTTTTGCTCGGCAGCGACTACCCGTTCGCGCTCGGCGACCCCGAGCCGGTCCGGACGGTCCGCGAAAGCGGCCTCGACACCGTGGCCGTCGAAGCGATCCTGCACACCAACGCCGACACGCTCTTCCGGAGGCCCGCATGAGCAAGCCCTTGGCCGTGCGCCGCCGCGGCGCGGGAGAACCCCTGGTCCTCCTGCACCCGCTCGCGCTCTCCGGCGAACTGTGGACGCCTCTGGCCGAAGCCCTTTCCGACGAGTTCCAGGTCTTCGCCCTCGACCTGCGCGGCCACGGCGACAGCGCGTGGGACGGCAAGCCGTTCAGCATCGAAGACCTCGCCGACGACGTCGCCCGCACCCTCGACGCCCTCGACCTCCCGGCGGCGAGCCTGCTCGGCCTGTCGATGGGTGGCAGCGTCGCGGTGAACTTCGCCGGCCGCCACCCCGAGCGCGTCCGCTCGCTCGTGCTGGCCGACACCACGGCCTGGTACGGCGAAGACGCCGTCACGACCTGGGCCGAACGCGCGCAGAAGGCCGTCGCCGTGCCGCGGGCGAAGCAGGTGACCTTCCAGCTGGACCGCTGGTTCTCCCCGGAGTTCCGCGACCGGCACCCGGAAGAAGCCGACCGCGTCGTGAAGATCTTCCTGCGCACCAACAGTGAAGCCCACGCGGCGGCGTCGATCGCCATGGGGGCCATGGATTCCCGGCCGCTGCTGCCATCGGTCACCGCGCCGACCCTGGTGCTGGTGGGACGCCACGACTACGCGACCCCGCCGTCGATGGCCCGGCAGCTCGCCGAGGGCATCGACGGTGCCGAGCTCGAAATCCTGCCCGATCTGCGGCACCTGTCGCTCGTCGAACGCCCGTTGCTCGCCGGCCGCGTCCGGCAGCACCTGCGCCGCGTCACGGAGACCCGATGAAACCCGCCCGCTTCACCTACCACGCGCCGCGCGAGCTCGACGAAGCCCTCGAGCTGCTGCGCGACCTCGGCGACGACGCCAAGGTCCTGGCCGGCGGCCAGAGCCTGATGCCGATGCTCAACTTCCGCCTCGCCCACGTCGAGCACCTCGTCGACATCAACCGCATCGGCGAGCGGTGGGCGACGACGACGTTCGGCGACGCCACCATCACGATCCCCGCCCTGGTCCGGCAGCGGCAGCTCGAACGCTCGGCCGACGTCGCGCGGCTGCTGCCGGTCCTCACCGAGGCCCTGCACCAGGTCGCCCACCCGCAGATCCGCAACCGCGGCACCATCTGCGGCAGCCTGGCCCACGCCGACCCGGCCGCCGAACTGCCGAGCGTGCTCACCGCGCTGGACGCGAAGTTCACCGTCGCCTCGGCCCGAGGTGTCCGGACCGTGTCCGCGGCGGACTTCTTCCTGTTCCACCTCACCACCGCACTCGAGCCGGACGAACTGCTGCTGGAGGTGAGCGTCGACCGGCCCGGAGCGAACCAGTTCTCCGCGTTCCGCGAGTTCGCCACCCGGCGCGGCGACTTCGCGCTGGCCGGGGTCGCCGTGGTGTGCGAAGTGGACGACGGCGTCGTCACGGCGTGCCGGATCGCGGCGGCCGGCGTGGCGCCGACCCCGCAGCGGCTCACCGACGCCGAACTGCTCGTCATCGGGCAGCCCCTCGGACCCGACCTGGGCGCGGCTGCTGAGGCCACCGCCCGCGCCCAGGTCGACCCGACCGGCGACATCCACGCGAGCGCCGAGTACCGCGCCCGGCTCACCGGCGTGCTGGTCAAGCGCGCGCTCGCCGACATCACGGAGAAGGCCCATGCTTGAGCAAACCACCCGGCGGGTCCGGGGCACGGTCAACGGCGAGCCGTTCGACGAGACCGTCGACCCGCGGCTGACCCTGGCCGACTTCCTGCGCGAAAAGCTGCGGCTCACCGGCACACACCTCGGCTGCGAGCACGGCGTCTGCGGCGCGTGCACGGTGATCGTCGACGGCGCCGCGACGCGCGCGTGCCTGATGCTCGCCGTCCAAGCTGACGGCGCGGTGGTCGAGACCGTCGAGGGCCTGGCCACGGACGGCGAACTGGCGCCGCTGCAGCAGGCGTTCAAACGCAACCACGCCCTGCAGTGCGGGTTCTGCACGCCGGGGTTCCTGATGAGCGTCACGGCGGCGCTGCGCGAGGACACCGTCCGCGACGAGGCCCAGGCGCGCGAGGTCCTGAGCGGGAACATCTGCCGCTGCACCGGCTACAGCGGGCTCGTCCAGTCCGTTTTGGACGTCGCGAAGGGACGGTCCGATGCCTGAGGCGATGATCGGCGCCCGGCTTCCGCGCCGGGAGGACCAGCGGCTGCTCACCGGCCAGGGCCGCTACCTCGACGACCTCGACCTGCCCGACGCCCTCGCGGCCGCCTTCCTGCGCTCGCCGCACGCGCACGCGCGGATCACGGCGTTCGACGCTTCCGAGGCGCTCGCACTGCCGGGCGTCGTCGCGGTGTTCTCGGGCGCGGACCTGATGGAGATCCAGAAACCCCTGGCGCCCAAGGTGCAGCACCCGCAGCTGCGCGACTACCCGCGGCTGCCGATGCCGCCGGAGGAGCTGCACTACGTCGGCGAAGCACTGGCCGTCGTCGTCGCGGAGTCGCGGTACATCGCCGAGGACGCGCTGGAACTGATCGACGTCGACTACGAGGTGCTGCCCGCCGTCGGCTCCACGGCCGCCGCGCTGCGCCCCGGCGGACCCCTCGTCCACACGGGCGGCGAGTCCAATGTGGCCGTGCTGCTCACCCAGAGCGCGGGCAACGCGGCGGAAGCACTGAGCGCCGCGCCGCACACGCTGAGCGAAGAGTTCTTCGTCATGCGCGGCGGCGGCCACTCCATGGAACCGCGGGCCGTGGCCGCGCGCTTCGAGCCGGCGACCGGGCAGCTGACCATCTGGGACACCACGCAGTCGCCGCACTACGCGCGCCAGCAGCTGTCGATGATCTACGAGATGGCCGAAGACGACCTGCGCGTGATCGCCCCGCCGGACGTCGGTGGCGGCTTCGGCCCCAAAGCCCAGTTCTACGGCGAAGAGGTCGTGATCCCGTGGGTCGCGAAGAGGTTGCGCCGCGCGGTGAAGTGGGTCGAGGACCGGCAGGAGAACTTCGTCTCGGCGATGATGGAACGCTCGCAGACGCACCAGGTCGAGGTCGGCTTCGACGAGGACGGCCGGCTCCTGGCCGTCAAGGACGTGATCGAGCACGACCAGGGCGCGTACTGTGCCGGACTGCAGGTGCCGTCGATCACGACGTCGACGGTGCCCGGCCCGTACAAGGTGCCGAACATCGACATCGAGCTGCGGGCCTGTTACACCAACATGGTCCCGACCTCGTCGGTGCGGGGCGCGGGGCGGCCGCAGGCGGTGTTCGTGATGGAACGCATGATGGACCGGATCGCGGCGCACCTCGGCCTCGACCCCGCGGAAGTGCGGCGGCGCAACCTCATCCAGGCCGACGAGTTCCCGTACCAGGTCGGCATCATGTTCCGCGACGGCAGCCCGCTCACCTACGACAGCGGGAACTTCCCGGCGCTGCTGGAAGGCGCGCTCGAGCGGATCGGGTACGCCTCTGCCCGCGAGGAACAGGCGCGGTTGCGCGAAGAAGGACGATATATCGGCATCGGGCTCGCCGTGTACGTCGAAGGCTGCGGGCTCGGCCCGTACGAAGGCGCGAAGATCCGCGTCACCAACCGCGGCCGGCTCCTCGTGACGCTCGCCGCGGCCGGGCAGGGCCAGGGCTACGAGACGATCTACGCCCAGATCGCCGCCGACGGCCTCGGGCTGGACATGGCCTACATCGACGTCACGACCGGCGACACCGCGCGGATCCCGTTCGGCCAGGGCACGTTCGCCTCGCGCATCACGGCCACCTGCGGCCCGGCGGTGTTCGACGCGGCCAAGCAGATGCGGGCCCGGCTTCTGGACACGGCGGCGGTGCTTCTCGGCTGCGACGTGTCCGAAGTGGACTTCGACGGCGGCCACGTCTGCCTCGGGGGTGACCGCGAGAAGTCCGTTTCCCTGCAACAGCTCGCACAGGTGGCCAACATCGGCAAGCACGGCATCACGTTGCCGCGCGGGATCACGGCCGGCCTGGAGACGGCGAGCTACTTCTCGCCGGAGCGGGCGGCCTACGCCAGCGGTGCGCACGCCGCGCTGGTCGAGGTCGACCCGGAGACCGGCGGGATCACCATCCTCAAGTACGTCATCGGCCACGACTGCGGGACCGTGATCAACCCGCTGCTCGTCGACGGCCAGGTGCTCGGCGGGTTCGCCCACGGCCTCGGCAACGCGATGTACGAAGAGGCCGTCTACGACGACGAGGCCACGCCGCAGGCCACCAGCTACCTCGACTACGCGCTGGTGTCCTCGGCCGAGGTGCCGCCGGTCGAGCTGTTCCACATCCATTCGCCCAGTCCGCTCAACCCGCTCGGTGCGAAGGGTGCGGGGGAGGGCGGCACGGTCCCGCCGCCGGCCGCGATCGCCAACGCCGTCGAGGACGCGCTGCGCCCGCTCGGCGCCCGGGTGACGCGCGCGCCGGTTACGCCCGCCCGCGTCGTCGACGCTCTGCTCGCCGCCGCCTCAGTCGCCGCCTCAGTCGCCGAAAAGAAGAAGGTCTCCTGATGCTCATCGAGAACTCCTTCGAGGTCGCCGCCGACCCCGACGAGGTGTACCGGTTCCTGCAGGACGCCCACAACGTCGCCGCGTGCTTCCCGGGCGCGGAGCTGACCGAGGATCTCGGCGACGACGCGTACCAGGGCAAGGTGAAGATCAAGGTCGGGCCGGTGACCGCGGCCTACCAGGGCGTGGCGAAGGTGGTCGAGCGCGACGCGGCCGCGCGGACCGCCGTGCTGCTCGCCGACGGCAAGGACACGCGCGGCTCCGGAACGGCCAAGGCCCGCGCGACGATGCGCGTGACGCCGTCGGGCGAGGGCGCGAACGTCGTGCTCGCGACCGAGCTGACGATTTCGGGCAAACTCGCGCAGTTCGGGCGCGGGATCATGGCCGACGTCTCGGGCCGGATGGTGGGGGAACTGGCGTCCCGGGTGCGCGACCGCATCGAGCACGGCGAACCGGCCGGCGAAGCCCCCGACGTCCCCGCTCCGGTCCTCGCGCCGCCTCCGGCCGCGGTGCCCGCGATGAAGGCGTCCGCGCTCATCCGCGTCGTGCTCGCCGGGATCCTCGAGCGCTGGGCCGCCCGCCTGCGCGCCGCGGCTCCGGAGTCGACATGACCACTCGCATCACCGTCCCGCCGGCCGACACGGCGCCCGTCTTCGACGTCGGCATCGACGACAAGGTCCGCGTCGGCAGCGCGGTCGGGCTCGGGATCCAGAACATCCTCGGCATGGCGGGCCTGCTGATCTTCCCCGCGCTGATCGGCACGGCGTTCAAGCTGTCCGCCGCGGACACCGCGTACCTCTACGGCGTCACGTTCATGACGTCCGGGCTGGTGGTGATCCTGCAGTCGGTGCTGTTGCTGCGGCTGCCGATCATCCAAGGCCCGTACGCGGGCTCGCTGGCCGCGCTCCTGGCCGTCGGACACGGGCGCGGCGGCCTCGGCGCCGCGTTCGGGTCGATGGTCGTCGCCGGGCTGATCTGGTGCGTCATCACGATCCCGCTCAAGCGGTTCGGCCCGATCACCTACCTGGCCCGGTTCGTGCGCGACCCGATCATCTCGGGCGTGCTCGTGCTCATCCTCGCCACCCAGCTGACGAGCACCGCCCTGCCCAACTGGCTGGGCACGCCCACGAGCCCGGGCTTCCCGTGGGTGAACCTGCTCGCCGGCGGCGTCGCGGCGGCGCTGGTCATCGCGTTGACGTTGCTGCCCAAGGGAACCCTGCTCCGCCGCGGCGCGGTGCTGGTCGCGGTGGTCGCCGGGACGGTCGTCTACGCGCTGCTCGCACCGACGAGCTTCGGTGCGGTGGGGGAGAACCTCGGCGTCACGGTGCCGCGGATCTTCCCGTTCGGCTTCGCCGTGCAGGGCGACCTCGTGCTGATCTTCTTCATCACGCTGCTGCCCGCGATCGCCGAGAGCATCGCCACCTACGACATCGTGGCCGGCTGGGGCGGGCAGGAGCTGTCCGGCTACCGCGTGTCCCAGGGTGTGTTCGGCGAGGTCCTCGGCAGCACGGTCGGCGCGGTGTTCGGCGGACTGTCCACTTTGGCGTACCCGGACAACATCGGCCTGTTGCGCGTGACGAAGGTCGGCTCGCGGTACGCCACGCTGGCCACCGGCGTGATCCTGCTGGTGCTGGGCGGGCTCGGTCCGTTCGACCGGCTGCTGCAGGCGGTCCCGCTGCCGGTGCTGGCCGCGGCGGGCACGGTGCTGTTCGGCGTGCTGTTCGCCAGCGCGATCGACGTCCTCTCGGGCGTGCACTGGTCCCGAGACAACCTGATGCTGGCCGGCTTCCCGTTCATCACGGCGATCGGCGGCCTGTTCGTGCCCGCGACGACGCTGAAGGTGATGCCGCCGGTCGTCCAGCTGATCCTCGCGCAGCCGCTGATCCTCGGCACGGTGCTGCTGATCGTCCTGAAGCTGGCGTTCGGGCTGCGCCGGAGCTAGTGCGCGAGTTCCGCGCCGACGGCCGGTTCGGTGTGGACGACCACCGCGGCCAGCCGCGGGATCGTGTGCACCAGCCGGTGCTCCACGGTGTGCGCGAGCGCGTGGGCCTCCCGCACCGTCAGCTCCGAGGCGACCGTGACGGCCAGCTCGGCCCGCAGGTGGTGCCCGATCCACCGCATCCGCAGGTCCCGCGCGCCGAGCACGCCCTCGACGTCGAGCGCCGTCCGCTCGGCCAGCTCCACCGACGCCGGGTCGACGGCGTCCAGCAGCCGCCGGAACACCTCCTTCGCCGCGTCGCGCAGCACGAACACGATCGCGACCGTGATGCCGAGCCCGACGATCGGGTCCGCCGCCGGGAAGCCGAACGCCACCCCGGCCGCACCCGCGACGACGGCCAGCGACGTGAAGCCGTCCGTGCGGGCGTGCACGCCGTCCGCGACCAGCGCGGCCGAGCCGATCTCCCGGCCGACCTTGATCCGGTACCGCGCGACGAGCTCGTTGCCGGCGAAGCCGATCACCCCCGCCACCGCGACCACCCACGGATGGCCGACCGGCCGGGGATCGAGCAACCGCAGGACGGACTCGTACCCGACGAGCGCCGCCGAAGCCGCGACGAACAGCACGACGACCACCCCGGCGAGGTCCTCCGCGCGGCCGAAGCCGTAGGTGTAGCGACGCGTCGCCGCGCGCCGGCCCAGCACGAACGCGATGCCGAGCGGGACGGCGGTCAGCGCGTCGGCGAAGTTGTGGATCGTGTCGCCGAGCAGCGCGACCGACCCGGTGACGAGCACGAGCACCAGCTGCGCGACGGCGGTCACGAGCAGCGCGCCGAACGACCACCCCAGGGTGCGCAGGCCGCGCCGGCTGGTTTCGAGGGCGTGGTCGACGCGGCCTGCGGAGTCGTGGCTGTGTCCGTGTTCATGTCGCCGATGTCCGTGTCCCATGCTGCGAGTCTATCTGCGCATACACGCAGATACGCAAGTAGTAAGGTTCACGCCATGCACGCGTCGCTGCCGGAGTTCGACATGCCCACCGACGAGCAGGTCCACCTGGCCGCGGAGTCGTTCCGCCTGCTCGCCGACCCGACCCGCATCAAGGTGCTGTGGGCGCTGCTGCAGGGCGAGTCGTCGGTGGCATGCCTGGCGGAGCTGGCGGGCGCGGCCCCGACGGCGGTCAGCCAGCACCTGGCGAAGCTCAGGCTGGCGGGCCTGGTGAAGGGCCGCCGCGAAGGAACTTTCGTCTACTACTCGGCGGCGGACGACCATGTGCGCGGCCTGCTGGCCCAGGCGCTGCACCACGCGGACCACCTGGACCGCGACCTCCCGGTCGAGCACGCCCACCGGCCTTAGCCGATCGGCTCCTGCAGCTCCGTCACCCAGCCCGCGGGATCCTCCGGGCAGTCCAGGTAAAGCTCCCGCTGCGCCCCCGCCGAGGTGAACCCGTGGTCGTCGATCCACCGGACCACCGCCTGCCAGCTCGGCAGGACGCCGTCGATCGCGCCGCGGTGGACCAGCGTCGCCGCGCGGACCGGAGCCAGATCCGCCACCTCCAGACCGTTGAGGTCGCCCGAGCCGACGGACGCCGGAAGCGCGGCGTGCACGACGACCTCGTCCTCCGCGCGCTGCTCGTAGTAGCACGTCAGCCGCCCGGCCGGGGTGACGTCCGCCGCGGGGAGGCGGCGGCCGAGCTCCGCGCACAACGGGTGCACCACCGGGCCGATCGCCTCCGGCGCGAATCCCGCCGCCACGCCCGTCAGCTCCACCACCCGCATCGCCGGCAGCTCCTTGACCACGACGTCGGGCGCGCGACCTTCCTCCTCGATCGTCCGCAGCCGCGCCTCGACTTGTGTGAGCCGCGCCGCGCCTTCCGCCAGGGCGGCTTCCAGCTCCGCGCGCCGCAGCGTGAGCATGCCGCGCACCTGTTCCGCCGAGACGTCGTCGGCCAGCAGCGTCGCCACCTGCTCGAGGGTGAACCCGAGGTCCTTCAGCGCGACGATCCGGTTCAGCCGCGCCAGCTGACCCGCCGTGTAGCTGCGGTACCCGGTCGCGGCGTCGACGCGGGCCGGCCGCAGCAGCCCGAGCGCGTCGTAGTGGCGCAGCATGCGGACCGACACCCGGCCGTGGCGGGCGAAGTCGCTGATCGAAAACACCGCCCGATCATTCCGCAGGCGGGACGAACCCGCCGAGGACGTCCGCGGCGAGCTCCGCGAACGTGATCGCGGTGTCGTCCGCGTGCGCCGGCCCGACCACCTGCAGCCCCACCGGCAGCGCGCCCCCGGCCGGCGCGCTCACCGCCGGCAGCCCGGGCAGCGACGCCTGCGCGATCCAGAACACCTGGTCGTCGTAGCGGTGCCGGTCCTCATGCGGGAACGCCGTCGTGAACACGGTCGGGCAGAGGAAGACGTCGACGTCGGCGAAGTACCGCGCCCACGCCGCGCCCAATGTCGCCCGCTGCCGCTCCTGCTCGTCCGTGCCTTCGAGTTCGCGGCCTTCCATCGCGGCGAAGAACCACTCGACCTGGAACCCGAACGCCTCCGCCTGGACCACCGGGTCGACGCCGTCCGGCCAGCCTGCAGCTACCCGCACACCCGCCCGGGCGAGCGCGTCGACGGCGTCCGACAGGACACGGCCGACCTCGCCGGTCACTGGGCAGCTCGGGTCGTCGAGCACGACACCGACGCGGAAGTCCGCGAGCCGCGACCGGCGTGAGGGCGCTCCCGGTTCGCCGGTGACGCTCAGCGCGAGCCGCAGGTCGGCGGCCGAGCGGGCCAGGGGACCGACCGCCGACGGGAACTCCCGGACGGGATCTGCCGGCGGCCCGGGCGGCTGGAAACCCCGCAGTGGCACGGTTCCCGGCGTCGGCTTGAGGCCGTAGACACCGCAGTACGCGGCCGGGATCCGGATCGACCCGGCCAGGTCGGAGCCGTACTCCAAAAAGGACAGTCCGGCCGCGAGCGCGGCCGCCGCGCCACCACTCGACCCGCCCGGCGTCCGGGCGTGGTCCCACGGGTTCACCGTCCGCCCGTAGACCGGGTTCTCGGTCCGGCCGAAGTCGGCGAGCAGGTGGTGCACGTTCGACTTGCCGACGACGATCGCGCCCGCGTCCTGCAGCCGTTCCACGACCGCGGCGTCCTGCTCCGCCACGGTGTCGGCGAACGCCGGCTCACCCCAGGTCGTGGCCATTCCGGCGACGGCGAAGGCGTCCTTGATCGTCATCGGGACACCGTGCAGCGGCCCGCCGGTCGTCGCGTCGGCTTTCGACGCAGCGTCGAGTGCGAACTCGCGGCGGGTCGCGACGACGGCGTTGATCTCGGAGGCGTCGATGCGGGTGAAGAGCTGCTCGGTCAGCTCGCGGGACGAGAGCGTGCCCCGGCGGAGGTCGGCGGCCACCTCGGTGGCGGTGCGGAAGAACGTCATGGGTCCGGAATAGCGGCTGACACGGTGTCAGGGTCAACTGTCGAGTCCGGCCGCGCCCGTTCGTCCTCGGGGGACAGGACACCTCGGCGAAGGAGCGAAATGGACACGATGGACATGTACCGGCGCGCGCAGGACGGGTTCGACGCGGTGCTGACGGCGGTGCGCGACGACCAGTGGGACACGCCGTCGGCGTGTGCGGAGTGGTCGGTGCGGGACGTCGCCGGGCACGTCGTCTGGGGTCAGCACCGGCTGCGGGCCTGGGCGACCGGCGCGGACTACGCCGAGACCGCGGGCGCGCCGGGAGCGCCGCACCCCGGCGTGCTGGCCGGGACGAACCCCGTCGAGACGTGGCGGGCCGCGGCGGTCGCCACGCTGACCGAGGACGAGCTGCGCCGCCCGGTCTCGCTGCCCGGACTCGGCGAAATCCCGGTCGCCGGCATCGTCACGCTGCTGATCACCGACCTCGTCGCGCACAGCTGGGACATCGGCTCGGCGGCCGGTCAGGACGTGCGGCTCCCGCCGGAGCTCGTCGCGGTGGCGTTCGACTGGGCGCGGGCGAACGTCGTGCGCCGACCGGGGTTCTTCGGACCGGAGCTCGTCCCGCCCGCCGGCGTCGACGAGCAGACGCGGATGCTGGCCTTCCTCGGCCGCCGGGCGTGGGCGCCGGTCGGTGTTTCCGCTTCGCGCGGCGGTGGTAGCCACCAGTGATCGTCGTCCGAGTCGCGGACGGCGCAGTGGCGGAGGGAAATCCGATGCCGACCGCAGCAGGTATGACCGCACCCCCGGCGCCGCCCGAGGCGACCCCGCCCGATCCCGGTCCCACCGTGCCGGACCCGTCGCTGCCCGGCCCGGATCCGGACCTGCCGGCCCCCGACCCCGGCACGCCGGTGCCGGACCCGCTGCCGCCGGAATCGCAGCCGGGCCCGGAGCGCCACTGAGTACGAATCAGAGATCATATGAGTTTCATACGATCTCGTGTACGGTCGTGGCATGACAACAGCGCAGAACTACCGGCGGATGGTCAACGCCGGGAACAAGATCGTCGTGGGACTCCAACGGCTGGGGGTCGCGTTCGGCCCGATGCAGCTGCTCACCGTGCCCGGACGGCGCACGGGGTTGCCGCGCACGTTCCCGATCGCGGTCATCCCGATCGACGGCGACCGCTACATCTTCCAGGCCTACCCGAAGGCGGCCTGGGTCGCGAACGCCCGTGCGGCGGCCGAGGTGACGCTCACCCGTGGCCGCCGCACGTCGGCGGCCCGGCTGGCGGAGGTCCCGGTGGAGGAGCGGCGCCCGCTCCTGCGCGAGCTGGTGGCGAAAAGCCCGGCCAGCGTGGGAAAGCGGCTGGTGACGACGGGCCTCGCGGAGGCGGCGACCCCGGACGCGGCCGCCGCGGCGGCGGAGCGCATCGCGGTGTTCCGCATCGAGCCGATCTGAGCCGGCCGGGGGTGAGCTCGCGGCTCGGCGCTACATGCCGGTCAGCTCGAGCGCGCCCTCGAACGCTTGCACCACCCGCTCGGCGGCGACCCGGGCAGCGGGACTCGGACGGATCGTGCGTTCGCCGCCGGGCTGCGGCGCCGGGGCTCCGGCCAGCAGTTCCACCAGCGCCACGGCGAGTTCTCGCACCTTGACGTTGAACTGCTGGCTCGCTCGTCTCAGCGTCTCCCAGGCCTCGTCGGGGTCGCAGCGGCGCAGCGCGATGACGATGCCCTTCGCCTCTTCCAGTGCGGCCCGTGACTGCAGGAGGTCGAGCATCTGCTCGGTCCGGTCGGGCCGGGCCGCTTCGGCGACGACCAGCGCCATCGCCGTGAGCCTTTCGTTGCGCCGCAATACTTCCAGGGTCTCTTCGGTGGCGGGCCGATCGAGCGTCACCGACAGCACCAGGCTGTCCTCGGCGTCCCAGGGGGCGGGCAGCGCCGCGACGCCGCGGACGCGCGCCCAGCCCGCTGCCAGCTCAGGGTGACGCTCGATCAGGCCGCACAGGGTGAGCCACGGCCAGCGTTCGTCGGTGAAGACGTCGGCGGTGACGACCGGCTCGCCCGTGCGGCCGGCGGTCGGGACCGGGCCGCCGAGCCCCTCCAGTTGGGCCGCGACGAAGGTGGAAGCGAGCCCGTGGGCGGCGGCCACGTGCAGCGGCTTTCCGTGGTGGTGCACGGAGACTGCCGCGCCGACGGCGCCCGGCACGTCGGCGGCGATCCGCTCCAACAGCTCCTCGAGCAGGGCGGTCACGGGCGCGCGCTCGTCCGTCACGAGTCTTTGGGTGGTCACGTGCTTCTCCTCGGCGTCGTGAGGAGGTCAGGCCCGGCGTTCGCCGGAACCGGCGACGGAGCGGAAGGACCGAACGAACGCCTGCCGGCTGAACCGGTCGGGATCGCTGCGCATCAACATCGGCATCCACCTCCGGAGCTCGACGACTCTGGCGTCAACACGCCCTTTCGTTCTAGCATGTCGTCAAAAGGATGACAAGATGTGGGTCGTCGGGAGGATGACGAATGGACGCAAGCGACCCCGCCGACGCGCTGCGCCGGGTCCACGAGGCGGTCGCGGCCGCCCGCGCCGGCTCGGCGGACCAGGATCGGCTGCTGTCCGCGCTGTCCGGCCTGCGCGTGCTGCGTGAGGAGCTGGCCGGCTGGGAGCCGGAGCTGATCACCGCGGCCCGCGCGGCGGGCGCCAGCTGGGTGGCGCTGGCGCCGGCGCTGGGCGTGGCGAGCCGCCAGGCCGCGGAACGGCGTTACCTGCGGCTGCAGCCGTCGAACACGGGGGAGAAGACGGGCGAGGCCCGGGTCGACGCGGAACGCGACCGCCGGGCGGGCGACCGAGCGGTCGCCGACTGGGCGCGCCGCAACTCGGTGATCCTGCGCCAGCTGGCCGGCCGGGTGAGCGCCTTGGACGGCCTCGGCCCGGCGGCCCAGGAGAGCGCGGACCGCCTGGGAAAGGCACTGGGCGACGACGACCCGGCGACGCTGCTGCCGCCGTTGGCCGCGGCGCGGCCCCACCTGGCCGATGATCACGCCGGGTTGGCGGAGCAGCTCGGGGAGATCTCGGAGGAGGCGAACCGCCTTCGCCGTGATGCGGCTGGGAATCGGCGGGCGAAGGACTGAGACTTCGGTTGCCGCAAAGGTGCGGCGGTGCTTGTTGCCGAGGTGAGTCGAGCTGTTCAGGCAGCCGCGGCCAGGACCGGCAGCCGTCCCAGGCGGGCTGAGTCAGCTCGCCTGCGCAGGTGTCGCGCCCGTGCGTCAGCCGGCCGGACCGGCCCGCCGTCCCTGGCGCAAGCCGAGCCGGAGCGCACTGTCGGATGAGCCGCCAGCCCATCGCTCGGGCGGTCCAGACCGGCAGCGGTCCGCCGGGGGAGGGACCCGCCGCCTCGGCGCGGGCGAGTGGGAGCGTGCCGCGCCGGCCGCCCGCTCGGCACGTCCAACCCGGCAGCGGTTCGCCGGGGGAGGGACCTGCCACCTCGGTGCGCGTGAGTGGGAGTGCGCCGCGTCGGCCGCCCGCTCGGCACGTCCAACCCGGCAGCGGTCCGCCGGGGGAGGGACCCGCCGCCTCGGCGCGGGCGAGTGGGAGTGCGCCGCGTCGGCCGCCCGCTCGGCACATCCAACCCGACAGTCCTTGGCCGGGAGCGACCCGCCGCCTCGGCGCGGGCCGAGTCACAGCGTCCCGTCCCGCCTGACCACCCAGCCGACCCGCACCGAGTTTGTCCGCTTCCCCTCCGGGCACCCGTCGCACAACCCGACCGCGACGGAAGGACCACCCATGACCGCCCTGCCCCCGGATCCGGACCCGAACCGGACCCCGGACCTCGAAGCCGGCGGTGGCGTGCCACCCGGCAGCACGCCGCCCGACTCCGCGCAGACCTCCGGGCTCTCGCACCCGCAGCCCATGCCGTCGAAGGCCATGCCCGTGCTGTGGCTGATCCTTACCGGCGTCCTCGTGCTGATGGTCGCCGGCCTGGTTCTCTCGCTCGCCGTCGGCTGGCTGAGTGTCTGAGTCCGGGCATCAGCGGGTACCACCCCGCCATGGACGACAAGATCCCCGACCGCACGGAAACGCGCGCCGAGCTGCTGCCGGAAGAACAGGCCGCCGACAGCGCCGACCCCGAAGCCCAGGCCCGTGAAGTGCTGAAAGACTCCGACCGCCGCACCGAAAACCCCGAGCCGACCATGCGTCGCCGGCCCGAGGAAACGGCCTAGCCGTCGCCGCGGAAGTTCTCGTGCGTGGCCGGGTGACCTGGCCGCGCACGGGCTTCCTCGTCCTCCAAGGGTCCGTCCGGGTCGTCGCGCCGGGGCGGGTCGACCGGGTTTCCGCTCGAGTCCTCTTCGCCGGCTTCGTCGTGTGGTTCGGTCATCGTGGCCGGTTACCCCGCCGACACGGACGTCAATCCCGACGACGCGTGCGCCTCGCCGCGCAGCATCAGCACCGCGACCAGCCCGAACGCGGCCACGACGGCGAAGAAGTAGAACCCCCACGGGTACGCGACCCCGGCCGTGACCAGCGCGCCGGTGACGAATGGCCCGAGGATCGACCCGAGCCGCCCGACCGCCGACGTCAGCCCGAGCGCCGTGCCGCGGGCCTGCGCCGGGAACGCCTGCGCCACGTACCCGTAGATCAGCACCTGCGCGGAGAACACGAACACGCCGGTCAGCAGCACGACCGCGTTGAGCACGAACGCGTTCCCGATGCGCAGGCTCAACGCCGCGAGCAGCACCGCACCCGCGCCGAACCAGATCCGGGCGATCGGCCGGATGCCGAACCGGTCGGCGATCGTGCCGGCCAGCACCAGCCCGAGCACCGCGCCGATGTTGAGCACCAGCAACAGCGTGATCGACGTCGAAATCGGGTAGCCGGCCGTGCGCATCAGCTGCGGCAGCCACGTGTTGAGCCCGTAGACCAGCAGCAGCCCCATGAACGACCCGGTCCACACCGCGATGCTGATCCGCCGGAACCGCGCGCCGAGCAGGTCGCGCAGGCCGACGCGCTCGGCCGTCGCGTCCTCTCGGGACGCCAGATACGCGGCCGATTCCGGCAGCTTCCACCACATCAGCGGCACGGCCAGCAGCCCGATGATCCCGCCGCCGTAGAACAGCAGGTGCCAGTCGTCCTTCGCGTAGAGCGCGAGGATCGACGTCAGCACCGCGCCGACGTGGTAGCCGGTCATCGTGAACGTGCTGGCGCTGGCCCGCCGCCGCGCCGGGAGGTTCTCCGACATCACGGTCAGCGCCACCGGCATGCACGCGCCGAGGCCGAGCCCCGCGACGAACCGGAAGATCCCGAACGTCGCGACGTTCGGCGCCACCGGCGTGAGCAGGGTGAACAGCGAGAACAGCAGCACCGAGCCGATGAGCATGCCGCGGCGGCCGAACCGGTCGGTGAGCGGGCCGAGGCAGGCCGCGCCGACCGCCACGCCGACCAGCGACACGGTGGCGACCGCGGTCGCGCCGGCCGCCGTGAAGCCGAGGTAGCCGCTCTTGAGCAGGGTCGGGATGGTGGCGCCGAGCGCCACCAGGTCGTAGCCCTCGAGCAGGACGGTCAGCCAGCAGAGGACCGCCGTCCACACCGGACGGGGAGACGTCGTCATCGTCGTACTCCTACGGAAGGTCAGAAGGGGTAGCCCGCGATGTCCGCGCGGACGGTCAGCCACTGGGTCTCGGTGAAGGCCTCGATGTTGGCCTGGGCGCCGCCGAAGCGGGAGCCGTTGCCGGAGTCGCCGACGCCGCCGAACGGCGCGGTGGGCTCGTCGCCGACGGTCTGCTCGTTGATGTGCACCTTGCCCGAGCGGACTTCGTCGGCCAGCGTCATCGCGGTGCCGACGTCGCCGAGGATGCCGACGGACAGGCCGTACTCGGAGTCGTTGACGATCCGCGCGGCTTCGTCGAGGTCGCGGTAGGCGCGCACCGGCGCGACCGGGCCGAAGATCTCCTCGCGCCACGCGGGCGTCGAGTCGGAAAGTCCGAAGAGGACGGTCGGCGGGTAGAACGGAGCGTCCGGCTTGCCGCCCGCCACCACGCGAGCGCCGGCCGCGACGCTGCGGTCGACGACGTCGGTGACGTGCGCGAGCTGCCGGTCGTCGATGATCGGGCCGAGCGCGACGTCGCTCTCCGCCGGGTTTCCCACGGGGAGCCGCCGCGCCTTCTCGGAGAGGGCCTCGACGTAGTCGTCCACTTGGGACTCGTGGACGAGGTGCCGTCCGGTCGTCATGCAGATCTGGCCCTGGTGCAGGAACGAGCCGAACGCGCCGGCGGACGCGGCCTTGGCGACGTCGGCGCCCGGCAGCACGACGAGCGCGTTGTTCCCGCCCAGCTCCAGGTGCACGCGCTTGAGCGCCCGCGCGGCGGCCTCGCCGACCTTGCGCCCGGCGGCCGTCGAGCCGGTGAACGACACGACCGACACCTCCGGCGCGTCGACCACCGCGGCGCCGACGGCGGCGTCCCCGGGCAGCAGGTGCAGCAGACCCTCGGGCAGCCCGGCCTCCTCGAAGACGCGCACCAGGCTCACGCCGCCGGACACCGCGGTGCGCAGGTCCGGCTTGAGCAGCACGGCGTTGCCGAGCGCGAGCGCGGGCGCGACCGAGCGGATCGCCAGGATCAGCGGGAAGTTGAACGGCGAGATCACCGAAACCACGCCGGCCGGGACGCGCCGGGCCAGCGACCAGCGCGGTTCGCCGGTGCTCAGCACCTCACCGCGCGGGTGGGTGGGCAGGGCCGCGGCCTCGAAGCAGATCCCGGCCGCCATCTCCGTCTCGATCCCGGCCTTCGGCCGCGCCGAACCGGCTTCGCGGACGATCCAATCCTGCACCTCGGCGGCGTGCGCCTCCCACAGTTCACCGGCGCGGCGCAGCACGGCGGCGCGTTCGGCGGGCTTGCGCCGGGCCCAGTCGCGCTGGGCTTGCGCCGCCGCGCTCGCGGCCGCGGCGACGTCACCGGGCGTCGCGATGCCCACACTGCCCAGGGTTTCCCCGGTGGCCGGTTCGACGACCGGGTGGGTCCCGCCGGTACCGCGGGCGAAGTCTTCGCCGAGCAAGGTCATGATCACTCCGGGGAGGTCGGTTCGGTGTCGACCTGGATCAGCCGCGGGCCGTCCGGGGTCGTCTTGAGTTCGGTGTGCAGGTGGTCGAGATCGGTGACGGTGGCGGCGGGGACGCCGTAGCCGGCGGCGATCGCGGCGAAGTCCAGGCCGGGGATCTCGGTCCCGGGGACGTCCGGCGTGCCGAGCAGCTCGCCGAACCACCTCAGCGCGCCGTAGACGCCGTTGCGCAGGATCACGAACGTGACCGGGACGCGATAATGCGCCGCCGTCCACAGCGCCGTGATGCCGTAGTTCGCCGAGCCGTCGCCGATGACGCCGACGACCGGGCGGCCCGGGCTGCCCATGGCGACGCCGACCGCGGCGGGCAGGCCGAACCCGAGCCCGCCGGCGGCCGGGAAGAAGTACGAGCCCTCGCGGCGCAGGTCCATCTGCCGCCACCAGGCCGAGTTCGTCGAGGTCGATTCGACGACGTAGCGGGTGTCCGCGGCCTGGGTTTCGCGTAGTGCCGCGAAGACCTGCTCCGGGTGCAGCGCTTTGTCGCCGGTTTTGGGCTCGGGGTTGGCGGTGTAGCCGCCGGTCGACGTCCGGGCGGGCACCTTGGCCAGCAGCGCCTCGATCACCGGCGCGGGGTCGGCGACCAGCGCCTCGCCCATCGGCGCGCGGGCCGCCGCGCCGAAGTCGTCGGTCACCTGGATCAGCCGCGTGCCTTCCGGCAGGTACGCGCCGGGCACGTACTGGTGGTAGCGGAACACCGGCGCGCCGAGGACGAGCACGAGGTCGTGCCCGGTCAGCGCATCCGAGATCGGGGCGATCCCGGCCGGGAGCACGCCGCGGAAGAGCGGGTGCCGGTTGGGGAAGGGCAGCCGGTGCGGCGACGGCGCCACCCAGGTCGGCAGGTCGAGGTGCTCGGCGAGCGCGACGGCCCGGTCGAACAGGCCGGTCGTGTCGAGGTCGCCACCCAGGACGAGCGCGGGGTTCTTCGCCGTGGCGACGCTCGTGGCGAGGTCGTCGAGCTGGGCTTCGCTCGGAGTGAGTCCTCTTTGGACGCTCCGGTCCAGCGTCACGGCGGCGTTCGCGTCCAGTTCGACGGCCCAGTCGTCATAGGGCACCGAGAGGTAGCTCGGGCGCCGGTGCAGCTCGGCTTCGAACACCGCCTGCGCGAGCGAGCGCGGGACGTCCGCGGCGCAGCTCGGCTCGCCGGACCAGGCGGCCAGGGGGCGCATGAGCTGCGTGGCGTCGACGTTGGCGAGCATCGCCTCCATGCCGATGGCCGCGCGCACCTGCTGGCCGGCGGTGAGCACCAGGGGAGAGCGCGAGTAGACGGCGTTGGTCAGCGCGCCCATCGCGTTGCCCGAGCCGGCGGCGGCGTGCAGGTTGACCAGCACCGGGCGGCCGGTCGCCTGGGCGTAGCCGTCGGCCATCCCGACGACGGCGCCTTCGTGCAGGCCGAGGACGTAGGTGAAGTCCTCCGGCAGCTCGGCGAGGAACGGCAGCTCGTTGGAGCCGGGGTTGCCGAAGATCGTGGTCAGGCCGCGGCGGTGCAGGAACTCGTGGGCGAGCCGGCGGGCGGTGGGCATGCGCGGGTCCTCCTCGGACAGGGGTTGGCCCAGACCCTAGGGAGGTCACCCGGCTGTGTTCCAATAAATGTTGCCTCCTACTCATATAGACGGGATCGATGATGCGGGACTTCGACCTCAACCTGGTGCGGACGTTCGTGCTGCTCTACGAAACCCGCAGCGTGACCGCGACGGCGGAGTCCCTGCACGTCACGCAGCCGACGATCAGCTACAGCCTGCAGAAGCTGCGGCGCCGGTTCTCCGACGAGCTGTTCCGCCGCACCGGCGGCGGCCTGGTGCCGACGACGACCGCCCGTGCGCTCTACGAACCCCTGCGCACCGCGCTGTCGGGCATCGAGACGGCGGTCAGCGGCGCGTGGTCGTTCTCGCCCTCGACAGCCCGCACGGCGTTCACGCTCTGCCTGTCGGACCTGGGGGAGATCTCGCTGCTGCCGCGCCTGATGGCGGCGCTGCCCGCTCGCGCGCCCGGGGTGACGCTGACGGTCCGCCCGCTCGACGTCGAAGGCGCCGCCGACCAGCTCGGCCGCGGCGAGATCGACGCGTTCATCGCGTCGTCGCTGATCAGCTCCCAGCGCGTGGCCCGGCTCCCGCTGTTTTCGGAGGGCTACCTGGGGATGGTGTCGCGCGACCACCCGCGCCTGGGTCCGTCGGTCGGGTTCGGCGAGCTGGCGGCGGAGCGTCACGTGACGGTGTTCGGCCCGACCGGCCACGACGGCCCCCGCCGCGCGCTGGAGGCGTGCGGGCTGCTCGACCGGGTCGTCCTCGAGGTGACCCGCTTCGCGGCCCTGCCGTACCTGGTCCAGGACGGCGAGCTGGTGGCGATGGTGCCGCGCCTGGTGGCGGAGATGTTCGCGGCCGAGCACCGCGTCCGGTTGTTCGAACTGCCCCTCGAAGTCGAGCCGGCGCAGGTTTCGGTGTACACGCGCCACCCGCACGCCCGCAGCCCGGCGCAGCACTGGCTGGTGACATTCATGCGCGAAGTGCTCGGCTGATTCAACCCACATTTTTCTTCGCGCCCATTTCCCGCCGAAAGGTCTGGGCCGAACGTGTAGTGCTTCGTGCTGAACCGATCCCGCCCTGCCTAGTGTCGATCACGATCCTGACAACCGAGCTAGGGAGGAATCCGGTGAAGCTCGTCCGCCTGGTCAAGAAAGCGCTTCCCAAGAAGAGCCTGAAGGCTTACGCCTGGTACGGCTGGATCTGATCACCGCGGCCGGTCCCGGTCAGCGGGACCGGCCCCGTTCCCTTCGAGGAGTGCCGAACGTGGTCATCGCCCCCGCCCACCGCATGGTCGTCTTCGCGCCCCGCCTGGAAGCGCTGCTGCGCGACCACCGCGACGACGGGCTCTTCCGGCTCGAGGCAGACACCGTCGGGATCGCCGATCCGGAGCTGATGGACGCCGTGCTGCGCGCCCGCCCGGCCGGTGCCGAGGAGCGGCCGACGTTCAAGCCGGTGCTGGGCCGCGGGGTCACCCGCGCCGAGTCCGCGAGCCTCATGCAGGCCCTGGGCGCGGACGTGCGAGCCGCGCTGAAGCGGTCCGCCGACCGCCCGGACCTCACCGGCGCCTGGCCGGCCGTGCCGCACGACTACCTGCGCCGATTCGTCTTCGGGCCGGAGCTCCGGCGATTCCGCGTGCTCGTCGACCGCCGCCTGGAGCTGACCCCGAAGCTGACGTGGTCGGCCGTCACCGCCGGTGCCGCGCTGGTCCGCCGCCCGGCTCCCGGAGTGCGGCTGTCCACCCTCGCACGGCAGGTGGTGGCCGCCGAAACCTTGGCCGAGCGGCGCTTCCGGATGTATCTCTACCGCCGGGTCGCCGGGCCGATCTGCTTCACCGTCGCCGCCCTGGTGACCAACGCGGTGTGGCTGGGCGCGCCGTTCGACGACGACGTGCCGAACGAGTACGTCATCAACGAGGCGCTGCGGCTGCTGCCGCCGTCGTGGAACATCCTGCGCGTGCGCTCGCCGGCGTTCACCGAGGTGGACGCCCGCATCACGCCCGGCGACGACGTCCTGCTGCTGCCGCTGCTGAGCCACCGCTCACCGAAGCTCTGGGAGGCCCCGGACGAGTTCCGGCCGCGGCGCTGGGCCGAGCTCGACGCCGACCGACACCCGGGATACCTGCCGTTCGGGCACGTCACCGAACGCTGCTGGGGCCGGCACCTGGTCCTGCCGCTGGCGAGCCGGCTGCTCGACGTCGTCCGCGCCGAAGGCCTGGTCCCGGATCCGCGCCGGACCCGCGCCCGCGTCGAGCTCGACGGCCTGCTGGAGCTGGCCGACGTGAAGGTCGTCAGCCCGCGTCGCAGCGGGCGCCGTTGAGGGTGAAGGCCGTGGGCGCCGGGTTGCCGTGGTCGAAGGCGCCGTTCAAGCCGGTGCTGACGGTCGCGCCCGGCGCGAGGGTGGCGTTGTAGGACTCGGCGTTCACCGTGACGCGGCTGTCGCTCTGGCCGTACTTGCCGTCCCAGCCGTGGGTGACCCGCTGACCGGCGGTGAACGTCCAGGAGAGCGTCCACGGCGAGAGCGTCTCGCCGCCCCTATTGGTGATGGCGACACCCGCGGTGAAGCCGTCGTTCCACTGGTCCGTCACGGAAAAGCGCACGACGCACGTTGCGGTCTCGACGGGCGGCGCCTGGGTCCGGGGCGGCGGGGCCGAGGTCGAAGTCGCGGTCGCGGTTTGCCGCAGCACGGTCGGGATCGGCGTGGGACTCGGTTTCGCCGGCGTCGGCGTCGTCGAGCGGGGCGTCGTCGCAGGCGCGAGCGAATCCGGGGCGAGCGCCGCCTGCCGGCCCGGGGAGCTTTCGGACGTCACCCCGATGACCACGAGGCTGCCGAGCACCACGACGGCGCCGCCGATCGCGGAAACCCACCGGATCCGCCGGCCGGCCCGCTGCTGGTCCGCGGCCGCTTCCCGCGCCCGCTGCTCGAGGCGTTCCCGGTAGCCGTCGCCGGTGTCTTCTTCGCGAGCCGGCGTGCTCTCGGGCAGCCCGCCGAGTGACCGCGGCGTCGCCCCGGTCTCGCGGAGCAGCTCGGCGACCGAGATCTCGTCGTCCTGCCGCCGATCGGCGCGCGCCATCCGGATCCTCCAGTTCTGCGGCCCGACCGGCGAATCCTAGGAATGCCGGGGTGGTCTTGTAAACCGCGTGCACGCGGCGTGCACCCGCCGTGCACGGGACGCTGATGTCGCGGCGCTTACCTGGACCGGTGGCCGGGACACGCCGGCCCGATCCCGGGAGGTTTCGGATGTCCGACCAGAAGATCATCGCCGTCGTCGGCGCGACCGGTCAGCAGGGCGGCGGCCTGGCCCGCGCGATCCTCGACGACCCGGAGCGGCGGTTCGCCCTGCGCGCGCTCACGCGCAACCCGGACTCGGCGGCCGCGCAGGCACTGGCCGCGCGGGGCGCCGAAGTCGTCGCCGCCGACCTCGACGACGAATCGAGCCTCACAAAGGCCCTCGAAGGTGCGTACGGCGCGTACCTGGTCACCGCGTTCTGGGAGTACAACTCCGTCGAACGCGAGCAGCAGCAGGCCCGCGCGATGGCGGCGGCCGCGAAGGCCACCGGGCTGCGGCACGTGATCTGGTCGACCCTGCCGGACACGCGCCTGCACCTGCGCGACGACCGCGTGCCGACGCTCCACGAGCGGTACAAGGTCCCGCACTTCGACAGCAAGGCCGAGGCGGAAGCGCACTTCGTCGAGGCGGGCGTGCCGACGACGTTCCTCTCGACGACCTTCTACTTCGAGGCCTTCGTCGACTTCTTCCGCCCGGTCCGCGACGACGACGGCGTCCTCGCGCTGCACCTGCCGATGGGCGACGGGCGGCTGCCGGGCATCGCGGCGGAGGACATCGGCCGGACGGCGTTCGGTGTCTTCGCGCAGGGCCCGTCGCTGGCCGGCGAAACGATCAGCATCTCCGGCGAGAACCTGACCGGCGAGGAGTACGCGGCGGCGTTCGCCAAGGAGCTCGACGCGGTCGTCGCCTACCGGCCGATGAGCGTCGAGGCGCTGCGGGCGTCGGGCTTCCCCGGCGCCGACGACCTGGCGAACATGTTCTTCTACTACACCGAGCACGAAGACGTCTTCGCCGGCGCGCGCGACCCGAAGGCGGTGCGGGAGCTGAATCCGCGGCTGCAGGACTTCGCCACCTGGCTCGCCTCCCGGCGGGACGCCTTCCAGGGGCTGTGACGGAATACCGCTCCGCGGCGGCCGGTTGCGCTCTGCGTGACCGATGCGATGCGGTTCGAAGTCCTGGGCCCGGTCCGGGCGTGGCGTGGCGACGCCGAGATCGAGCTCGGACCGCCCCGCCAGCGGGCGGCGCTGGCGGTGCTGCTCCTGCAGGAGGGCACACCGTTGTCGCCGTCCCAGCTGGTCTCGGCGTTGTGGGGCGGCGCCGAGCCGAGGGCGGCGGTCGGCATGGTGCGCTCGTACGTGTCGCGCCTGCGGCACGCGGGCGTCCCGATCGAGTCGGCGGGCGGCGGCTACGCGATCCGGCCGGTGACCCTGGACGTCACGGAGTTCCAGCGCCTGCTGTCGTCGGGCGGCCCGGACGCCCTGCGCGCGGCCCTGCATTTGTGGCACGGCACCCCGCTGGCCGGAGTGAACGGCGACTACGCGGAGGCGGCGCGCGTCCGCCTGGTCCAGTTGCGCTTCACGGCCCTCGAAAACCTGGCCGCGGCGGACATCGAGGCCGGCCGGCACGTCGAAGCGGCGGCGGCCCTGACGGACCTGATCGCCGAGCAGCCGCTGCGTGAGCGGCCTCGCGAGCTGCAGATGCTGGCGCTGTACCGTTCGGGCCGCCAAGCCGAGGCGCTGGACGTCTACGCCCGGACGCAGCGCCTGCTCGAGTCCGAACTCGGCCTCGATCCCGGCCCCGAGCTGCAGGAGATGCAACGCCGCATCCTCGCCGCGGACCCGTCCTTGGCGCCGATGTCACGCCCTTCGCAACTGCCCCCGGACCTCCCGGAGTTCGTCGGCAGGGCTGCCGAGACGGCGGCGCTGTCCGCCGCTTTGACCTCGAAGTCCGCGGTCCCGGTAATCGGCATCGAGGGCTTGGCGGCGATCGGCAAGACGACGTTGGCGGTCCACCTCGGCCACGCCCTAACCTCGCACTTCCCGGACGGCCGGCTGTTCCTGGACCTGGCCGAGTCGGCGGACCCGCTGTCCGAGCTGCTGCGCGGCATCGGCGTGACGGACCTCCCGGCGTCCCCAAGCGAGCGCGCGTCGTTGTGGCGAACCCGCACAACGGGCCGCCGCGTGCTGGTGGTCCTGGACAACGCCCGCCCGGCCGACGACATCACCGCGCTGCTCCCGGGCACGGGCGGCCCAGCGCTGCTGATCACAGCACGCCAGCGCTCGTACGACCTGGCGCACGCGCATTGGACGAAACTGGGCGGCCTGAATCTTCCGGACTCGGTGGCGTTGCTGTCGCACATCCTGGGCCCGGACCGCGTCAACCGTGAGCTCCCAGAGACCCGCACGCTGGCCGCCCGCACAGCGGGCCTCCCGCAGGTAGTCCAGGCAATAGGCGCGCGCCTGTCAGCCCGCCCCGGCTGGACGATGGCGGAGGCGCTGAAGCGAGTGGGCCGCCCGGCCGCGGGTTCCCCGGCAAGGCCCCCGGAGTGCCAGGCGATAGAGAAGCCGTACGAGTCGGCGCTGGCAGAGCTGTCCCCCTGGCAGGCCCGAGCATTCTCACTGCTGTCAGCGTTCCCAACATTCTCGACAGCGACGGCATCCGAGGTCCTGGACCTCCGTCTGACCGACACGGCAATCTTGCTGGAGTCCCTGGTGGACGTGCACTTACTGGACCCAGCCGGCCCGGAGCGCTACAGCTACCAGGAGCCGGTCCGCATGTTCGCCCGAGGCCGAGCTGAATCGATGCAGCCAGCCCGAAACTCGCCGATGATGCCAGAGCCGTCGGAGGCATCGATCCAGACCCCCCTGAAGGAGGGTGCGGAGGAGCCGTATACTCTTTCTTCAGCAGGTCCGAGTGGCGGAATGGCAGACGCGCTAGCTTGAGGTGCTAGTGCCCTTAACGGGCGTGGGGGTTCAAGTCCCCCCTCGGACACCAAAAGTGGTGAACTTTCACGGATCCTCTCACGGCACGCCGATCACCGGTTTCGGTGGTCGGCATCTTGCGTTGCAGCCTCGTGTCACCCGGTCGAGGTGGTCAACGTGAGCGCTCTCGTAGCTCCGGTGATCCCTGGGGCGAGCATCGAGGGCCTGCTGGCGCCGTTGGCTCCGGTCGCGGTCCCGCTGCCGTTGCCGACACCACCGCCCGATCGATCCCGGTGCGGTCTGGCTTACGCGATCGCCCGCATCGACGCCTCCGGCCGCGTGTGCGTGCGGCCTCTGCTGAGGTTGCTGGGCTGGCCGGCGTCGGTGCGGCTGGCAGCGACCGGCGTGGCGACCTCGGTGGTGATGAAGCCTGACCCCGGCGGCGTGTTCCGGTTGGGTACGCGCCGGACGGTGGTGCTGCCTGTCGCGCTGCGACGGTTGTGCGGTGTGACCGCCGGCGACGACGTCCTGCTGGTAGCCGACCCTGAGCACGGTGTCCTGGTCGTGCACCCGTTGACGGCCCTGGACCAGATGATCCTCGGCTACCACGCCTCCCTGACCGGAGGTGGTGGCGATGACCAGTAGCCAGATGGAACTGGACGCGGCCCGGTTGCTGTTGTCGAAGATGGGCATCGCCCCTGCCGACCTACTCACCGAACCGGTGGAGCGACCGCAGGTTCCGACGTTCACCGACTACATCCCGGTGGTCGCCCGCGCGGTGTCGGCGGCGACGGCACGCTCGTACTCCTCCTACTGGCGTCGTCTGGAGGCGGAGTGGGGGAGTCGGCGGCTGGATGAGCCGTCGCCGTCGGAGATCAAGCAGCTGGCCGAGGAGTCCCGGGCGCAGGCAGTGGTGCGGCGCAACTCCCGCGGTGGGCGGAACGCGGCGGAGAACTTCATTGCCGCGGTCCGCTGTCTGTACCGGCATGCGGTCGCCGACCGGATCCTGACCGAGGCCGAGAACCCAGCACTGAAGGTGGCCAAACCCCGCCGGTTGCCGTCGCCGCGGCGGGCGCTCGCTGACCACGAGCTGATCGAGATCAACGCCGCAGCAGCCGAGACGGGAGACGACACGTATCTCGACACGCTCCTGCTGAGGCTGCATACCGAGACTGCGTGCCGGCGTGGGGGAGCTTTGGGGTTGCGGCGGCGAGACCTGGAGGAGACCCAGTGTCTCGTCTACCTGCGGGAGAAGGACGGCACGAGCCGGTTCCAGCCGGTGTCACCGACGTTGATGAGACTGCTGGTCTCGCACGCCGACGAGCGCGGAGCAACCCACCCCGACGGGCCGCTGCTGCGGTACCGCACGGGAGAGCCGATCACCAAACGCCGCTACGACTACCTCTGGGACCGGATCGGCCGACATGTCCCGTCGGTGCACACGCAGAACATCTCCACCCACTGGCTCCGGCACACCACGTTGACCTGGGTCGAGCGCCGGTTCGGCTACGGCGTTGCGCACGCCTACGCGGGGCATTCGGATGCGGGGGACAGCGCGACGGTGACCTATGTCAAAGCCTCGCTCCACGACGTGGCCACCGCACTGGCCGCGCTCACCGGCGAGCCCCACCCCCTCGCTCACAAACCTGCCCTCGGAGGTGCGTCATGACCCGACCACAGCGATGGCAGCTCTCCCTGGTCGTCCAATGTGCCTGCACCGCCCTGGTGGCCCTCGGCGCGGCGTATGCGTCCTACCGGCACGGCCGCACGTTCGCTCTTCGCTTCGGCGCCGACACCACGACGGCGGCGATCTGGCCACTGATCGTCGACGGCCTGCTTACGATCGCAACGGTGGAGCTGTGGACGGCCGGGCGAGACTCCGGCCGCCGTATCGCGTGGACGGCGTTCGGGTTCGGGATCTCGCTCTCGCTGTGCGCAAACATCGGCTCGACCGACAACCAGACCATTCTCGGCGTCATTGTCGCCGCCAGTCCACCCCTGGCCCTGCTCCTAGCGGTGGAACTCCTCAACCGAGCCCTCCGCCATCGCCGGGAGGCCCACAACGAGACCGACGAACCTGTCGCCGAGACTCCGCCGAGACTGCGACTCGCAGACGTCTCGGACGGTCCGGCACCGACCGCCGAGCAACGCATGTGGGAGCACTACCTAACGGAACGAGCACACGGCCGAACCCCGACCGGCGCCGAACTCGACCGAGTGGCCAATACCCACAACTACGGCCGTAGAGTCCTCCGCCACTGGAAAGCGGCCGGCCGTCTGGACGCCATCTCGGGTATGACAAGGTCGCGGATCCGGCCGGACCACCGGGACCTTGTACGGTGAGCGACTCCGACGACCGATATCTCTCCTTCCCGAGTTGCGCCTAGATTGGGCAAATCAGCTGTTGTCGCTGGTCAAGAGCATCGCTTGGGCGAGCCTGAGGTTCCCGAGCGCATTGAGTGCGGTTGCGGCCGTTCGCAAGTGCTCGAACCTGTCCTGCTCTTCGTTGGCTTGTTCGAACCTGAAGTTCGCGCGGTCGAAAGTGCGGGCCGCGTAGTCAGCCTCGACGTCGAGCCGTCCTACGCGATTGTCTAAATCACCCACGAGCCCTCCTTCGATGATCATTGCGACTACTACCTGACGGACGATCGTCAAGGTTGCTGGGGTTACGCAGTTCAGCGTCTTCTCTGCCGGCTCCGCCCACGGCTCAGAGCACATTCGGCGCGGTGGCAGAACGAGCTCATCGGCGGCAATCTCAGGTACGAGGGAGGCGTGACCGCCGGTGACAACCCTTCTTCGCCTCGCTCGGAAATCACCCGTTCGGCCGACTTGAGGGGTGTAACCCCGGCATGCGGCGCAGCGACCAAAGGGAGCGATGGACATTCAGTCGACAATTCCGGCCTCGTCGTTGCTCGCCGGTGCGGTCACCCCCGACCGCCTGCGGGCACGGACGGCGCGCTGCGCGGCGACGATCGCGGCCGCTCGCGACGAAGTCGTCGGTTGGGTTGCCGACCGACGCGGGCGCCTCCTTTTCCGTCCCTTCGCCGGCCACCTCGACGTACTGGAGACGGTGCTGCTCGGGGTACTCGACCGAATCGCCGCCGCTCAGGAGACGCAGGAAATGGACGCGGGCGCGGAGTACGCGCGCTGCCGGAAGATCGATCGGTGCACCGCAGTCGTCCGTGCCGTCTTGAAGTGGTACGCGGCCAAGTACGACCAGCGGCTCACCGGACATCCATACTCCGAACTCCTCGCGTCCGCCGACAAGGTGACCCTCAGCTGCTGGCGGGAGCCGTTCGCGCGGGCCTTCAGCGCCCCGCCAACCGGACCCCTGTGCTTCATCGACGACCGTTCCGACGGACACGTGCTCCGTCGCTGCTCGGTGCCGAGTGAGCTGAAGCTCACCGGAGACGAACTGGTGGACGAGCTGATCTCTGAGCTGCCGGTGCCGGTCATCTCGCTTCCCGAAGGAGCAGTTCGGGGAGCTTGGTGGCTCGCAGTGGTCGCCCACGAGACGGGGCATCACCTGGAGTACGACCTCGGGGTGACCGGCCTGGTCCGCGCTTCCCTGGCCCAGGCAGTTCCGAAAGCGCTGGAAAGCAAGTGGAAGGCATGGTCGACCGAGGTGTTCGCGGACGCCTACGCCGCGGTAATGCTCGGACCGGCCGCACTGTGGCCGGTCGAAGAACTGCAGTACGGTCCCGACAGCTTCATGCTCCAGGCCGAAAGTACGTATCCGGCTCCGCTGGTCCGGCTGGCCTTGCTCGGAGAACTGCTTCGGAGCCTGGGAGCGAAAGAGCCGCTGTTCGGTGCGGACGAAGCATCGGGCCGGCTCGAGGTGAAGGACGCGGGAGAAACAGCTGCTCACCTAGCCGCGCTGCCCGATGTCGCGAACGCCTTACTCGAGCTCCCTCTCGGCGGTGGCCCACTCCGCGCTCTCGCGGATCCGTCAGTGGTTCAAGAAACGGGACGGGTGATGGGCTGGGCCGGGCAACTGGGGCTGGAGGACCGGGTGATTTCGCCGAAGGACGAGCGCGTTTCGCCCCGGTTGCTGCTGGCGGCCGCAGCGCGACGGCACCGGACGATCGCCACACAGGAGGACCTGGTCTCGTTGCACGGTAACCTGCTGGCCGAGCTGGTCGAAAGCGGCGCGCCCGGGCTTCTCGCCGACGGTGCGCGCGAGCTGCCATCGGGTCTGGCAGGCCGCCTCGCCGAGAACCTGCTCCGGGCCGGGGATGTGGCGTGATCCTCCCTCGCATCGTGGTGGACGTCGTTCCGGCGGCTCCGGCCGGCTGGCTGATCGAGGTCCGCGGAGCCGGGCTCGAGGCGGTCTACGAGATGCCAGCCCAAAAGATCGAAGTCGACGGTGAAGCCCAGCGGGTCCCCACGGGTGTGGATGACGCCGCTGGGCTGCTCGGCCGCATCCGGAGTCGGACACCGGCGTGCGGAGACATCAAAGACTACGGAAAATGGCTGTTCACCGCCCTGCTCGGGCCGGTGTGGCCACAGCTGCGTGAGCTTCCGGAGATCCGGGCCGCAGGCGGCGTCGAGCTGGGCCTGCGCTGGGACGTGGATCAGGCGGATCTGCATCGGTTGGTGTGGGAGGCGATGCACCACGACACCGCTCCGCTGGCCGGTGACACAGAGCTGCTGATCGCGATCACCCGGTTGGTGCCCGCCGAAGTGGACAACGTGGTCACCGTGGAGCGGACGCCTCGGGTGCTGTTCGCGATGGGCGGATCGGCCGTCGACGAAACGATCCGCCCAGGTGCGATGTTCATGGGCCTGTTGCGGGCGTTCGACGCGGAAGGGGTGTGCTCGTCGAAAGCCGTGCAGCTCAAGGGCCTGGACGGACTGGCGGACACCTGCGCGGTCTTCAACCCCGATCTGGTCCACATCGTGGCCCACGGGGCGTATGTCGCGGGGGAGGGCAGTATCCAGCTCGGGCGGGACCGCCACGTGACGGCCGAGATGCTGGCACCGGCGCTGACCGGCGCCCACCGCCCGCTCGCGGTGGTGCTGAGCGCGTGCGGCACCGGCTCGTTCGCGACGTCCGACGGCGGCCCGCTCGCGGCGCAGCTCGTACAGGGCGGCATCCCGATCGTGTCCGCGGTCTCGGGGGAAGTCAGCGAGCAAGCGTGCCGCTTGTACACCCGGCGGCTAGTGGGAGCGATCGGGGACGGCACCCCGCTCGCGACGGCGGCTGCGCAGGGACGGCGCGCGGCACTGCGGATGTCGTCTAATAGCGCCGACCAGCTCGACTGGGCGATGCCTTCGCTGTACATCGCCGATTCGGTGCCAGCCACGTTCCGCCCCATCGATCCGGAGCGCGCCGGCGGGGTGGTGGATCTGGCGACCCGGTTGAAGCTCCGCGAATCGCCGCTGTTCATCGGGCGGACGGCGATCCTGGACAAAGTCGACCGGCTCGTCACCGATCGTGACGCGGACCGCATCGGTGTGCTCGGTGCGGTCGGAAGCGACATTTCCGGCCTCGGCGGTACTCGGCTCCTGCGTGAACTGGGGTACCTGCTCCTCCTGCGTGGGCACCTCCCGTTGCTGCTCGGTCCCTATCCGAGGACGGACCCACCCAAGACCTTGAAGGACCTCCTCGGCCAGATCCTCAGCAACATCGGCTTCCTGACCTCGGCAGCCGAAATGGTCGTGCCGCGCTTGAAGACCTTGGAAGGCCACTACGACACCGATCCGCCTCCGGACACCCGCTACGAAGCGGAGCTCGCCTTCCGCGAGGCCTGCGCGAGGTTCGTCAAGGACGCCGACGAGCCCGACTGGGGAGTGGTGCAGACGAAGCTCACCGCCGATTTCGCCGCGCTGGCCGATGCGGCTCGGACGCTCGGCGACCCGTTCGGCCCGCACTCCCGGCTGGTGCTCCTGGCCGACGACATTCACCGGTGGGGCGTGACGAGCGAGCTGCTGCAGCATCTCGAAATGTACGGCCAGCGGGGGCTCGGCGGGGCCTCGGTGGCGTTCACATCGTCCGTCGGTACCCCGGAAGGCTTGAGCGTGAAGGCTTTCCACGAACGCATGGTCTCGACCCGGGGATTTTCGTTCCCGCCGCTGGGGCCGTTGACAGCCGACGAAGCGGTAGTCGGCTTCCAGTGGGTTCTGTTGCACCCCGCCCAGCTGTACAGCGAGCCCGAGCAGCTCCGGCCGGTTTACGCCGCGCGCCCGGACGCACCGCGTGCTTTGTTGTCGACGGCGTTCCAGCTCCTGAAGGGCAAGCCGACCGCGGTCCGAGACGAGAACTTCTACGGAGTCGCCGAACTGCTCGCTCAGACCAAAATGTTCGTCGCCGCCGACGACGAGGCCGCGTGGACGAGCTACCTGGAGCTCTACCCGTGACCGAGGAGCTGAGCGAAGCGCTGCTCGACGGGCTCGCTCGCCTGCGCGAAAACTCCCACAGCCAGGCGCTGCGGCGATTCGACGACCGGACCTTGTGCCGGGTGAGCTTGCTGCCACGGTGGACCGAGGCGTTGGCGACCAGGCTTTCCCTCGGAAATCCGAACGGGTATAAGGAATTCATCGCTCGGCTGGTGCAGGCGGGACTCGTGGAGGTCGGCATCACGTCGTCGGACGCCGGGGAGCCCCAGGAGGCGTTTTGGGTCCGGGCCCGCCGTCGGCGCGAGATCGGTGACCACCTCAGAGAGCGCTTGGGCGCCAGCGGCCTGAACGAGGAGTACCGGAGCTTCTGCGCTCTGGTGGATCGGGAATCGTCGGACGATCCTGAAGTACGTCTGTGGCTTCGAGTGCGTCGGTTCCAGGAGGACTCCTCCGGCCGGGCGCTCCTGGAAACCGTCGAGGACCTCATTAACCGGGGCGACGGCGCGTCAGCGGCGACGACGATCGCCGCGGCGAAGGCCGTGGCCGACGTGATCGGCGGGTCTCTCGACAGCGCGGTGACGCGAGCTCAGTGGCGGCTCGATCGCGACTACCGCGCACGCGACGACCTCGACCACTTGCGCGGCTACTTCCGCCGCGCAGAGATCGAATCCTCACTGCGAGAGCTGATCACGGAGGACAGCGCCAACTGGGCCCTGCACCTGCGAGGCGAGGCAGGCGTCGGCAAGACGATGGTGCTGCGATACCTCGCGTCCGGCCAGTTCGCCCGGGATCACGGGCTTCCGGTCTTCCCCGTGGCGAGGATCGACTTTGACCACCTCGACCCGCGGTATCCCGAGCAGCGTCCCGTCGAACTGCTCGTCGCCCTCACCGACCAGCTCGTGGGGTTCGCGTCGTCGCGGCACACCGAGCATTACTACCGATCCGTGCACGACGTCGCTGTGTCGCTGCACGAGGAGTTCGCGACGCAGGCTCCCGACCCGGCCAGGACGGCAAGGCTGATCGACGAGGCGATCCGGCGGTTCGTCTCGCTGGTCGAGGGCATCGGCGCACCGGTCGTCTTGGTGCTCGACACCTGCGAGGAGCTCGCCAAGCTTTACGCTCCGGGCACCACCGCGCCGGCCATCGACCGCACCTTCGAACTGCTGGAACGCCTGCACGCACTCGCTCCGTCCACACGGGTGGTCTTCGCCGGACGGCGGGGGCTCGTCCCCGGGCCCGATCAGCAGGCGAGTCCTGCGCTGCGGCAACGCCCGTACCTGGATGTCCTGGCCATTGCGGGCTTCACCGAAGAAGAAGCCGTTCGCTTCGCGACGATTCGTGAGGTGTCCGTTGAATTGCTCCCGGCCGTTCTGGAGCGGTCGTCCGTCCGGGGAACCGGTCGCTTCAACCCGTTCGACCTCGAGAGTTATTCGACGTGGGTGCGAACCGATCCGGCGGTCGACCCCGAGGAGCTGCTCAACGCGCCCGGTGACCCGTATATCGAGCGGCGGATCATCCCACGCATGGAACCGGCGGCGGTCGCCGCGCTGCCTGTCGCCGTCGCGTTCGGCACCTTCGACCGCACCTTGATCGCGCCCGCGCTGCGACGGCTGGATCTCGACCCCGGAATGGTCTTCGACATGCTCGCCGGCCAGGAGTGGGTACGTCTCCGTCCGGGAGGTCACGGCGACCGCCCGTGGGTCATCGAGATTGACGAGCACATCCGGGAACGGATGCGGCGCGCCCTGGGCGACGATCCATCGTTCGACGAGAGCGACCTCGGACGGGACGCGGTGGGGGTGATCCAGGAGAGCCGCCTGGGCGAGGTCCCCTCGGAGGTCGTCGAGGCGGCGATGCGGATGCTGCCGATCGCCGAGGCCGCCGCGCTGTGGGACGAAGTGGACAGGCGTGTCCTGGCCGAGGGGGAGTGGGGCTGGGCGACCCAGGTGGCCGCGCGCGTCGCTGCTGGTGAAGCTGGACGTGGCCGGAAAGGACCGAACCTGCTCGCGGCCGTGCTCGCGACCCGGGCGTCGGCACAGATTCACGCCTGGCAGCCGGTTGTCAAACCGGAAGACCCGACCGTGCAGCTCGCGGGGCCCGGTTCGCCCTCGAGCCTTGAGGCCTTGTGGTCCTCTGTGCTCAAGCACGCGGCTCGCCATCCCGATCCCCGGCAACGGCGAGCCTTGACGGTCCGGGCGATCTGTGGATCGGCGGCAGCCGGCGCAGATCCCGGCACCGTCGACTGGGCCGACCTCATCGACCTGGCGCGGGAAAGCGTCTTCGCCGGGGCGGTCATGGCCGCGGCCGAAGCAGCCGCGGCAGCACCACGCCAGCCCGACGCGCTCGCGTCGCTGCTGGCCGAGTTGAGCGAGCATCAGATGCCACAGATCGCCGCGCAGGCGTTGATCCTTCGATGCGGTCTGCTGCTGCGGCGTGGGACCCCTGCAAGCGCCGCCGAACTGGCGCAGCGAGCCGTCGAACTGACCGAAAAGCCGAACCTGGGGCCGGACTGGGCGGACTGGGTGCCGCCTCGGGGACTGCGGGATCGGGCCCGGCTGGTACGGCTGGTCATCGCGCTCCGCGGCGGCGAAGGGGTCGACGAAGCCGAGTGGCTGCTCTGGCGAAGGCAAGCGGTCGCGCGGTCCAGCGGATTCGACGTGGACGCCGATCGGCTGGTCGCCGCAACCATCGACTACGAGCTTTGCCACCGGGTGCCGAGTTCACTGCCCGGCTTGACCGTCCGGACCACAGAGCGTGCGGTGGTCGGCTGGCTACATTGCGGTTTGAGCCGGCCAGCCGTGGTCGCCGCGGCGGACGCTCTCGAAGCGCAGGGTGAAGTCGGCCAAGCCGTCTCGTTGTTGAGGGACTACCGTAACCGTGCCGCGCACGACGGCGGCGACCCGCGCACCCTGGAGTTGTGCGAGCTGGCCCTGTTGCGGCTCTGCCGCCGGGAACGGACCACCGAGTTCGCGCCGGTCGACCGGCTCGCGCGAGAAGGAACACCCCGTGTACGAGACGAAGCATGGCTGGTTCTGCGGCTGGTCGAGGGAGCCGAGCCCAACTTGGCGAAACTGGGCACAGGCTACGGGCAGTGGCGGTGCGCGCCCGATCTGCTTCCCCCGCCCGACGACGGCAAGTGGCAACCAGCGGATCACCTGGATGTGTGGGAGCTGGCAGCGATCCGCTCCGAATTCGAAGAGTTTCCCGACGTCCCGCCGGCGGATCGGGCGCAGGCAACCGCCGCGCTGATGGCCGGCGAGGTAAGCCGCCCCGAGTCCGCGTCCAGCATCCAGCTGCTGCACCTTGCGGTAGCGCTGTTCGAAACCTGCGGAGACGAGCGCGGGACGGCGCTGGCGAAACGCCGTATCGAACAGTCGCTCGGACTGACCTCCATCAGCACGCCTCTCGACTCGCCGGAGACTTCCCCGGAGGGAGTCACGGCCTTCACCGTCTACAAGTCCGGTTTCCGCGTCCGGCTGCGTGACGCGCGCCGGTTCCTGACGCGGCTTGTCTCGACCCCCGGCTGGCCACCTGGGCAGTCGGTTCTCGTCATCGAACTCCTGGGGGTACTGACGGTCGCTGCGTTCCGCGTGGCCGCCCCCGGATCCGTCCCACTGTTGCAAGTTCTGCTCGTGCTCGCGATCTTCTTGATCACCTGGCTCGGGCTCCAGTACCTCGGCGACTTCATGATCGACACGATCAGGATCCGCCGCTCCCCGACGGCGAGCGCCGACTTGACCAACGGACGGTCGTTCCGGCTCGACCAGTTGGATCCTCGACCCCCCGGTCGGCCGATTCCCGGGCGACGACTCAGCGGCCTGACGGTGTTCGGGCGGTATCGGCTGCCCGATCGACATCTTCCGATGCCGCTCGGCCGCATGGACGTCACCCTGTCCCGGCCACTGGGCAACCGGCTTCCTCACATCGTCGCCTTGGATGTCGATCGCGAGTTGCAGGGGCATCCGTGGGAGCAGTGGGTCGGTCGCGGGCAGCCGTCCGGGCGTGCCCGACCGCTCGTGGTCCGGCTACACCGTGGAGAACGGCGCGACGTCGAAACCGTGACCTGGGCCGAATGGAGCGCGGTGTTCCACGGCCCAGCGCACCTCGAACGTCGCCGAAACCCACAAGCGGTGCAGGGGCAGCGTTTACTCCACATCGTCGGCGTTCCCGTTCGGACTTCTTCGGGAACGTTTGTCCGCGTCCCGTCGGCGCGCGACACGTCCGCCGAAAGCCGGCGGGCCGTCAACCGGGAGTCCCTGCTCGACCTGGACGTCCTGACTGAGCTACCCACCACGATGCTCGTGCTCCAGGCCGAACCGGTGGACGACAGACCGAGACCGCTCGATGAGATGCGTGAAGACTTCATCCGCTGCGCGCTCACCGCGATGGACAATGACGTGGATGTGGTGCTGATCGTTCCGCCCCTGCCGGACGTTCTGGCCGCCGAGGTCGCCGACCTGCTCTGGCACGAACTGACGGACACCGCCGCACGTCCGGTGGCCGAGCAGGTCTTCGATGTGGCGATCCGGGTCCGGTCACTGATCGCCACGTCCAAGCAAGGGGCGAGCAGTGCTTCGTCGGCCGACCTCGACACGATCCTGTTTTACCGTGCTAACCACCTTTCGAAGGAGAACGACGTCTGATGCCGGCCACCACGATGGGAGATCGAGTCAAGAGCTGGGTGTCGGCCAACGCGGAGCACGCGACCGTGCGGTTCTTCCCCGATCCCGATGGCATCCCGGTGGACGCCGGCGAGGGATACCTCCGGTTGTGGCTGGTCGAAGGGTTCCTCGCCAAGCAGAAGAAGTGGGGCAAGAACTACTTCCCGGCGTTGCACGGTGGTGTGACGCTGACCTTCCTCGGCAGCGAAGACACTTCGTTCACCAAATTCACTAAGCAGGCGGCTTCGCCCGGCGCGCCCGGTGCCTTCCTGAACTACCCGATGACACCGCTCATCCCGTTCGCCGGCGGCATGGTCGAGTTCGAAGCCGAGCTCTACCGGGTCTCGACGGGCAGCCCGCTCGACACCGCGGTCAGCCTCGCCGGCGGGCTGGCCTCGCTCATCGGCCCACCGCTGTCCGTCGCGGCGGCGGTGGCAGAGAAGATCACCACCGGGATCAACACCGTGCTCGACGCCCAAGACGAGCGCCCGGTCCTCGCGGTCCACCAGGCCATGACGTCCCCGGGTGGCGGTGGGGATCCTCTTCGTCCCGGCTATCTCGCGATCGTGAACGACTTGCCGACGGCTTCACGAACCGCTCTGCACGTGAGCGACGGGCGGCTGCACGGTGCCGACGGGCAGCTGACCGAATGCGACTTCCTCCTGCTGCGCATCGAATGTCGCGAAGAGCGCGACGACTGGCGGTTCCCGAAGCTGGAGCGACTGCGGAAGCGCGCTGTCCGGGCTTACCACGAAGACCGGAAGGAGGACTTCGACGCCTTGCGAAAGCTCACCATCGCCGAAGTCTTCGAATCGGACGACCTGACCGAGCCGGACGCGTACCGAGTGGCCGCTCACCTGCGTAAGAGCTTCGAAAAGGTGATAGAATTCGGTTTCGTTACGGAGCCCGACGACATGGGGCTGGATCCCATCCCCGCGCACTTGCTCCCCGACCGCTACGAGGTCGCCGGGCTTACCTTGACCCAGCTGCTCCGCGCGTGACCGCTGCCACGAGCGTACAACTGCTCGGACGCGCTCATACCGGATCAGGTCGTCACCGCTGTGGGGGCCTCCGTCTCCGGGCAGCGCGACGATCTCGCGGAGGTCGGCCCGGCGTGTGCATGGTCCAATCGTGGCACCGGATGACGGACTGGGGGAAGATGGGCCGTAGCTGACCAGCGCGACGCCTTGGAGCTGGAGAGATGAGGAGTAGCGGGTTTCCGACTCCGGCCAAGTGGTCGCGGCCGATCCGTGCTGCCGGTCTTGCTGATCCTCTCCGGTGCGTCTCGCGTGGCACCGGTATGGGTTGGCCGGGCGCCCGGCAAGCCGGCAAAGACCGGAGGCGACGCAGATCTTCCTCGCGGCCGAGTCATTGGACGATCTGATGTCGAACGGCTGAGCGACTTCGCTCGGGGCTGCTTCACGGTCGCTTGAGATGCTGAAAGCTTGGCATTAGCCACTAAGCAGGGGGGGAATCAGGCTCTTCTGGTAGCTCTGGATCGACAATTTCATTGCATTGTTGATAGCTGCCTCCTTCGATTGAAAGGTCGGCTTCCCAGTCTTCAATGACTACGTCGTCAAATTCGAACTGGCCGGCTTGGTTTCCTGGCGACCAGGAAAGATTGAACTCGAATCGGCCAGTAATCGTGGTATCGCCCTGGACGTACTCCAGGGCGCCGTCGAGCATGTTATCGCGAGCAATGGTGGTGCTACCCGCGGCCTCGAATCTCCCCGAAAATGCGAAATCGATATTTGCCGGGTGGAGACTCTCGAAATCGACACGATCAACGGTGATCTCAGACCAGTTGAGATCGACGCTTTCTACGTCCGGTGCCCCCATTTGCTCGCTGGCCTCGAATTCATAAGTGGAATGCGATGAGATTTCCTTCAGAAGGGCGGATGACGGGGTAATTAGTGCTTCTGCTAGTTGCCCGCCCGCTATCTCCTCAAGGATGACGATCGTCCTTCTGGCGCGCTCGTTTAGGCGAAGCTTGATTCGCTGCAGCCTGTCGCCGACTTCGACTTCTTCAGTCCTGAATGTAAAAAAATCGACCCCGTCTTCCCCTAGTTCGGCAAGTCTCTGGATGACCGCCGGGGCGAATTGTTCAAAAGTTTCACGAGTTTCAGTGTCTTCGAGGTCAACTTCTGTAGCTTCAAGCAGAGCGTTCCCGAGCTTCGATGGATCTCCGAATTTCGACACCTGTCGGGCGACCTTGGGGGCAAGGCGCATCGATTTGGTCATTGTCATTTTCAGAAGAAAGGTCGCTGTGAAGTTGCGGTTACCCTTTGTCTTGTTGCATGTCCCGCAAATGGGTGCAAGATTGTAGAGGGCGTGAACGTTGTAGTCAGCCTGTAAATCGAGTTCTTCTTTTAGGCGAGAAAGTTCTTCTTTTCCTGCGGTCTTGGGGACTATGTGGTCAATCTGCAGATCGAGGTAGCTTTTGAATTCTCGACATGAATGGCACTGCTGTTCCCATAGGAGACACAGGACGTGTCGAAGTACTCGATTATCTCCGTCTTCCTTGTATTGCACCTCTGACACGGTTGTACTCCTGGGCTTCCTATGAAGATGTGTATATGACCTAGGTCATCTCTTGCGTGTCAAGCACTTGGTCGGAGGCGGATCTTCCCTTCCGTGGAAGTCTGACTGCGTCGGGCGATACATGTGGCTCAGCTCCGGCCCGTGCTGTAGCGGCCGGCCTACGGTAACCTGGAATTTGTATCCGGTACGGAAGACTTGCGTACTCCCTTGTAGGCCAAGGATCGAACTGCTTTCAGCAGGCCTTCGAAGTCGTCGACCTGGCCGCGGGGATCCTCCGCGAGGGCGAATCTCTGCGCCCACGTGCTCAGCTCGGCACGGACGTCTTCGGCTTCGCTGCTGTTGTCGAGCTGGCTGTGGATCTCCTCGATGAGCGAGAGCACATCTTCGCGCCGCGCTGCCGTGGGCCGGGTCCGAGTGAAGTCGCGTTTGATCCGGTTAATGCGACTAGAAATCTTTTCGACAGCTTCGAGTCTTTCGGCGCGCCGCTGCTTCACCGCCAGAACGCTGAGCAATAGTGCGAAATTTTCATGAGCTGTCTGCAGGACTGCTTCGGGTATTGCGGCTTTGGTGTTGATTCCCATGAGGACGTCGACGACGGCTCGGGCGAACGCCACCTTGTCGAGGTGGAAGCGCTCGTCGCCACTTAGGTTTGCAATGGTGTGCTGTAGGTACTTCAGCAAGCCCTTGTTCCTGGAGGGTGAGCTCTCGCTGCCTGTATCTGTTGTGGACGGCCACACAGTGCTTTCGGTCATCGCCAGGGTGGCGACGTCGATCTCAGGAACGAATTCACGGCAGTAGGCGTCGGCTGCTGCGACCGCGATTTCGAACGGGACGATGTCTTCGATTCCCGAAATCCCCAGAGGGTTCGAGGTTGCCAGGTCGATCAGCTCGCCGGTGCCGAGCTGTAGCACGAGGTCTTTTTCGATCAGCTGGGCTTTGTATACGCCGCTGTTCTGGAGTGCGGCGCAGGCTTCGTCTCCGTCTTTGTCGTTGTCCAGCAGCACGATGACCGGCGGCTTTTCGACGTCACGGCCACGTGCGAGGTAGACCAGATAAGGGATGTGTGGCGTGCCTCCTGCAGGCACGAGGGTGATCTTGTTCAGATCGAGACGGTTTCGTCCGGCAACGCCTCTGCGCCCCAGCCAACGTGATGCACCAGCCAGGAGCACTTGGTCGGACGGTCCTTCGACCATCAGGTTGCAGTTGCCGATGAAAGTAGTCTCGGCGACGAAGCTACCAAAGGCTGACCGGAGCGGCTCGTAGTGATTCGCTGAAGCGTTCGTCACGACGCGAGTACCTTCGTCGTACTCGCCCTTGTCCAGAACGCGAATCCGGTCGGCCTCGTTCTTGTCGATGAGGAAGGGGGAGTGAGTAACGTACACGACCTGGACTGGAGGCTTGCCCGGGTCCTTGGGGTCGGCGAAGTCCTCGAAGACGCGCAGTAGGTCCTGCTGCCCAGAGGAGGAGAGGAACCGATCCGGCTCGTCCATCAGGAGTATCTCAGAAACTCCGTCTTCCTTCGGTACGTGAGCAAGGTATTGAACGAAGTAGCTGAGGAAGTACTTCAGGCCATCGCTTCGTTCGTCGAACCCATAGGTGCGGCCGGTTCGGTCGCGGATCATGAAGACAAGGTCGTACTCGTACAGAGAGACAAACAGTTCGAACCGGGAATCCTGGGACCACCAGTGCGGGAAGTCTAGCGCTTTGGCCAATTCGGCGTTAATGGTGTCAACGATACTGTTGGCGTAGCCGTTCTTTGTCTTCACCGCCGTTTGCAGCTCGGCGAAAAGGGAGCGGTCCAGCCCTGCGACCTCCAGAAGGAGGTCTGAGGCCAGGTCGTAGGCCTCGATCTCCTCGGCTGTTGCGCTGCGAAGCGGGCGAAACGCCGCCGATATTTCGCTGGCTCTATCGGCGACGGTTGTTGCATCGTTGAACCACGTGTGATTTTCCCGCAGTGCATCCCACACGTTGCGGAGTAGTTCACGGCCTAGGGCCGAAACCGGCTTCTTGTCGACCATGTAGGCGAGGGGAACGCTGTCGGGAAGAGGCACCTCGGCGTCGATCTCGAACGGGATGGGCACGCCCAGTTCTTGCAGCCTCGACGGCTTCTTGACGTGAACCGGTTCGGACCAGGTGCTGCCTTGCCGGACGTAGATGCGGTGTTGTGGCGTGTGGTTCATCCGAAACACCGCAACGCGCTCGACAGACTCGAGGTCACGCTGTCCGGTCATCTGCGCGATTTTAGGCACGTCTTCGTCGGAGATGTCCGTGAACACGCATCCGAATTCTGGTTGGACCAGATCCTTATGAACACCGAAGAATCTTGAGTAGCGGCAGAAGTCGCTTCGGTCATATCCTAGGCCGGTAAGGGCGGCGCGGATCGCCTTGAGAACCTGGGTCTTGCCGGACTCGTTGCCGCCTACGACCGTCGTAATGTCGGGGCGCAGACGGACGCGGACGAAAGGGTAGTCGCCTTCGGGGGTCCAGTCCCAAGGATCAGGCGCGTAATCTTCGCCTGAAGCTCGGATGAAGTCGTAGTTTAGGGATCGGTAGAAACGTGCGTACACGGCGTGCAGCTTCATCGCGCTCCTCCGAGTCCTTGTCGCGATTGCGTCGGTGCAAAGGTCCGGCCGGCCGAGTGTTTCTCTACCAGTTGAGGTCATGATCGCTGGAGAACAACGAACCGTTACTGTGGCCGAGGTGAACGTGAGCGTGGCTCGTGGCGTTCTGTAGACACAAGAGGGATGTTATTTCCCAACCGGGTGAACATTTTCACTCTTACGTGGACGGGCTCGTCAGGCATGTTGGCGGGGCCGAAGTTGCTTGTGATCAATGTGAATGGACAAGATCCTCTATTCTGCTGAGTCTTCGCTTCGTGGCCAGTGGCTAGGCACCTTGAACACGAAAAACGGAAGCCGGGTGCCCCTCGCCGCGAACGGCGCGGGGCACCCGGCTCGGGCGGAGCAGTGCTCAGGCGACGGTCAGCCAGCCCGCGTAGGGCCGGGTCGCACTCCGGTCTTCGATCGTCAGGACGTGGACGCTGTGGTCACCGCGCTCGCCGGTCGACGCGGCGGTACCGTCCCCGAGTGATAACGCTACGTGACCGTACTCGTTGTCGGGGGTGCCCCACCAGTAGACCAGGGCCCCGACCGGCGGAGTTCCGGTCGTGTGCAGGGCGTCCCGATGGGCGGCGGCGAATGCAGCGGCGTCACCCGGACCGATCTCGAGCCCCGCGGCGAGGTATGCGTTGTGTACGAACCGCTGGCACCACTCGTCGTCGTTGTTCGTGCCCAACTGACCGACTGCCCAGCCGATGGCCGTACTCGGGGTGTTGCACTGACTGATGCCGGGCGTGAACCGGTTCGCCGCGGCGGTGCCGGACACGTACGCGTCGGGGAGCCCACGGCATGTGCGCGATGTCGAGCGGCGGCAGCGAGATCTTGTCGAAGATGTGGTTGCCTCGCGGGCCGACGGCCTCGCCGGACCAGCCCTAGCACATGATGCTTACCGCGGCGTTCTCGTTGAGGCGATTGCCGCTCATCACGGCGTTCGTCGACGGTCCGGTCAACAACTGGGCGCCGGTGCCGTCCGGGGTGCTGACGGTGAACCCGTCGGCTTGGGCCGGCGTGGCGAATGCGAAGGCGCACACCGCGCAGCCCGACACGACGGCCACCTTCGCCGCGTGGCGCCGGCTCTTCCCGTGACGAGCCGAGTTCTGGGAGGACTTCATCGCTTCTCTCCTTGTTCGGGAACCTCTGGACCGGTCGAATGCCCGCCTAAGAGGTGTCCCATGTGTCCGGAACTTGTCCTTTTTGTCCGGCGGGACGCGTCGTGAGCTGGGACAACGCAGACCAGGCACGTCCAGGATGTCCGGACTGGACAACCTGTGTCATCGCGGACGGCGCGGGGCACCTCACGGACATGAAGGAACCCGACGGCGGCGAAGACATGCCGCAGAAGCTCCGCTCGAGCATCGCGTCATTGTTCGACGAGAATCGAATCACGGTGCGGACTTTCGAGGGCGTGGGCATCAACAAAAACGTTGTTTCCGACCTGCGGAAGGACGATGACTCGCTGCCGAACGGCGTCAAGCTGCGGAAGGTGCTCAAGGCCGGGGTGACGCAGGGGATGATCGGCGAGGACGAGGCCGAGGCACTGCTTGTTCGCCACGGAAAATTGTCAGCCACATCGAACGACGTACGCCTGGTTCCCGCAGAAGTGGTTGTTCCCCGCGAAGCGGACCCTGACGACCACGCTCGAGCTGTGGAGCGGCCCGGCGCACGATCGACCCCACTCTGGGTGCCCTTGGTGGTGCTCGTTGGGGCTGCCGTCCTGGTCGCGCTGCTGATCGTAGTCATCCGGCACGAGCCTGCTCCGGCGTCCTCACCGATGGCGATGATCACCGTCCGAAACCAGCTGGCGATCGGGCCAAGCGGGCTGACCGCGGACCCCGCCGGTCCGGCCTACCTTTCGACGAAGGACGCGCCTTCCTGCGCGAGGGCGGTGCCGTCGTGCAAGGTCCCGGACTCCGACCTCGCCCCCGGGGAGCAGTTGCCGGCCGACTGCGAAAAGCACGACGGAGCCGAAATTTAACTACAACCGCGCCGAGGCGGTGCCGGCCATGGGTGCGAATCCGGAGCGGTTCAGCTCCCGGCTCTGGTACCACGTACATGACCAGGGTGGCCGCAGCGGGTTCATTTCGGTGATTTACCTCGACAAGCTCGACCGGAACGGCCACCAGCTCCCGGAATGCTGAGCGAAAGGCACGCCCCGGAACCGGGGCGGTGGCGAAGCCGAGCAAGGTGCGTGACCGCAAGCACGCTCCCGGCAAGCACCGCTGAGTGGGGTGAACCGTCAGGTCCAGCGGCTGGTCGGCCACCACGCCTGGAAGCTCTCCCGCCTACAACACCACTTTCGAGCGCGCCAGGGCCTGATGCTGGGCAAGGCACATCGGCCGTCTCGTCGGTCGACAGCCCGACCACCACTACACGGAGCACCACGATTTCCTGTAGTACTTGCGTAGGGCCATCACGATGCGCTCCATCCGGCCGCCCGGATCGAGGAGATCGCCACCGGGCCTGGCGATCACCTCGAGCAGGAGCTGCTCGCGCGAAGCCGGGGAAGCTCGGGACCCGGGGTTCGCCTGCTGCTGGTCGATGACGCGGCGAGCGTCGTTGGCCAGTCTCGCGGCGATGGAGCGAACCAGGTGGAGGAACGGACCTGCTCGGGGCATGGTCTGGAAGCGCGGCGAGCACCGCAAGGCGGACTTCCTACGCGACGTCGCGCGGGCCAGGTTCGAGGTTTCGCGGCCGAGCCACCCCCGGCAGCAGCGGAGCACCAGCGATGATCTGCAGGACCGCGTGGAGCGCGGCCGGATCGCCCCGCCGGGCGTCTCCCATCAACGAAACGAGCTCGACGGCAGACGGCCCGTCGCGCAGGAAGCGCCGAGAGTCGGTCATTGGTGGTAGGACCTTCACGACGCCGCAGTCCCATCGCGAAGACCCCAAAACCGAACAGCCTTCAGGGTCTCTTTCGTCGCTGACCGAAACGCCCACGCTGACCGGAGACATCTGATGTCCAGCTCGCCGAGGTAAGGTCACGGACGGAACGCCGCGGAGATGGCGGCGGTCGCGTCGTGGAGCCCAGTTCCCCGCCTGGCTCCGCATCGATCGCGACGTCGCCGAAGCAATCCGGGACGCCTTTCGACCGCCGCAAGGCTCCGGTCGTCAGCAGCCAACCGCGCTGGACTCCGCCAGCCACTGGCGCGTCGAGGTCAGGAGACTGCGGCGCAGGGGGTGAACTTTTCGGTCAGCTCCGGTCCACCGGACGATGTCGACAACCCCTCGGAGAAGCTGACTGAACGGGCATTGTGGCGGCGTTGGGTACGCTCGGCACCGCCCCGAGCGGAGCGGGTTGGGCCGCACTGGCGGGTAGCGGTGACGGCGTTTGCTGCCAGGACCGCGCTCGCGCACATTCGGCCTGCTGGTAGACGCCCGACCGGATACGGTCACGACCGCCTTCGCGGTAGAGCCGGGCGCTGAAACCGAACTCGTTCGAGTGAAGGTATCCGGCTGACCAGGCGGTTTCTATCATAACGAAACATGATCGGTCCGGCGCGTCGCTGAAAAGGGCCTCCGGCCCAGTTGCAGGATCGGAGTACCTGGCAGCCGGCCGCCGAGCGCCTGCTCGCCCGGACGCCAGCAAGCAGCGAGCAGCCGAGGGCCGAATGACTGACGCCGACGACGAGCCGACGGGAGACGCATCGCCCGCCGCCGTGCCATACGCTTCCGTGTCATCCGATGTCAGACTGCAGACGCTCGCACCGGGGTATGTGGCCGAGCAGCACGAGACGTACCTGAGGCACCTGCGGCAGGCAGTTGACGAGAAGAAGAACCTCAACATCGCGCTCACTGGCCGCTATGGCGCTGGCAAGTCGAGCGTGCTCGACGAATTCGTGGTGGATCGCACCGACACGCTGCGCATCGCCATCTCCACCCTCGGGCCAGACGCCGAAGGGGCGCCCAGGACGCTTACCAACCGCATCCAGAAGGAGCTGGTCAAGCAGCTTCTCTACCGAGCGTCACCTCGCAAGCTTCCGTTGTCGCGCTTCAACCGCATCGTTCCCCTATCCAAGCTTCGCGCGACGCTCGAGGCGATGGCCGTGGTCGGCGTCGTCGCCGGAGCCCTGGCGCTCCTCGGGTGGCTGCCCCACCTCGCCGGCACTGGTCCTGGGCACAATGGATGGCTCGGTGTGTTGTCCGGCGTCGGCTTCGCCAGTCTCGCTGTCGTCGTGCTCGCGACCCTGCGGATCGTGATCTACGGCCGCTTCGTCGTCTCTGACGTCTCAGCGGCGGGTGCCGCCGTGAAGCTGACACAGCGCTCGTCGACGTACTTCGACGAGTATCTGGAAGAGATCGTCTACTTCTTCGACATGGAGCTGCCCGGGGTCGTGGTCTTCGAGGACCTCGACCGATTCGATGATCCACATATCTTCGAGGCGCTGCGAGAGCTGAACACTTTGCTCAACAACACAGCCAAGCGCGTCGAGAAAAAGAAGCCGGTCCGGTTCGTCTACGCAATTAAGGATAGCCTTTTCGAGAAGCTGGGGCTCGACCCCGAGCAAGGACAAGGCGACTCAGCCCAGGTCGAGACGGTGCGAGCCAACCGCACGAAGTTCTTCGACATCGTGATCCCGGTCGTGCCGTTCATCTCCCACCACAACGCCCGCGAACTCCTAGCCGACTTGCTGCAAGCGGGCAAGGTCACCGATATCGACCGGGACCTCATCACACTGGTTGCCCAGCACGTCACGGACATGCGGCTATTGAAGAACATTTACAATGAGTACATCGTCTTCGCGCAGCGGTTGCTGGTCGGCGACCGGACCGCCCCGGGCTTGACCGCGAGCAACCTCTTCGCAGTGGTCGTCTACAAGAACATCCACCTGAAGGATTTCGAGGAGATCGCTCGTCGCGGGAGCGCCCTCGATGTTCTGTACGCACGTCGTCAAGATCTGGTACAGGTAGCCATTGATGGACTCGATCGGCGGAAACGTGGGCTGCTCGACAAGACGATCCGCGTCGAGAAGATGGGCCCCGTGGCCGAGCAGCTTGGTGATCGTCTCGTTGCGGTCGGACAAGCCTTCAGAGATCAGGCACCCAACGGGCAGATCAGAAGCTGGCCATACGTGAAGTTTCGCCCAGGTACAGTCTGGCATTCCGAAGACGAAGTGCGAAGCTGTGACTTTTGGCGTGCGGTGGCGGAGAACAACGAGATCTCGATCTGGGCATCGACGGACAAGAAAGCCGGATCGGATTTCGATCTCGGCACGTTGCAGCAAAGCCGGATCCAGGCGCTCTTTCCGGAGGCTGCGGACGCTGGCAGCTGGGCCAGCATCGACGAGCGTGAGGTCCAAGCGATGATTAAGGAGCTTGACTCCGACATTGCCTTCGTTCGGGGCGCCGACTTCGCCGGCCTTGCCGCCAATACTCGCTTTACCCTTCCTGTCGGTCAAGGCGATAACTTTGCGACCATCGTAGGTAAGACCATGGCGTCGCAGTTGGCTCGGCAATTGGTCATGGATGGATATCTAGATCGAAACTTCGCGTTGTACGCCGCCCAGTTCTACGGCCGGTTCTCCGGAGTCGACGTCGCCACCTTCATCGTGCAGCACGCGCAGACCAACACGATGAACGTCGACTACAAGTTCTCTGGTCAAGAGGCGGTCGCGAACCTCCTTACCGAAGCACCTCCTGACTTCATCCGAACGGCCAGTGCCTACAACGTCGATGTGCTGAACTACCTCCTCGAGCGGGATGACGAGCAGGTAGAGCACATCGCGCGATCCGTTGCGCGTGACTTCGACAATGACGCGCAGAAACTTCTTCGGCGGTACTTCAACCTAGGCTCGCAGCCCGCGAGGTTGGCTGCCCTGCTGAGCAGCGTCGGGTGGTCACCGATTTTCATGTGGCTGGCCGACGATGAAGGCCTTCCTGAGCGCATACGTCCGGCCCTTGTTGACGCGGCCCTGAAGGATGCGAATCCTGGCCACTCGTACGAGTTGGACGGACGGGTGCGCGGCTTCATTGCCGCCAACTACCCGGCGATGGAAGTCTTCACCGTCGCGCAGCCCGCGCCGCTCAACGCGAAGGTCGTTGAGTTCGTCAAGAAAGCCGGAGTCGTATTTCCGGGCTTGGCCGAGATCAGCGATGACTTGCGAGATGAAGTTGTCCGGGAACGTCTTTACCTGATCACTGCGGAAAACCTGCGAATAGCGCTAGGAATCGACGAGGATGTCAGTATCGATCAGTTGCGGGCCGACGCGAATGTCTACGAGTTCTGTCTGGCAAGCCCGAACGTATACCTGAACGCGGCCGAGAACGACGTCGCGACTCCATATGCTGTTGTCGGTGCACAGGCCCTCGTCGAAGTTCTCACCACGGTCACTGAGACATGGAAGAACGACCTGGTCCGGCGCCTCATCTCGATGGCCGCACCGAGTAGCCGGCTGGAGCGCCTGGACGCCGTTCCGTCGTCGTGCTGGCGGGACCTTGCTGCGCAAGAACTCTTTGAGCCGAGCGTTCGGAACATCAAGGCATATCTCGAGACAGTCGGTGAGTTCGGCGAAGAACTCGCCGGCTTGCTCACTGCTGCGGGGCGCATTGGTGCCGCGGACGGCGACGAAGACGACCGGGCGCACGTCGCCATCGCCGTCCTCAATGCCGCCGACGTGATTCAGGATCCTCTTGACCGAGTCACTTTGGTGCAGAGTCTGCACCTTACCGATTATCTGGTGCCGTCGGAGATCGAACCCGAGAGCGGTGAGCTCCTCACGCTTCTGCTCGAACACGACCTCGTGAAGGACGATCTCGAGTCCTTCATGAGGTTCAGGGAAGTGGGGTGGGCGGCCATCCGTCCCGCGATCGCGAGGTCTTCGAGGTTCGCTGACTTCGTGACGCCCGAGCTGGTCGGCGATTTCATCGAAAATTTCGTTCGCAGCAATCAAATTCCCGTTGGCGCGCGGGACAGAGTCATCGACAACCTCGAGGTTTACGTTCCCGGCAACGACGCTGCTGCGCTGGCGGCGGCAGGCCAGTACGCTCTGGAAAGGCGAGTGAGGCTGCCTCTCGATCAACTCCTTCGAATCGCTTCGGTCACAGGTGACGTCGATCTGGTTGTGCGGTCTCTGACCGTCGTGTCGCCGTTTCCGGAGGCTCAGGCTGTCGCGGGTGTACTGGGTGCTCTTGGAGTGCCATACAGCTATCTGGAGACTCATGTTGAGACCAAGTTCGAAGTCCCCGCTGACGACGCGCACCAGAAGTTATTCGCGCACTTGAGGAGTAAGGGTGTGGTGGTCAGTGTTACTAGGGCGAGGACTCGGGAGCGTCTCAACGTGAAGCTGACGTGACGCGCTCGGCGAGCAGTTCTGCTGACGTCGAAGAACTCGCCTGAGCTGACGGCAGAACGAGGACGCGGCGCAGTGGACGCTTCGGCTGATTGGGGCGCAGAAGGCCGCACGGCGCGAGCTCGGGTTCGCGAAGAAACTGCGTGCGCGCTGGTGACGGGATACTGCAGGTGACGGTAGCGGCATACCCGCAGCTGGTCGTGCTCCCGGCGGTCGAGCGACTGAACGGCGGGGTTGACCTGGAATCTCGCGAGACTGATTTCGAGATCGCTGGCGCTGATGGCGAGACTCGCGGTTTAGCCCGTTGAGATGGCAGACGTGTGAACGCGGCCGCGAAGACCTCCGCGATGCCGGCCAGGCCCAGCCGGCCGATGACGTTGCGGGTCCTCATCGCTTGCCGACCTTGCGCAGCGTCAGCAGTACGAGCAAGAGGACAACTGCCGCGCCGACAGCGAGCTCGGCCAGCGACACGTCCGGGGCCTGGAAGACGACGAGCAGCACGATCAGGCAAAGGGAGAACACTGAGAGCGTGATCGCCGACGTCGTCCGATCGACGAGCCCTCATGACCCTGAGCGTCGTGGTAATCAGGCGTGCGGACGACCCAAGCGAACAGGGGGGTTCCGCGGTCGCTGCCGAGCTGCCGACGCTCAAGGCGTCGCCTGCGCTCCAGAGTGATAGCGCGACCTGGTGCGCCGGATCAGTAACACCGCGATCTACAGTGGACGTGTGAGTGATTGGTTCTCGATCGGGGTCGGCGTGGTATCCGGGCTTTTCGGCGGCTCGCTCGGTAGCGTGTTCGTCGCCCCCTTCGTTGGCGAGCGCGTCGAACGAGGGAAACGCCGACACGCAGCAACTGCGGCGATCCGAGCTGCGTTACTGTCCTACCGCGACACCTTGCGGTACGACCTCGAAGAGCGCGGTGTCCGCCCGATCACCTACGCGTCGCTGGAGTCGCAGGAGCGGCTGGCCGAAATCATCGTGCGCGAGTTGCCGCACGTCGGGCGGTCGAAGCGCGGACGCCTGTACGAGCTACTCACAAAACTTGTCGGATCCCGCACAATGACGATGGCCGAAACTCGAGCGTACCTTCCGACCGACGCACGCGACTTGGAGAAGGAGCAGCTCCGCCTGGAAGTCGCTGAGCGACACATCCAGTTGGAAGACGGTAGAGCTGAGCAGCACGGTCAGCTCGGCATCGTGCGGCGGTCTCCTAACGAGCGAGAACATCGGGACCATCACGCCGCCGCGATGACTACGTTGCAGTCGATGCTCGACGACGTTGCGCTCTGACACCGTGAATCCTGGCGGGAATTTGCCGGGCCCTCACTTTGGCTATCTCCTGAGCTAACTGACGTAGTGAGCGACAGCAGAGGCTCAGCGGTAGCTCGTCCGGGTGAATTGCGGCTTGCTCTCCAGCGGGGGCAAGGCCGTGACACAGGAATGGCGCAAACGCCAGATCAGACGCTGGCTCGGAACTCGTCATCCGAGCGAAGGAGCCGGCCATGGCCACCCGATCCGTTGCGAACAGCCCACTGACGATGCTGCAGGCCCAGTTCCGGCAGCGCCGCGTTGTCGCGCGGTTCGACCAAGTCCTGTGCGAGTGGTCTGCCGAGGAAAACGCGTTATCAGCGATCACGTCCCATCACGACTTGATTGACGTCTTGAGGAGCCGCGACTACGCACGTCACGACGAGGTGCTTCACGCTCTCCTGACTCGGGCGGCGTCGCCCGGTGGCGTAGGGGTCACCGCTGCCGAGATCGTGGTGAACGCGATGCTGCCAGCTGTCCCGGGGATCGTCGGACGCGTCGTTCGCGCGGCACGAGCGGCGGGAAGCGCGGTTGGTGTCCGGCGGGGCGTCACCGGTGGCGGCGTCTCGGCCTCGGAAGAGAGCCGCGACATCCAGGCGGCCGTGATCGGGCACCTGTGGGAGCAGACCCGCTGCTACCCGCTGCGGCGGGGGCATCACGTCGCGGCGAACCTCATGCGGGAAACCCAGCGCGCCGCACAGCGGGACTTCGGCGTTGACCACAGCCAGGCCGCCGCGGACATCGTCAGCATCGACGATGACGAGGTGTACCGGCCGTTGGCCGCCGTGCCGGAGGAGGTGGACGCCTCGGAGGAACTGCTCGAACTGCTGTCGTGGGCGGTCGCACAGGACCGGCTCGACGAGTACTCCGCCGCCATCCTGGTCACCCGTTACTTCGGCGACCCGGTCGGACGGGACGGCGTGACCACCGACCGCCAGATCGGCACGCTGATTGGGCTGAGTCAGCCGACGATCACCCGTCACCGCCGCCGCGCGTTCGAACAGCTGGCCGAAGCCGCGGCGGAGTATCCGGGTCGTGACCTTCCCCAGGCCGGCTGAATCACACCGGGGTCCAGACATGCGTGCCTTCGAACAGCAACCGGAACTGGCGGAGGAGGTCGTGTCGTGCTTGGTCGTCGCGGCCGAACCAGCAGAGGAGTGCTGGCCGAGCTGTTGCCGGACGCGGAGGCGGAGTCCGCGATCCGGGGCGCGAGTCGCCGGGCCGGTCGGGTGGCGGCGTGGCTGGCCGTGCTGGCCAGCCCGCTGCTGACGATCACCGGACTGATCGTGCTCCAGCCAGCGGGTGCGCCGCCGATGCGGGACGGCGGCGCACCCGCGCCCTCCGCCTCTCCGGAGGGCTGGGCGGAGATGTATGTGCGTTCCTGGCTCTCGGCGACCCGGGGCGATTCCGCCGGGCTCGAGGTCTTCTACCCGCCGGGGATGAAGTCGCAGCGAGCGGCCGGTACTCAGGTTCCGGTCGACACCGCGGTCGTCTCGGCGACCTCGCCGACGGCAGGGATCTGGTCGGTCGTGGTGGTCGCCGACGTGCTGGTGCTGGAGCCGGGCGGTAAGCGCGCGGCTTCGCTGCTGTGTACGCAGGTCGCGATGGCCGGAACCGGTGATACCTACGTCGCCACGTCGCTGCCCTCACCGGTTGCGTGCCCCGGCACCCTCGGTGCCGCCGCGCTCGCCTACGACGAGGTCGCCGATCCAGCCGGGCCGGTCGGGCAGTCGGTCGCCGGATTTCTAGCCGCCTACCTGGCGGGGCAAGGTCAGCTCGATCGGTTCGTGAGCCCGGGAGCAAGCCTCGACCTGCCAAGGCCGGCGCCGTTCGCCGCGGTGCAGCTGGCTGAGGTGCGGACGCACGAAAAGTTCGAGCCGGGGCAAGCCGCTCGGCCGCCCGACGGGACCACTGTCCGCAGCCTTGTGCGTGCCTCGGCCTGGGACGCCACCGGGCAGAGCACCCCAGTCGACTACGCGCTGACCCTCGTCGCGCGGGCCGGCCGGTGGGAGATCAACCGCATCGATCCGGCGCCGCTGATCGCGGGCCGCTGAGGCCGAGGAGAACGTCTGATGATCGTGCTCGCCGCGGACGTGAAGTCTTGGATCGACACCAACCTCGCCTGGGGTGACCAGTCCGTCCGCCGGCTGATCCTGCTCGCCGCGATCGTCGGCGGGATCGGGCTGCTGGTCGGCACCCGCGGGAACTTCACCCGGGCGATCAAGTACGGCGTGATCGCGGCGATCTTCCTCGGGATCCTGCTCAACCTCGACGGCGTCGCCGGCATGTTCGGCGCCTGGTTCACCCATTGACCGCGCAGAAGAGCCGCGGCGACGTCCTCGTCGGTCGCTCTTACACTCGTTCGCGTCGGTTTCCGCGGATGTTCGGGCGGATGCCTGGCCGCGACGGCGGCTATCTCCCCGGTGGGCCGTATACGGTGACCCAGGGCGCGTTGTTCCTGGTGCTGCTGGTGGTGGTGTGGAAGCTGCCGCTGCTGGACTGGCTCGGCCCGGCACGCTGGGGGCTGCCGCTGTCGGCGGTGTTTGTCCGACGCGCGCGGATCGAGTCGCGCACTCCGCTCGGCTGGCTCGCGGGCCTCGGCGCGCACCTCCTTGCCCCGAGAGCTGGCACTCTCGGTCGCCGCGCGTACCGGCCCGCGCGACCGGAGCGGACCCGAGTCGCGCTTTACGTGCACCTGCGCGACGAGGTCGAGGTGCCGTCGGCGCCGGTGTCGTCGCTGCAGATGGTCTTGGCCCAGGCTCGGGAGCGGTGATGGACAGCCCGGTGACCGATGTGGCGGGCAACCTGCTGTTCTGCGTCGACGGCTCGACCTGGGCGGTGTGGCGGGTACTACCGCACGAGAGCGCCCGCTCCGCGGGACGGCAGCTGCGGGAACTTTACGACCGCACCGTGACGCTGATGAAGTCGCTCCGAGGAGAGGTGATGATCGCGTCGCTGTGCGAGCAGGTCCAGGCCCACGCGATCGTCCAGCGCTGTCTGGAAGGCATCGACCTGGATGCCAACCCTCACTGGGCTGAGACCGTCCATAACGCATGGGACCAGCTCGACACTCTCGACGTCCTTGGCCGCAGCTACTGGCTCGCCAAGCCGCTGGCCGGGCACGGCTGGAAAGAGGGTGCCCAGGCCATGCTGCGGGCGACGAGCGCAGCGCTCGGCGAACAGCTCGGTCTCCCGGCCCGGCCAGCGTCGGCGGCTGCGGTCGCGGCCGGTCGGGAGCGGGCTCGGGTCGCGGCCCAGGAACTCGGCGGTGCTGTTCCGTTCCGGCCGGCGACGGAGGCTGAACTGCTGTGGTGGCTCTGCCGCGCCCCGGTTCGCGGCGTCAATGAGCCTCAGCTCGACGGCACGACCGCAGTGCACAACACCGGCGCCACGGTGCGGCGAGGGAGCGGGCGCGCGCGGCTGACGGTGCTGCGCTCGTGCGTGTTCGACGAGGGTGGTCGCACTGACCCGGTCGAGGACCGGGCGGGCTGGGGGCCGCTGGGGTTGTTGAACCGCCGGTTCGTCAAGTGCGTGACCCCGCACGACGACGGCGCCGTGACCAGCTACCAGGCCTACCTCGTCTTGGCCGAGATGCCTCGGGCGTTCACGTTCCCTGGGCACGAGATCCTCGCTCGGCTGGCCGACATCGGCTTCGGCGTTGATTACGCGCTGCGGGTCACCGCCCACTCGAACGAGGAGGCCCGCGCGGCCAACCGTCGCCGGACCCGGGACTTGATGAGTCAGGACGAGGAGCACGCCGGCGACACCGCGGGCGTCCCGGCGGACGTGGTCTCGGCACAGGAGGAGATCCAGCATAAAAACGCGCGCCTCGGCGCCAGCTCCACCGAGATCGACCTCGAAGTCGGCGTCGTCGCCGGCGTCTGGGGCGCCACCGCCCGCGACGCCGACGCCCGCGCGAAGGCGCTTCGGCAGGCTTTCCTGGGCGGGGAGTACCGGTGGGAGCGACCGCTCGGCGGGCAGCGGCAGCTATATCAGGCGATGTTGCCGGGGAGCCGGACGCCGATGGTGGTACGCGAGTGCAGCCAGAACCTGCTCGCCACCGACGCCGCGATGTTGCTGCCGGTGTCGGCCACCGACTTCGGCGACCCCGCCGGCGCGCTGTTCGGGTTGACCGTCGACGGCGGCGCCATCGCTCCGTTCCTGCTCGACCCGACCTACGGGCCGACCCACGACTCCTCCGGCGGCATCGCCGTGATCGGCGAGCTCGGCGCTGGCAAGTCGGTCGTGCTGAAGAACGTCGCCGCGGTCGTGCGGCTGATGCTCGACGGGCGGGTCATCGTCATCGACCGCACCCGCAGCCGGGAATGGACACCAGTCGCCGCCGCGCTGCCCGGGAACGCGCAGATCATCGACATCATCGACCCCAGCCTCGACGACCGGCCCGCCGCGGCCGAGCTGCGACACTCCTGCGATCCGCTGCGGGTCTTCCGCAGCACCACCAAGTCGAGCACCGGGATCGCCGAGACGTTCTTCGCGTCATGGCTCGACCTGGAGTCCAACTCCGCCGAACGGGACGCGCTCGGCCGGGGACTCGATGACGTCAGCGGTCACCCGGACGCCTCCAGCAATCGGCTTGTCGACACGCTCCGGCGACATGGTGGACGGGACCCCGCGGCTCGAGCGCTCGCGGATCGGCTCGAGCGTCTGCGGCGTGACCCGATTACCCGGCCAATCTTCGATCCGGAACTGACGCCGGTTGACCTCTTCGGCGCCGACATGGTCGTGTTCTGCACCAACGAGATTCCGCTCCCGAGCACGCTGGAGATGAGCAACGAACGGATGGCCGCACGCATCCCGCCGCGCAAGCTCTTCGGCCGCGCCTTCCACCTGCTCATCGCCGCAATCGCCAAGGAGATCTGCTTCACCCCGGGACGATGGGGCGAGTTCATATGCGACGAGGCCTACAACGTCACCGGCACCCCCGAGGGCCAACAGATCGCGCTCGAGTTCGTCCGCGACGGCCGCAAGCACGGCGCCGATGCCGCATTCGGCTCGCACGCCCCGCAAGACTTGGGTGATGACGTTCTGCGGGGGCTGATCGCGGTGCGGTTCCTCGGCCGACACCGCGACAACGGCCTTGCCCGCAACGGCCTCACCTGGCTCGGCGTCGACGCCGATGCCCGCTACCACGAGATCGTCACCAAGGACCTCTCCCCGTTGAACCCGGCCGGAGGCGAAGACGAGCGCCGCGCCCGAGCGGGGGAATTCCTCGTGCGCGACCACGCCGGCCGCGTCGGCAAGGTCAAGGTCGTCACCCAGCCGTACCGCACGCTGCCCGACGCCGTCCTGACCACGCCGTCCGTCACCCGGGGCCACCAGGCGCATTGAACGTCCCTTCGCCAGCCGTGTCTCAACAGGACACGACCAGGCTGGAGGCGACTGGGGATGAAGTGCACGGCCAGCGGAACTCGCGTGCTTGCGCTCGCCGCGGTGATCGTCCTCATCGGACTGCTCGCGCCCCAAGTCGCGACGGCGCAAACGCTTCCGCTGCCGCCGAACCCGCCGGAACCGGACACCTCGCGCCCGCAGAATCCTTGCGAGCCCTACCCGACGTGCCTGTGGTTGCCGGGTGATGAACCAGCGCCACAGCCGGATTCGGACGCGCCGCCGCTGCCCTTGCAGGACGATCCTGGACATCACGTCCACCTCGGCGGGATCTTCAGCATCGACGACGGCTACGGCCGCGACCTGCACAACTACGACCTTTTCGCCAACTTGCCCTGGCTGGTCGACAACCCCATGCCGACCATTTGGCTCTGGCTGGGCAACATCGGCTTCGCCGTCGGCAAGTACGCCGTCGGGTTCTCGGTCTGGTTCACCGAATGGGCCGCCTCCACCCAGGTCTTCGACTGGATCAAAACCCCGGCTCGCGATCTCGAAGACATCTGGACCACTACGGTCATCGGCGGGTTGCGGCTGCGCGAGATCGCGATGCTCATCACCACCTGCTACCTCGGGCTGTTGTTCGCCCGAGGCCTGACCACCCGGGCGTGGCGGGAAACCGCGTCCACCATCGCGGTGAATGTCCTCGCCGTCGCAATCATCACCCACCCGGTCGACTTCCTCATCGGCGACGACGGCGTCCTGTCCCTATCTCGCGATCTCGGCGCCGACGTCTCCAGCGTCATCATGGGCCAGCAGCCTGGCGGCACCGGTAATCCGGCTGCGCCGATCGGGCAGGCGTTGATCGACAACTTGCTGGTCACGCCGTGGGAGACGCTCAACTACGGCACGCCCATCAGCCGCGTCCATGGCATCGCCGGGGCCTGCCAGTATTCGGTCAAGAAGGTCCTCGACGACGGGCCGTGGTCCGGGAAGGACGACAGCACCAAGGCCCGCGAACTCGACGGCTGCCCCGGCGACTACGGCAAGTACAACGAGGTCGCCGACGGCGACCGCGCGCTCGGCGCCTGGCTGTACGCGATCGCGATGCTCCTGTTCGCCATCCTGACGATCTGCCTCAACGCCGTACAGGTCCTCGCCCCGTACTTGCTCTTGTTCGAAGGGCTGCTGCTCGCACTCGCCCTAGTCGCTGCGCTCGTGCCGTCGATGCGGCACCAGCTCACCTACCGGATCAGCTCGATCGCCGCGACCATCGCCCGGCTGCTGGCCGGCATGGTTTTCCTCGCGGTGATGACCGTGCTCCTGCGCACCCTCATGCTCGCCGACCTCGGCCCCCAGCTCGTCCGGTTCGCCGTCATCGATCTGGTCGTGTTCTCCGGCTTCCTGTTCCGCAAACGCCTCGCAGCAAACCTCCAGCGCGTCCGCGCCCAGGTCAACAACCGGCTCCAGCGCTTGGCGCGCCCCCGAGCTGTCCCGAAGTCACTGCCGGCTCCAGTTGTCCCGCCGGGCCCGGACCGGCTCGCCCGCACGCTCAAGACCGGCACCTCGGCGTTCACCGAGACCTTCGCCCCGGTCGGACGGCTCAAGGAGCGGCTGGTCACCGCGGGACGAGCAGGTGGGCGCGCCGGGGGTGCCTTTCTGAAGTACACGGCGGGAGCGCCCGTGTCCTGGCCGGAGGCGGCGCAGCGCGCGCAGACGGCACTCACCGCGAAGGCCGGCATCGCCAAAGCCGCGTTGGCTCGCCGTGCCGAGGCCGCGAAGACCTACAGCGCGGCCTACGCCGGCAATCTCGGAACGGCGACCAGGGCGATTCCGGCCTGGCACGCGGCCACGACGGTGCTGACCGCCTTCAGCGACCGCCCGACCCCGCAGAAGGTGCCGACAGCGACGTATCTCGAAGCGGACATCGCCGCTGCGACGCCGCCACCCGTCACCCGGGCACCGGAGTTCACTGGCACCGATCTAGCGGCCGCAGCCGGCGATCGCCAACCTGTGAAGCCGTCCGTCTTGCCGGGTGAATCGTCCCTGCCGCCCGGGATGCTCCCCTCGCCCGCTCCGTGGGCGCAGCGGCTTCGCGACCGGCTCGGCAGCTCGGGACGCGGCCAATGAACCCGCTGCTCGCGCTCCGTGCGGCGGAGATCGCTCGCGACCGAGTCCGTGAACACCCCGGCCGTTGGGGCTGCCTCGCTGCGCTGCTCTTCTTCGGCCCACCCGCGGTCTGCGTGCTGATCGTCGTCGTCTTGCTGACTGCCCTGACCGGGACGGGCGATACCAGTTCGGCGAAGGCGCCGACGACCGGTGCGGTCGGCGACATTCCAGCTGATTACCTCGTCCTCTACCGCGACGCCGCGCAGACCTGCCCGGGACTCGACTGGTCGATCCTTGCCGCCATCGGCAAGATCGAAACAGACCACGGCCGCTCGCCGCTCCCGGGCGTGCACAGCGGAGTCAACAGCGCCAAAGCTGGCGGCCCCATGCAGTTCCTGCAGGGCACTTTCGACAGCGTCGTCGCACGCCACCCCATACCGCCAGGTGGAGCGCATCCGCCGTCGCGGTACAACCCGCACGATGCGATCTACGCCGCCGCGGCCTACCTGTGCGACTCGGGTGCGCGTGACGGTCGGGACCTCCGCGGAGCGATCTTCGCTTATAACCACGCCGACTGGTACGTCCAGAAGGTGCTCGACCAGGCAGAGCGCTACAGCTGCGGAGCGGTGCAGGCTCCGAACCATGCAGCTCAGCTCGCGATCGCCTTCGCCTGCGATCAGCTCGGCCTGCCGTACGTCTGGGGTGGCAACGGTCCGGCCAACGGTGATCGGGGCTTCGACTGCTCGGGCCTGACCAAGGCGGCGTACGCCTCGGCCGGGATCGATCTGCCACGTACAGCACAGACCCAGTACGTCGCGGGCCCACGGGTCGGGACCGATCGACTCCAGCCGGGGGACCTCGTCTTCTTCGGAAGTAGCCCGAGCCACATCACGCACGTCGGGCTCGTCCTCTCGAGCGGTTCGATGATCAACGCTCCGGACTTCGGCAAGCCTGTCCAGGTCGACAGCATCGGCAGGGCGTTCGGCGCAATGCGACCAGGGCGATGACGAGACCGCGGGCGTCGCAAGGTACACGCCGTCACCTCGCTTGAGGTTGGTAACACAACGGTGCCGGTTGGCGACTCCGACTACCTCACGAGAGATCGGAGCCGAGATGACGAACTACTACGTCAAGACACCTCAGCGGTACGCCGCTGTTCAGTTCACCGGAGACGCCTCGGCCTTCATGGCAGCGATCAGGTCGGCGACCAATCAGTGGGGTTTCCCCACTCACTACGTCCAGGATTCCGGAACGGCCTTGGTCGTCGAGTATCAGGCCTCCGCGGGCAGTGGACTCGTTAAGGTGCCCGAGGGTGCTTACCTCATCTTCCCGCCAGACAATCAGATCGAGATGCCGTATGTCCTCTACGGCTTCGAGGGCAGCGGACTCTCTCCCTACGAGTCAATCTACGTGTCAGGCGAAAGCTGATTGAAGCTTCAACGCCGGAGAACTGGCCGCCTGTGGGTGCAGCACATCGTGCGGAGAGCGACTGGTTCGGCGGTGCGGCTGCGTCGGGCGATGGTGGGTTTGCCCGACGTCTTGATGTACCGGTTGAAGTTGTAGTCGAGGCAGCGATGATCTCGCGCATGGAAGCTGATGGCTGAGCGACCTGTCTTGCTTCATGACCAGAGCAAGCAGGGGAGGTTGGCCGGCCATGAACATGACCGACCGGAGCAGGATGATCGTTGGGCCTTGCGTTGGCAGTGCGTTCGCACGTTCAGGCCGACCGCGCCATTCGGCTGGTCAGTCACCCTTTCCCGACCTGGCCCCGAATGCCGACATGTTCCCCGGCACGCATGGCCGCCAGGTCATGCTGGGGAACAGTGCGCCGAAGGCGCTCCGTCTGGGAGACGTGGCCGCGAGCGGCGCGGTGTGGTGGGTGACCACCGCCGCGGTCGCGATCCTGATCGCGGTCTTCGTCCTCCACCGACACCTTCGTTCCCACCACCTCCGCTCCCGTGTCCGGTTCGACCTCCTGCCGACTGCCGGCTTCGATCCGTCGCCGCAGGCGGTGCTCGCGTTCGCGCACCAGCTCGGGCGGGTGCGGCCGGTGCGCGGGTGGGTGCCAAGGGCCGCGGTCGGGGTTCGGGTCCGGTTCAGCACGGACCCGGAGTTCGGAAAGATGGTGATGAGCGTGGAGGGGCGTGAGTCGGTGACCGGCGTGCTCAACAAGCTCGTCTATCCCGACGTCGAGATCCGGCGGGCGACGTCGGAGGGTGATGTGTCCTCCGTCGGCGGCGAGGGTGATGTCTCCTCGCCGTCGACGGGACGACAGCGGTGATCTCTCCCCAGTGATCTGCTGGCCATCGTGGTCAGCTTCAGGCGGCGGCCTTCTTGCGCGAAGAGCGCTTCCTCGGGGACGCCACCGGGGCTGTTTCGGCAACTTGAGCCTGCTCGTAGGCGGAGATCACTTCCGAGGAGAGACGTCCTCGCTCGGAGACCTCGTAGCCGTTCGCGTTGGCCCAGGCGCGGATCTGCTGGTTGCGCTCACGGTCGGACGCGGTGATCGTCGTCGACTGACCGGTCGCGACGCGGACCTTGCGGCCGCCGATACGACGTCCGGCGCTGATGAACCGAGCCAGCTCATCGCGCAGGGCGGCGGCATTCTCGTCGGAGAGGTCGATCTCGTAGGTCACGCCGTCGAGACCGAACTGGACGGTCTGGGTGGCGGTGCTGCCGTCGATGTCGTCGAGGATCTCGACGAGCACTTTCTGGGCCATTGAATGCTCCTCGGGGTGGTGTGGGGCAAGAACGCGAGCTGCGACGGGTTTCACAATGCGCGACGTTCTTCGACCGAGTGTATCCACAACGCGGGAAGAAAGGAAAATGTACCCCCTTCGCCGGCGCATCAAATCCGGCTGCGACCTCCCGTGACTGAGGTGCTAACGGTCAATCTCGCCGTTCATGGGAGGAGAACCCGCCGTGCACCGTCAGCTGTCATCGTCGGACCTGCATGTGGCGCGGGCTGAGCTCGTGCTGGCACGTCCTGGGAATCTTCCCCTGCGTGCGTTGCCCGTCCGGCCGGACGATCCACTCCAGACACTGGCGAACGCGCTGGGTGACGTTCGTGTCGATCTCGGTGAGTCGGTGCAGGTTTGCCTTGACCTCATCCCACTGACGCCGGCGCGTATCCGGCACCTGGCTCGCCGTGCCACGCCGCGTTCCGCGGGAAACAGCGTGAGGCCATTCGGCGTAGTTTCCGATGTCGCCGTGGAACTGCTTGGTGAGTTCTTACCGATCGCTCGTACGCAGGCCAGCGGGCGTCCACGAAACGCGACACCTTCCCCTCAACGAGTGACGAACAAGTTCATGACCGACGAACCGGTATTCGCCATCCAGCTCCTGATCCGCTGTGCCTCGGAGATTCCAGGCCGAGCGCAAGCACACCTGCGCAGCGTCATCGGCGCGTTCGACATCTACCGCGGTGAGAACTACTGGCGCGTCCGCGGCCCGCGTGTCCTCGGCTGGCACTTCGGTGCGGACACCGCGCTGGTACGCCGGCTGTTCGACCGGCGCTTCCGGACAGGCCTGGCGAAGCCGCGACGGGGCTCGCTGGTGACCACCAGCGAGATCGCGGGCCTGCTCAAGCCGCCGTCCGGGCGCTGCCAGTCGCCGGCAATCGCCCGCAGCCGCGGCTGGGTGCTTCCGGCGCCGCGCGAGGTCCCGACGTACCGGCCGGGAACAGGGCTGGTGCGGCTCGGATACGTCACCGACGTCAACGGAGACGAGCGCCTGGTCGGCGTGCCCCTGCGGGAGCTGTTGTTCTCCGCCCGCTTCGGGAAGGCCGGCTTCGGGAAGACCGAGGAAGCCTTGGCGCAGGCGATCGAGATCGCGCGGCTCGGCGGCGGCGTCTGGTTCCTCGACCCCCACGCCGACGGCTGGAAACGCGCGAAGCCGTACCTGTCCGACCCGGCGCTGCGGGCGCGGCTGTGGGAGGTCAATCTCGACGTCCGCGGCCGGGGCAAGTGCTTGCCCGGCTGGAACCCGCTGAGCATGCAGGGCTTCACCGAGTCTGACATCGAGGACCGTGTCGACGCAGTCGTGACCTCGTTCGCCGCAGCACTCGGCTGGGGCGACGCCGCGCCGCGGGCAAAGTCGATCCTCACCAAGGCCTGCGAGGCCCTGTGCTACCTGGCGATGCGGCTGCCGGCGGACTGCGCGCCGACGATCTTCCAGATCCCGACGCTGCTGGACGACGAGACCTGGCGGGAGTCGGTCCTGCCGGTGCTGAAGCCGTCCGTGCGCAGGTACTGGACCGACTCATTTCCGAAGCTGGCCCCGGACGCGACGACCGTGGTCACGAACATCATCAACCGACTTCGGACCAGCCCGACGCTGTCGGCGTTCCTCGGCTCCTCGGTCACGACGTACGACGTCCGGCGCGCGATGGACACCGGGCGGATCGTGTTCGTCTGCACCACCGGCACCGGCGAGACGAACAAGCTGATCACCTCGTTCATGATCTACGACCTGTTCCGCGCTGGCCGGTCACGCGCGGATACACCAGTCGAGAAGCGGCGCAGGTGCGACGCGTTCGTCGACGAGCTCGCCGCGGTCGACGGCGCCTCCCGCGGTTACCTCGCCGCGATCCTCGAGCAGCTGCGCAAGTACCGGGTCGCGCTTCACGCCATGAACCAGATGCCCGACCGGCTCGCCGCCGAGACGCGCAGGGCGCTGTTGCAGAACCAGTCGCTGCTGATGACCTCGGCCGCGGCCATCGACGGCGCCCGCACGGTCGCCCGCGAGTTCGGCGGCCTGGTCCAGCCCGCGACAGTGACCGAGCTCGAGCAGTTCCACCACGTCGTCACCATCACCCTCGGCGGCCAGCGCACGACCCCGTTCAAGATCCGCGGCCTGCACGTCGACGACGAGTTCGCCGAGCACTACCACCCCGAGTGGAACGACGAAGTCGACCAGGCCCTCGACGCCAACCTCGCCCGCCGGCCGATCGGCGAGGTCCTCGACGAGCTCGAGGACCTGGACGACCGGATCCTCACCGCCCTGCAGGCCGCCCGGCCGGCACCATCGCCCCGCCGCGGGCGGCCACCTACCCGCGGCAGCGGCGCGGGCATCGACCTCACCTCGACCGTGGAGTGAGCGTGGACCTCAACGCCTTCCAACGCGACGCCCTGACTGTCCTCTACTGGCACCGGTTGGTGTCCACGGAGCAAGTCCGTCGCCTGGTGGCTCCGACGCTGGCTCCGGTCACCGTTCGAGCGAAGCTCGCCGGCCTGCGCAGTGCCGGCCTGGCCGACCGGATCACCCGGGAACACCGGCCCCGCACCTGGCACGTCACCCCCATCGGGGCCGAGGCCGTCGAGGCAGCCGGCACGGTCGATGCTCGCGCCTACCGACTGCCGGGCACCGCGGTCGCGCACCTACTGCAGGAGCACACCCTCGACGTCGTCGAGACCGGCTTGGCCTTCGTCGAAGCAGCCCGCTCACGCGGCGACGAGTGCGGGCCGCTGTCCTGGACTCCGGAGGTCGCCCACCAGTTCCGTGACCGGACGGGGGACCGGCGCGGGGTGGTGATCGCCGACGCCGTCCTGCACTACGTACTCGAAGACACCGGGCGCCGGACACAACGGACCCTGTTCGTCGAGCTGGACCGCGCCACGATGCCGGTCGCGCGTTTGGCCCGCAAGCTGGTCGGCTACATCCGCTACCACGACCACGCACCGACCGGATCGCGCCAGCGGCCGGTGTGGCGGGAGCGATACCCGCGGTTTCCCCGCGTGCTGATCGTTCTTTCCGGCGCCGACCAGCCCGTGCTCGAGCGCCGGCTCGCCGACCTGCGCGCCCACGCCCAGGCCATGCCCGTGGTGAGCGCGGCCGCTGGGCGGGTCGACATGGTGGTGACGACCTTGCCCCGGCTCCGAGAGCACGGCCCGGTGGCGCCGGTGGCGATGCCGCTGCTCGGCGACCCGCGGTGGGTGAGCGTGTTCGGCAGGCTGTCATGACCGACGCGCCGACCGAGGTCGTGGCGCAGTTCGGGCTGTCACCGAAGCTGCGGCAGCGCCGGTTCGCGCTGCTGCCGTTGCGCGGTGAGGGAACGCCGTTCACCGATCTGCAGGGCCGGCTGCCGGGCGATGCCACCACGCCGGCCGACCTCGTGGACCTGATCTCCTCGATCGCCAACGTCGGGGTGCTGCAGCCGGTGCTGGTCGAGGAGATCGACGCTGGTGATGGGACGCATCCGGCGATGAAGCTGGCGGCAGGGGAGCGACGGCTGCGCGCATGCCGATGGGGCGCGGTCAATCGGCCGGACAACCCACACTTCGCCGCGCTGCCCGCCGTAGTCTGCCCCGGGCCGTTGTCGGATGAGGAACGGCGGATCTGGCAGCTGGTGGAGAACCTCGCCCGGGAGAGCCTGCGGCCCGGCGAGCTCGCCGCTGCCCTGGTGCTCGACCGCTGTGCCGTCCTGCTCGGCAAGATGCTGGCCGGCGGCCACGCCGTCCCGGCCGAGGTCTACGCCATCGACGACCCGATCGCCCGCTTCGCGGCGATGGAACGTATCCGCGGCACCGACAAGCGCTGCGCCGCGCCATGGGCCGAGGTGCTGACCCGGCTCGGCCTGCAGCTGAGCCCGCGCAAGGCCCGCGAGCTGGTGCGCGCGTTTGCCGAGATGCCCCGCGAGGTCGCCGAGGAGATGGACGAGGCCAAGGTGTCCCTGCATACCCGGATCCGGTTCGTCGAGCTGCGTCGAGGCCGGGAGCAAGCCGCCGCCGACATCTGGGCCGCGGTGAAGAACACCGGCCGCACCCGGCTGCTGCCCTCCGCCCTCGCCGCCGCCACCGCGAACCAGGAGCTGAGCGCGGAGCAAGCCCTGGCGGAAGCTGAGCAAGTCCAGGAGCACGCCGACGCCGCTCGGGCAGACAAGCTTCGCGCGAAGCCCGAGGTGCAGGTCGCCGGCGTCGACGCCCGGCTCGTCGAGCGCGCGCTCGCCGCCCTGCGCCAGCTGCTTCTCGCGCTCGTCCAGGGCGCCGAGCTGGGGGAGCACGACCGCGGCTCGGTCGCGCTGCTGCTGGATCAGCTTCTCGACGTCATCCACAAGGGAGCAGCCGCATGAGCACCTTCCTCGGCATGCCCACCGCCCCGGCCGCGCGCTGCGACTGCCGCCGCTGTCCCTGGTACACCGACGCCGAGCCGGCGATCGCCATCGCGCCGCTGTGCTCCGGTTGCAACTCCGATTGCGCCTACTGTGGCTGCGCCCGCACGGACTGCCGGTCCTGCCCGATCCGCTGCGGCTCCCGGACCGACATCGATGCGTGGATGCATGACGTCGGCGGCACGCTCGAGTTCGACGATCTCGCCGTCGGCACGCCACTGCCGGCGTCGATGCCGGCGTTCGTGCCGCAGGTCGATGGTTCCAGCGTTGCCGAGCTCGACGCGGTCGTGCGGTGGCCGGCGTACGCGGTCGGGCTGCGGCGGGTGTTTTCTCCCCGAACCCACACCCTCTACCCGCGCTGGACCGACGGCCGGACCGCCGCCGAAATCCTCGAGGTGCCACCGACGACACTGACCGTCCTGAGTGGATACGGCGAGGACCCGCTCGTCGAAGCTTTCTGGACCGCACGCCACCGCGACGACCTCATCGCCCGCATCGCTGCCCTGCGGTTCGGGCTGGTGCTGGCGCCGAACTACTCGATCTACGGCAACTGGCCCCGCGCCGAGCACCTGATCAACATGCGCCGCTCGCTGATCATCGCCGCCGAGTTCGCCGCGGCCGGCATCCCGACCGCCCCGAACCTGTACTGGTACCGGCTCGAAGACCTGCGCCGCCTGGCCGACTGGGTCCTCGAGACCGAGCCGGCCGCGGTCGCGGTCAACGTCCAGACCGTGCGGGAGAACAGCAACTGGCAGACCTGGGCGCTGCCCGGCTTGTCCTGGCTGGCCGAAAACCTCCCACCGCACGTCGTTGTGGTCCTGACCGGTCTGTCCCGGCGGGACCGCATCGAGACCGCGCTCGAGCTGTTCGGTCCTCGGCTGGTCGTGATCAGCCAGAATCCTGCGCAGTACGCGCTGCACGGGGCAGTGATGACCGAAGACGGCCGCCAAGACGTTCACGCCCGCATCCCCGACGCCTTCGCCAGTTCCGTCCGCTTCATGGCCTCGCTGCTCTCGCACGACACCGTCACCACCAGGGGAGGTGCGTGATGACGCGGCAAATCTGGGTTCTGCTGGGCTGGTCACCGCAGCACGGGGTGGCGAGCACGCCGGTCGGTGTCGTCGGAGTCGACACCGACGTGGCCGAGTGCTTCGTCGAATGGGTTCCGCGGGAGCACGCTGCTGGCCGGATCTGGCGCGAGCGGTTGACCGGCGCGGGACCGGAGACGGTGGCCGAGCAGATCGGCGGATGGGCCGAGACGACCGTCGCGCCGGCAGCTCGAGTAGCGCCGCTTCTGCCGGACGGCCTGCTCGCGGACACAGTGCGGGCGCAGGTCGACGACATTCTCGGATCGGCACGCTGACCGGCGGCGGGTATGGGAACGAACGCGAAAGCCGGCCACGCCGCGTACGCCGTCGCACCCACCGGAGCGTCCGGCGACGTGCCCGCGTCGACAGACGACGCTGTCCTGCAGCACCTCGCCGCCGTCTGCGCCCATACCGAGGAGCCCGCGAACGCTGCGGAGGAGAACCTCGCGTTCGTCGCGGGCATCGTGGCCGGCGGCATCGACCCCGAGGATCCGCACGGCCCGCCGGCAATCGACCTGCCGCAGGATCCCGTCGAGGGCTACGGCGTGTTCTCCGCCGCCGTCGCCACCGCGCTCGCCGCCGAGAGCCAGCTCTCCGACACCGCGGCCGGGCCGTACCAGCAACAGCTGCAGGTGCTCAGCGCCGAGTACTTGGCCGGCCTCACCCCCGAGGAACTCGAGGCTGCTGCCGCCGCGTCCGGGTTTGAGAACCCGGAGCTGGTCGGGTTCACCGGGCAAGCGCCGCATCCGCTGGCGGTGTGGCTGGATCCGTCCGTTCCGGCCGACGCCGAGGCCAAGAAGAAAATCCAGGCCCTTGCGCAGGCACGTCACGACGCCTTGTGCGCCGGCCAGGAGATCAACGGCAAGACGTTCGGGCAGTGGGACCTCGCCGCGACGTCATCCGCGCTGCCGGAGGGGTTCGACGGCTGGTTGGCGACCGAAGCCGACCTCGCCGAAGTGCAGTACGACTTCGACACCGCCGCAACCGTGGTCGCCCACTTCGGCGCGCAGACCAAGCCCGAGCAGATCGCACGGCTGCTCCGCCTGGAAAACCGGATCGCCACTGCGCAGAACTTCGAGCCGGGCGTCGACTACGGCACGGCGACCGCGGCAGCGCGTCACCACGTCGACGAACTGCTCGGCGCCATCACGGCTGCCCAGTTGACCAGCGCCGTGGCGGCCGCGAAGCACCAGGGACAGGTCACCGATGCGCAGCTGCAGACGCTCGATGCACACCACGTCCTGCAGCTCATGCGCGCCTCGACGCCGGCCGTCGAACGCCAGGACATCGCCGACACCGTCGCCGAACGAACGGCGCTGCTGACCAACTCGGCCACGTGCGCCGCCCACGTCAGCGCCGCGCTCGAGGCTGGCCCGATCGACACATCGAACGCGGGAGCGCTGGTCCAGGAGCTGCGTGCGATCGCCGAGGTCCACACGGCCGCCGCGTCGTGGGACACGTTCACCGCGGCTCCGCTGAATCAGGCCGTGATGCAGGCCGGCCGGGCGAAGGTCCTCGCGTGGGCCGACGACCAGAAGGTCGGCGACCTGCGGAAGTTCATCAGCGACACGGGCATCGCGACGACACTTGAAATCGCGGTAGCGACCAAGTCCAAGCTTGGCCAGCTGCTGCACGGCCACCTGAACGCCTCAGCCGCAGCGGTCAGCGCCCTCAAGAAAGAACTCCCGGCCAAACCTGCGAAGAAGGCCTCCGCGCTGGCGCCACCGAAGCCGACAGGCCAGGCGCAGACCGCCAAGCCGGGCAGCCGGTTCGGGATGCAGCACGCCCAACTCGTCGCCGCCCTGCACCAAGCCCAGGCCGCGCACGCCGCCATCCCGAAACCGATGGACGCCGCCGCGGTCGCGGCCTGGGACTTCGGGCCGGGCACGCCGGCGAACCTCGGCGGCACCCACCCCAAGACCCTCCACACCGGACCGGACGGCACCACCTGGATCGCCAAACGCGAAGGCAAACCACACGCCGGCGCGATCACCCAAACCGAAGCCGCCGCCTCCCGGCTCGCCGCCCGCGCCGGGCTGCCCGTCGTTCCGGTCTACGCCACGAAGGTCGACGGCCAACCCGTCAGCGTCCAGCCCCTGCTGGCCGGCGCGAAGCCGATCTCGGGCAACGCGTCGAGCTGGTCGCAAGCCGACGTCGACGAGATCGTCCGCCTGCACGTCACCAGCTGGGCCTTGGGTAACCACGACGCCCACCACGACAACGTTTTGCGCACCAGCTCGGGTGGCCTCGTGCCCATCGATCAGGGTCAGGCCTTCAAGAACTTCGGCAGCGACAAGCTGAAGCGCGGCTACCGCCCGAGCACCACGGCCGTCTATCACCAGGTCTACGACGCCCACCTCGCCGGCCAGCTCGGCACAGGGGTGCAGGTCAATCCGGCCGCGGCGCACGCGGTCATCCGCCGACTCGAAGCCGTCCCCGACGCCGAATGGCGTGCGACGCTGCACACCGTCGCCCACGCCGGCGCCGCGCAGAACCTGACCTGGGTCGCGCCGATGCGAGCCCGCGCAGCCAAGACCCACGGCATCGCCGAGTCCGCCGTGACCACCAGCCAGATCGCCGAGGCCTTCCTCGACCACGCCGTCGAACGGAAACAGAACCTGCGCCGCGACTTCGTCGGCTTCTTCACCAGTGATCTGAAGATCGCCTCCGCCGCGGCCCTGGCGCACCTCGGCAAGGGCTGATGGGCACCAACGCCAAAACGACCCACACCCCCTACGCCATCGCGCCCGCCAGCAGCAGCGAGCAGGACGAGGCCGACGAGCCGATCCAGACGGACGTCGACGTCGGCGAACCACCGCTGCCGGTCGCCGACGAGCCGCTTCCGCTCGAGCCGGGGCAGCTCCCGGTGACACCGATCCCGCTGACGCCGGACGTCGGACACGCCTACGGCGAACCCGTCCTCGTGGGCGGGACAGACTTGCTCGCCTCGACCGCGACGCTGGTCAGCTACGTCAGCGAGCACGGCCCTCGCACCGTGCTGCACGCCCGCGTCGACGAAGACGCCGAGGCCAAGCTGCTGGAGGCACTCAACATCAGTCCCGAGATGGTCGCGACGCAAGTCGAGCAGCAGGTCACCGGTCGGCTGCCGATCGATGAGCAGCACAGCGTGGCCGAGAAGATCATCACCGCGGCCAAGAGCGTCAACCACCACATCGCCAACGGCACCCTCACCGCCGAGGGCGCAATGCCGGGAACGACCGCGGCGAAGATCGACGCCGCGGAGACGGCCATCGAAGGACTCGCCGCCGACCTCGGCGACGCGTCCCCGGTCGAGCAGGCGATGCTCGAGCACTACGTGGCCCAGTTCCACGCCGTCCAGCACGCGGTCTCGTCCGGCGCGCCCGTCGAGCACGTCACGCCGTTCCTGCACGAGGGCACCGCGCTGGTCACCGTCATGGTTCCGGCCCTGCCGTCGGAGGCGTTCGGTGGAGCCGCGGTCGCGGTGCTGCGTGATGCGACGCGGATCAAGCCAACCCTGGACTCGAACACCGGGCAGGCCAGCTGGGACGGTGGCCGCTCCACCGACGTTCTCGGCAAGGAGTACGCCATCGACCTCGGCGACGGCTACCAAGCCGTCTACCGCCCCTACGGCATCAACGACCCCGCGAAAACCGAATACAGCCTGCGCGGCCGGCTCGAGGTCATCGCACCCGCAGGGGAGGGCCACGGCCCCGAGATCGTCCGCCGGCTCGGTCAGCTGAACCTGGCCAACCGGCCGATGACCCGCGACGAAGGCGAGTACAGCTACCTCGCCGCCAACGTCACCGCCCAAAGCCTCGGTGGCCACGCCGAGGTCGCGGCCGCTCAAGTCACCGGGGATCACCTGGAGGACATGGTCCGGCAGGAGATCTTCCACGAACGCGCTCACCAGGCCGTCGGCATGAGCGACCTGCAGCTGGCCAAGTTCGCCAAGGACATCCAGCTCGAAGCCCACACCCGCGCGTTGCCGGCGAAAGTTCAGGTCCTGCGCGATGCGGTCGCGAAGGCCACCGGCTTCCACGACGGCGCCGCGCTTGCGGCGAGCCACGGCTACGACCCCGCCCCCCGGCGGTCCGCTGGCTGGCTCGCCTGGACCCGCTTCGACGTTGGTAACGCCACTGAAAAGTTGAACGCCGCGACGACCGGGCGGTCCTTGGTCCACTCGACCTCGTTCGCCGGGCTGAAGGCGATGCTGGCCACCGGCGTTCTCGCGTCCACCGAGCGGCGCGCGACGATGGGAACCGGCTCGGGCGTCGGGAAGAGCGAGCAGGCGGACAAACTCACCGGCGGCGCGAGTTCGGTGTTCCTGCGCGTGCGGCAGACTTCTTCGCTCGAGAACTCGCCCATGCTGGTCTGGGACCAACCACAGCGGCTGCTCGCTCGCGCCGACTACTACGGCGCCAACGCCGATACCTTCGGCGTGATCAACCCGGCCAAGGCCGGCGAGTACGCCAAGGCGCCGCTGACCCGCAACCCGTTCAAGATCGCCAAGTTCAGCAGCGCCAGCAACGAGGTCATGTTCGCCGACGGCATCGACCTGCTCAGCGCCGAAGGCCCCAGCCGCATCCTCTGCAAGAACACCGCCCAACGCGACCAAATCAAGGCGCTCCTGCACGCCAAGGGCGTTACCAGCATTGCCGGCAAGCCGATCGAGGAGGTTGTCACGTTATGAAGCACTTGAGCGGAGAGTTGTGGACCCGGTTCAGCGATCTGCTCGTGGGTCGCGGGCAAGAGGTCAGTGATGACCTGCCCGGCGCCGAGCTGGTTGTGTTCGGCGAGGGACGCGAAGTGTTCCGGGCCGCGCTCGCTCGGCACGCCCGCCGTGACCTCGACGACCCCGCGGTCGTCTGGATCCGCCCGCTCGTCACGTCAGCGACCATCCAAAGTGGCCTCCCTGCCTTTGACATCGCCGTCGTCCGCCGTCGCGCGCTCCACGTCGCCCGCGCGGAGATCGACGACCGCTTCCTGGCACTCGACCTGGTCAGCGGCCAACAGGCACGAATCGAGCCGGCGCGCGCCGAGCGACTGGGCGTGCTGCAGGACTTCGACACCTGGCTGACCACCCTCTCGGGCGACCAGCGCGCCGAGATGGCCGCGCTCGACCACGACTGACCACAACTGGGTCGTGCCGTATCTGACCGTCCTCTCCGCACGCGTGTCTCCGGTGAATCGAGTCCAGGGCAGGTGGTGGTGGCGATGCAACCCGAGGTAGCGGACGTCGAGTGGGTCACCGACCACCTGGAAGCCCATGGTCACCTTCTGGTGCACGGCTCGACGCTCGCCGAAGTCGCCACTCGCACCCAGGCCGCAATCGGCGCTCGAACGCCTGCCGGGCTGCAGGTTCGGTTCCGGATCCTGCACGCCGGCTGGTGGCGGATCGAGGAATGCCGCTGCCGACGCTCGCTGGCGTGCTCGAACCACCCGGCCTGGCACTACCGCCCGGCCACGGCAGCCGACCGCAGAGCGTTCCGAGGCGCCGAAGTGCGACTCGTGCTCGAGCAGCGGCCGCGGTGAACGGGACGGTCGCAGGTGCTGTCGTGGCGACGGCATGTTCGCCGCTCACGATGACTCTGCTCCGCCGCGCGGCGACGACGTCTGTGCCGTCGCTTGTCCAGTTCTTGTGCCTGCTCGTCAGCTGGGCCAGCGGAGCGGCGATCGGGCAGTGGCCGCCGCTAATCCCGGCTGCCGTTTCTTTCGGACTGCTGGCGGTTCCCGCGGCCGCGATCGACTCCGTCGAGCACCGGATCCCGAACCAGCTCAGCCTGCCGCTGGCCGGCGCGATGACGATTTCCCTCGCCGGCGCGGCATTCGTCGCTCGGGACAGCGTGAGCGGTGTGCGTGCACTGGTCGGGGCACTGGTGTGGGGCGGGCTGTTGCTGATGTCGTTCCTGCTGACCGGGCAGCCGGGCCCGGGTGACGTCAAGTTGGCGCCCAGCATCGGCGCATTGCTGGGCTGGTTCGGCTGGCCGTGTGTGCTGGGCGGCCTGGTCACGACGTACCTGCTCACCGCCGCCGTCGGTGTCGTCGGAGCGGCCGCCGGCCGGTATCGGCTACGCGATGGCCACGTTCCGATGGGACCACCGATGGTCGCTGCCGCGCTGATCCTCAGCACGCTGGCTCAGAGCTGAATCGTCACCGGGCAGGCCACGACGTGACTCCTGCGTCCGTCCCGGCAACCGAGGAGCCCATGAACGAATACTCCGACGACGACCTCGACCAGGCCGCCGCCTCGGCAGCGCAGCGGTTCGACCTGGACAGTCCGCAAGCGCGCGAGCTGGTGGACATCGTCGCGACCGCCCTTACTGACGGCGGAGACGCGATCGACGACGCCGCCTGGGAGGTCCAGGACCGCGATCCCGGCGTCGACGGCGAGGACTTCGTCGAGGACGTCGCCGACAGCCTCGGGTACGACCTCCCGTGAGCGGCGACGGCGCCGACCGCTACATCGTGCTGCAGCGCAAGAGCCAGCTGTCCCCACCGTCGTGGCGACCGCCCACCGGCTTCGGTGCCTGCCGGTCTGGCGGGGCCGCGAAGCGGTCGATCCGTCCTCGGTGTCGGAGGCGCTGCAAGAGGCCGTCCTGCAGCTCGCGTTCTTCTGCGATGAAGAGCTCAACGCCACGCTCGACCAGCTGCTCGCGGCCGTGCACGCTCTAGTCGAGACCCTACGGCAGATCCATTCGGACACTCGCCCAGGCTTTGGTGGCAGGATCGACGAACACGTCCGTGACGATGACGAGTCTGGGCGCCGACAGCTGGACCGCGCCATCACGGCCTTCGTCGACGCTGCCCGCGCGGACCTGCGCATCGAGGGCTCGTGGGTTCCGCTGCGCTTTGCCGACGCGGGCTGATCACGTCCCGGCTCAGTCGGTTCGCGGGGTGGGTGGCGTGTCGACGAGGTTGACCTTCTTCGTGATGCGTACCGGGGCGTCGGCCGGTCCGCGCCAGTGCCCCGCGACCGGTGTCAGCTTGCGTAGCTGGCGCCCGGGTCCGTAGGCCTGGCGCCGGATGAACGGCGCGACGGGGAAGCGGACGCCGACCTTGCGGCCTGAGGGCTCGCCACTGCGAGCGGTCGCTGGAGAGGCTTTTCGGCTGACCGAGATCACCCTGACCGGCGAAGCGTGGTGGCCGGCTCGTTCGGCGCGGGCGCGCTGCGTGCGGGGGAGGTGTTCCTCGGTGGTCTCGGTCAGGGTGTTGGGCGTGCAGAAGATCCAGCCTGCGTGCACGGTCTGCAGCCAGCCGATCGTCTCCGCGGCCGCAATCCTCGCCGGGTCGATCATCCGGCCGTCCGGACCGGGTGCGACGGTGACCGATGTCGAGCCCCACGGCATGTAGAGCTCGTTGTCCCACGTCAGCTCGGCGTGCTGCTGATGGGCCGTCACATCTGCTTCGGTCGCGCTCGCGCCCAATGAACGGGCGAGGCGTTTGAGCGCGGCGAAGTCGGTGACGCTCCAGAACGTCACCCACAGCCCGCCGGTGTCGGAGGTGATCAGCTCGGTCCCGCCCCAGGAGACCGCGACGATGTCGATGCGCTTGCCGTCTTCGCGGATGTACTCGGCCATCGGCTCGGCGAAGAGCATGAACCCGGTCGGTGCCGGGAGGTCGTGGGGCTGGATGTCCCACTTGTCCCGAAGGCTCGGCGCGGCCTGGCGGACGAGCCGGGTGATGTCGGAGGTGACGTAGAACAGCTGCGCCCCGCTCAGCCGCTGGTGCTCGTCGCCGAGCAGGAGACTGGCTCCGGTTTCGGGCCTGGTGATCGGCCGGAGCGTCCCGCGTCCGCGGCGTAGTGCGTCGGCGACCGACAGGTGTGCCGGCCACGTCGTCAGGTAGTCGGTCAAGTGCTCGCGCAACGCGGGCAGCTCGCGGGGTTGTGGGGGAGACCAGCTGGCAGGTCCGGGTGTCATCAGCCTCACTCCTCAAACCTTGTGTACTGAGTGCTCACGGTTTACGGTAGACAAACATTGAGTACTTAGTCAACGAGGATGAGGGGCATCGTTATGACGGGCGGCAAGTACCGACCGGTCGGCTCGGCCCTGAGCGGGCCGATCAACGCGGAGGCTCATGCGCTGAAGATCGCGGTCGAGGTCGCCTCGACCTGGCACAAAGACGGCGCGTCAGGTCAGGCCGAGGTGCCGATGGGCGTCGTCGCGACGATCGCCGTGGCCGGTCTGCTGGTCGATGACCCAGTTCGACTGGCTGAGGCGATGACCTCGGCGTCGCCCACTGAATTCGTCCACCTCGCCCGGCAGGCCTGGGCCGTTGCGGTCACGCGTCGTCCGGACGTGACGTTGTGGGCGCACCCGCTGCTGCGCTGGCTGTTCGCGGAACTCGATGAACCGACGCGCCAGCGGATCAAGCGGTCGGCTGTCGCCGCGCTGGACGCTGGGCAACTCGAGCTGACCGCCACGGACCGACGGTTCGGCTGCGACCTGTTCGGCCCGCTACTCGGCGCTCTTCGCTCACGGACAGCGACGAAGGTCAACGCGCAGATGTACACGCCGGGAGACATCGCCTGCGCCCTGACCGCCCTCGCCCTCGACGACCTCGAGGCCGGGCAGTCGTTCTGCGACGACACCGTCGGCACCGGCGGGCTCTTCCGGGTAGCCGCCCAGATCGTCCGCAGCCGCGGTCTCGACCCGGCCGACATGCTGTGGTTCGGTGCGGACACCGACGAACTCGCCGTCGCCGCCACGGCAGTGAACAGCCTGCTGTGGGGCCTCGGCTCCGGGGTGACCCTGTACGTCGGCGACATCCTCAATCACCCACATTGGCCCGAGGAAGCCCGCCGTGGACGAGCGTCGTTTCTCGAGCAGGTCGACGGCCTGAAGGCCGGGATGCAGGCTCTCGACTTCCTGAAGCGGATTTGAGTCTCGTGCCATCGACGCGCCGCCGACGGCTCAGGTGACGGCTCTACCTGGCCGTTCCTGCTAACTTCGGCGGGTGGAGCAAGGCGAGCGGCAGATCGCGGCCGGCCCAGCCGCGCCGGCGGGTACGACCTTCCGCTACGTCGACATGGTCGAGATCGGCTCGTGGTTCAACATCAGCCACCGCGCCGTGGCGAACTGGCGCTCCCGCTACGCCGACTCTCATCCCTTTCCTGAGCCCGACGCTGTCATCGGCAGGACGCCGGGTTGGTCACCTGAACGAAGGGCCGAGATCGAGCAGTGGGCGGCGGCGCGGCCAGGCCAAGGCGTGGGCGGCGGGCGTCCGCGCAAGGTGGACGACGACTGAAGTCGACTCGAAGGAACTTGGACCGGTTAACCGGAGGGTTCTTGGTTCGAGTCCAAGCGGGGGAGCAAAGCCCAGGTCACAGACCTGGGCTTTTTTGCTACCCACGAGTAGGGGCGATTTAGTGTCTAAAAAACCTGCCGGTTCTGCGCTGGGTCGCGTCGCCGGTGACGTGACGATGGGCGTTCGATGGTCGCCGTCGACGTTCGCTTGGTTGGAGGGCCTGTGGACTTTTAATCCGTAGGTTCTGGGTTCGAGCCCCAGGCGGCCCACTTGATTGACATCCCCGCTGACCAGCGGGGATGTTCTTGCTTGTCGATCTTGTGGGCCGTGGCGTGATCTTGGGTGGGCTCCCGGTAAGCCCGTGATGGGCTCGGGGCCGCCGTGGCGGCGTTGAGGGGGCGTCGCAGCGGTCTGGAAATCGGTCTTCGGGCAGGTCACAGCCAGGGCAGGTCTCGAGCTGACCTGTCCTTCGCCGGGTCAGTGACCGTCCTTTCGTCTCTGGCCGACGGATCGGGTAAGAAGACCGGGCTTCCGGTTGACTGGGTCGTGCCGACAGGGAGGTTTTCTGGCCTGTCCGTGGATTGGCGTGCTCAGCGTTGATGCTCGACCGCCGGCGACTTTGCCCACCTGGTACGACTACGAACCGGGCGGCACACTCACCGTCGTGACCCGGGCCGGGCGGCGCAAGTCACGGCTGATCCGGCGGGCGGGGGTGGTGTCGCTGTCGGTTCAGCGCACCGAGGTGCCCTACCGCTACGTCACCGTGGATGGCACGGTGATCCGTTAGGGCCCCGGCAAGCGAGAACGACCTGCTGCGCATCGGGCGGCGCTACGTGCCGCCGACCGCGTGGACGAGGGGCTGGCCTGGGAACTGGACGGCAATCACCCTCACGGAGCGCCGGAAGTCGTGGAGATCCGCCCGGACCGCTGGCTCACCGGCGACTTTTCGTGACACGGCACTGGCGCCGAACTCGACCGGTAGCTCCCGGGAATCGTGGGCTGGACGTCTCGTCGCATCTGCGATCCGCTCACACGGTGACGTCCGGGTCGTCGGTTATGGCTTGCGTGCGACGATGCCGGCGATGCAGCGCTCAACCTGGTTGAGCGGCGTCAGCTTCGGTCCGTCGGGCCACCAGAAGTCGCACAGTTCCAGCTTCGGCTCCTTGCCCGGCCCGGGCGGCATGATCTCCAGCCCGTCCACAAACTCCAGAATCTGCCGCTCCGTACGGAACACCCCGGACCCCATGGGGCTGTGAATGAACAACTCTTCCATCCTGCGGGCCAGGTCGCTCAGTTCTTCGGTCTCGGGGTCGAAAAAGTGAGCGATCACCACGAAGGAGCCGCTGGGCAGCGCGGCGATGTACTCGCGCATCAGGTCCGCGCCGTTGTCGGTGACGTAGTGATGCAAGGTCCCGACCTGGAGCAGCGCCAGCGGCTGGCTGAAGTCGATGTGCCGGCGGACCACCTCGTTGTTCAGGACATCCGTGGGCTGGAAGATGTCCGCGGAGACGAAGTGGGTGTTCGGGTTTTCCTCGAGGATCGCGCGGCCGTGCGCGATGACCACCGGGTCGTTGTCGACGTACACCACCTGGGTGTCCGGAGTGACTCGTTGGGCGATCTGGTGGGTGTTCTCCGCGGTGGGCAGGCCGGAGCCGCAGTCGAGGAACTGCGTGATCTTCGCCTGCTAGGCGAGGAACCGCACGGCGCGGGTCAGGAAGTTGCGGTTGGACCAGGCCAGGTCGGCGACCTCGGGCGCTTTGGTGGCGACCTGCCGCAGTACCTCGCGGTCGATCTCGTAGTTGTCTTTTCCGCCGAGCGCGGCGTCATACACCCGGGCGATGCTGGCCCGGGTCGGATCCACGCCTACCGGGACCGAACTCGGCGCCAGGAACTCGGACTGCGTCATCTCCACCCTCGCACACGGTCGTCACACGATTGGCCATTTCAGCGTAGTCACACGAGTGCGGGCCGTAAAACCGAGGCGGACACCTTCCTGCAATCGGCCGCAGCTCGGCAAGCCGGGATCCCGCGCCGAGCGCTGATCCTGTTCGCCACCCGAATGCCGCCCCGGGCACCTGCAGGGGTGTGGCGGCCCGAAGGAGCCGTGCCATGCGGGCTCTCGGGCGTCAGTTGCCCGGGTGATCAAGCTGCCCAGCGACCGGTCGTGGGGTTGGCTCCGAGAGGGTATGGCTAGGTCTTTCGGCCGACGCCGGCGTAGACATCATCGGGCGCGATGTCACGGATGCCCGACTCTGGGCGCCACAGCGGTGCACTCACCACGCCGGGCTCGACCAGCTCCAGCCCGTCGAAGAGGGCGACGACCTCGGCGTGCGGGCGGAAGTACATCGGGTCGCGGCTGTGTTTCATGGCGTCGGTGACGGCCGCCATGGCCTGTGGCGCGTGATCGGCGGTCAGGTGCGACAGCGCGAGAAGACTCCCTGGCGGCAGGGCTGCGCGGTAGTCGGCGACGATATCGCGTGGTCGCAGGTCGTCGGGGACGAAATGGAACACCGCCACGATCAGCAGTCCGATCGGCCGGCTGAAATCCAGCATTGTCTGCACAGCTGGCGAGGTCAGCACCGCCTGGGGGCGGCGCAGATCGGCCGTGATGACGGTGGCGTTCGGGTTGTCCTCGAGGATGACGTGGCTGTGTGCGACAGCGACCTCGTCGTAGTCGACGTACACCACCCGGCATCCGGGATCGGCGTTCTGGGCCACCTCGTGCACGTTACCGACGGTGGGGATCCCGGAACCGAGATCGAGGAACTGGGTGATGCCTTGGGTGATAATGTACCGCACCGCGCGCCGGAGGAACGCCCGGTTGGACGCGGCGACCTGCTGGCCCGACGGCAGGACCGCTATCACCCTTTCACCGACCGCGCGATCGGCGTCGAAGTTGTGGTGCCGCCGAGCAGCCAGTCGTAGACCCGGGCGGCACACCAGTCGCCAACTTGGCGGACGAAACGGCGGCCAGCGGTCTCCTCTGGGATGGGTGAACCCCGCCCGTCTGATTGCGTACGAGGTTGGGGGTCCAGTGGTTCGGCGTAGAGAGAAGTCAGTTCGTCGAGCCGGTACCCGGTCGTCCGGTACGGCCGGACGCAGCGGTGAGAAACCTGGTGTCGACGAGGCGTTCCGGCAGCTCACCGACCGGCAGGACAGGTGCGTCGAGCAGGGCAGCCGCTTGTTCGGGGCGTCACGTCGGCAGCGTGGGTGCGGCCCAGCAGGCCCAGCAGACACCGGCGTCGAGCTCGAGTGTGTCGGCGCCGGCTGCCAGCACGGCCTGGAGAGACGGCCCGCGGAACGACAGTTCGCCGATACCCCAGCCGGTCCGCGAGAACACCAAAAAGTCCAATGTGGACGAACTGCCAGCTTGGCCCCCGCGATCCGCACCCCGAGCGAAGTGCGCGAGCACCTGCCACCGCTGCGTCAGTGGGGAGCGTGACTACGTCGACCAGCTGGGCACCGGGCAGACCGAGGCGGGACCTGCTGGTGATCAGGACCGTACTTCCCGCGAGCAACAGCTGGACCTGCTGTTCGTCGGCGGCGTTGTCCAGCTGACCCAGATGGTGACTGCGGCGTCCAGGCGTTCGTTCACGGATATGGGTCCTGACGTGCGATATCGACTGCTGGGCAACACCGGCCTGCGCGTCGCGGAGCCCGTGACCGGTGGTCGACCGGCCCTGACCAGGCGATCGAAGCTTTGCCGAAGGTTCTCGACAGGTGACGAGTCCAAAGTCGTCCTCGTTCTGAGCGTCACAAGAGAGGGAGGACAGATGCGAATCGGCACGAGGACTATCACCGGCGTCGTTTCGGCGGTGGTTGCGATCGGTGGCCTCACGGCCGCCGCAACGCCGGCGGACGCGTCGCCCGCGTCGCTGACGATCAAGGTCAACGGCGTCCAGGTCGGCCACGGCGGCGACACCACCGGCGCCACCTGGATTTATGCGTGCGACGACAAAGCCGACAATCTCGGCGTCCGAGTGCACTACCTGCTCGGCAGCGGCGCCACGGGCACCGTCGGCGACGGTAACGGTGCGGCGAGCGGATGCGGCGGCCGCACTGTCACTTCTTCGTCCAACCCCGTCTTCGAGTTCGAGGTCTGCGCCGGTGTCAACGGCGCAGACACCTACTGCACCGGCTGGTGGCCGGCCTGATCCGCGAGGAGTCGAAACGATGAAGAAGATCATTTTTGCTGGCGCGGCCGTCGCACTGGCCTGCGCCCTCACTGGAGTGACCACCGCGTCCGCGTCCGCGCAGACCGCGTCGGTGCCCGAGTTCTGCCGGGCGGACGTTTACCACAGCAGCGGCTTCATCCTGCCCGGCCACGTCGTCCGCGGCCCCACAGCGATTGCTGCGGGGCGCACGGTCTCGCTGTACCGGGCCCAGACAACGGTCAACGGCGGGTGGTACGACTGGGCGGAGATCCACGGCACCAGCGCCGGTTCCGATCGGGTGTGGATGGATGTCAGCTCCGATGGCGGGGCCCATTGGGACCAGTGCGGTCCGTTCAGCCGCAGCGGCCGCTACTACACACCCGCGACCCGCGAGAACTCCAGCGCCAGCGTCAGGTTCCGCGCCTGCGGTGATGTCCTGGTGGGCGCATCCCGCGTACACGCCTGCACGAGCTGGTTCTGAGGGGAGATCCGATGACGAAAACGATGTGGTCTTCGGCGATTGCGGCCGGGCTGGTGGCCGTCTCGTCCGTCGGCGGGGCGGGTGTCGCAGCGGCGGCCGAGACGCCGAACGGACGGTTCTGCGCCGCGCTGGTCGACCGGCAGGGCGAGACTTGCTCGTCGACCTCCGAGGCCGAGGCACGCGCCGAGTTGGGCCCCATGGCCCGGACCCGGCTGATGACCTACTACTCGGACGCCGGCTGGAAAGGGACCACCCTGGACGTGTACGGCGACGACGGCACCTGCAACGCCAGCGGGTACACGTTCATACCCAGCACCTGGTGGCAGAACCGGTTGTCGTCCATCCGCGGTTACGGCGGCTGCACCTGGGTGGGCCTGACCACGATCGACGGCTACTTCGTCAAGGCCTACGCCCTGCCGGCCAGTCTCGGCGCGACGTCCTACAACGACAACACCGGCCGCGTACACGTCTTCCACGGCTGACAGTCCTGAAAACCAGAAGGAGAAACCATGTTGCGTACGATCGCGACCTCATCCGGCGTGGCGGCGGCCTTGGCCCTGGCCGGTGTGCTTGTGGCCATGCCCGCCGAACCGTCGGCAGCCGCACCGACGGCGGAGCACCTGCAGGTAGCGCCCGCTACGCCGGCGCCCGGCTACCGCGCGGACTGCACCGGTGGCCACGGCGACGTCAACGCCCACCGCTACTCCGTCAACCACAACGTGCCCGCGCGGGAGTACAACACCTCCGGAAGCCGGCAGACTGGTGTGGTCACTGCGAACTCCAAGATCCACATCTACTACGAAACCTACGACGAGTACGGCAAGTTCATGTGGGCCATGAAAGCGGGCGGCCTCTGCGGTTACCTCTACTCGACCGACATCGTGTGGAACAAGAGTTGGTAGCGGGGCGCGCCTGACTTCGAACGAGCGGTGCGCGATCTCGGCCCAGTTCCGGGACGGGGTCGCGCACCGGAGCCCGGATTCAGGCTCCCGCGGGTTTCGCCCGTTGTGTTCGACGTTGTCTTTCGACGCGGTCAGCGTCATCGGGCCGGTCTTGCTGCCGGTACAGCTTGTGCGCTTCCAGCCAGGCCTCCTTCGCCTCGTCCGCCCGGCCGAGTTCGGCGCACGTGCGGCCGATCGCGTCCAGTGTGTCGGCGACGATGTAGGTGTGCCCGAGCGCGCGCCGCAGCTTGAGGGCTTGCCGGTAGTGGCTGAGCGCCGTCTCGTGGTCGCCGGTGCGGTGGGCGATGAATCCGAGGCTGTCGAGGGTTTCGGCTGCACCATCTTGGTCTTCGTTGCGCTGGTGCAGTTCCAGCGCCGCGAGGCAGTGCTCGCGGGCGGCGGTGTCGTCGCCCACGCGAGCCGAGCACCAGCCGACCCCGTTGAGTGCCGTGGCCTCCCGTGTCGGGTCGCCCAGCTTGCGGTACACCTCGAGCGCCCGCATGGCGTGGTGCAAGGCCTGCTGGCAGTCGTCCTGGCGGTCGGTGACCATCGCGAGGATGTGGTGCGTATCGCCTTCATCGCGTCGTGCGCCGGTCGTTTCCGCAACGGCGAGCGCGTCATGGAGCTGCGCGATGGCTTCGTCGAACGCTCCGGTGCGGGCCAGGGCCAGGCCGAGCCGCCGCCGCGCCGCGATTTCCGCGGCGTCGTCGCCGAGGCGGCCGGCTGCGGTCAAGCCGTTCCGCCAGAACGCGATGGCGTCGGAAAGCCGGCCCCGGCGATCGTGGAACGTGTTCAGGGTCCACGCCAGCTGCCATGCCGCCCGGTGCCATCCGTGCTCCATCGCAGCCCGCTGCGCGTCGAGCAACGACTGATGCTCGGCGTCGAACCAGGCCAGGGCGTCGCTTTCGTCCGCCAGCGACAGAGGGACGATGCCGGCTGCGGGAGGCTCCAGGTCGAACGGCGTGGCGTGGGGGTCGAGGACCCGGTCGCCGGCGTGGGCGGTGTGGAGGAAGAAGCCGACGATCCGGCGCAGCGCGGGCATGACGTCGTCGTGCGGCTGGCGCTTGGCGTGCAGGCGGACCAGGTCGTGCATCCGGTGGCGGCCGGCCGCGAGGCGGTCGATCAGGCTGAGCTCGGTCAACGCCCGCAGAACCGCGGTGGTGCGGGCGAGGGGAAGGCCGACGAGGGCGGCCGCGGCCTCGGGGCCGATGTCCGGGCCGGGCGCGCTGCCCAGCAGCGCGAACACCCGTGCCTGCTCCTCGGTCAGGGCCCGGAGGGACCACGACAGCACCGCGGGCAGGCTCCCGGCGGGATCGTCATCGGTCAGCGTGCTCAATCGATCCGTGGCATTCCGCAAGCCGGCGGCGAGTTCGGCGAGACCGACCGCCGGATCGGCTTGGGCGCGTCCGGCGATGATGCCGAGCGCCAGCGGCAAGCCCGCACACGCGTCCAGCAGCTGCTCGACGGCTTCGGGCTCGGCGGCGATCCAGGCCGGTCCGAGCCGCCCGGTGAGCAGCCGCCGGGCTTCGGAGTCGGTCAGGGTTCCGAGGCGGACGTGGCCGGCGCCGTGCCGGGTGATCAAGCTCGCCAGTTGCCGCCGGCTCGTGACGAGCACGGTCGACGGCGATTCGCCGGGCAGCAACGGCGTCACCTGAGCAGCGTCGGCGGCGTTGTCGAGCACGATCAGCATCCGCTGGTCCGCGACGAGACTGCGGAACAGCGCCGTCCGTGCATGGAGGTCGGGCGGGATCCGATCGGGTGCGACGCCGAGCGCGTACAGGAAGCCGCGTACCGCGGTCGAGGTCGGGATCGGCTCGTCGGCCGCGCAGAACCCCTGCAGATCGACGAAGAGCTGACCGTCGGGGAAATCGGCGAGGTGCTGGTACGCCCACCACAGGGCCAACCACGTCTTGCCGATACCCCCGGCGCCGGCGATGGCGGAGACGACGACGGTCCCCGCCGACGCCTTGTCCGACACAGCGGCTGACAAGGCGGTGAGCTCGGCGTCCCTCCCGACGAACCAGGCCGGCCTCGTCGGGAGCTGCCGGGGGACCGTCCGCGGCGTTCCGGAAGCGGGCGCCGCAGCCGCCGGCGCCGCGTTCAGGATCTGCTCATACGTCCGCCGCAGCGCCGGTCCCGGGTCGACGCCGGCCTCGTCCGCCAGCCTCACACGGATCCGGTGGTAGCACTCCAGCGCGTCGGCTTGGCGGCCGCTGCGGTAGAGCGCGAGCATCAGCTGCCCGGCGACCCGTTCGTCCAGCGGACGTTCCGTGGCGTGGGTCGCCAGCGCGGCCAGGACTTCGCCGTGCCTGCCGCGCCGGAGCGCGACGTCCGTCCGGTCGGCTTCAGCGGTCTGCCGCTCCACCTCCAAGGTCACCCGCAGCGCCGCCAGCCATTCCGTGTCCAAATCGGCGAACGCCTGTTCCCGCCACAACGCGAGCGCGTCGTCGAACAACTCGAGCGCGCGAACGTCATCGGCGGTCTTCCGTGCCTCGACGACCCTCTGGCGGAAGAGGTGGAGGTCCACGAAGCGTTCAGGGACCTCGAGCACGTACCCGGTGGAACGTCGCACAAGCCCGACCTCGGTGTCCACGGCGAGTACGGTGCGCAGCCGGGACACGTAGCCGTGCACCACCTCCCGGCCGCGTTTCGGCAACTGCCCGCCCCACACGCGCTGGAGGAGCAGATCTCCCGGCACGGGCCGGTTCGCCTCGACCAGCAGGACCGCCAGGACACAGCGCTGACGCGCATGCCCGAGATCGACGAGCGCGCCGTCGTGGACCGCTTCCACCGCGCCGAGCACACGGAACTCCACCTCAGGCCCCCGCCGGATCGATCGCCTGCACGCCCTCCGAGACGACGCTACTCCAGGTCCACGGAATGATCATCGCAACGCCGACATCTCCTGGCTCACGGATCAACAGACACGGAAAACTCATCACCCGCGCGTTCCTGCGGCTCGGACTCCAGCGCATCGAGCTGGCGCCACACCCGGCCGGCGTCTTCGTCACGGCCCTGCTGCCGGAACAACTCGAGTGCTTCCCGCCAGACCGCACGGGCACCGTCGTGCTCACCGACGCGGACGAGCGGGTGGCCGAGGGAATCGAGAGTGCTGGCGGCCCCGTAGGTGTGCCCAAGATCGCGGTACAGGCCGAGGGATCGCTGGTAGTGGTCGACGGCCCGCCGGCCGTGGCCACTGTGGTGCTCGATGTAGCCGAGACTGTCCAGGGTCGCCGCCGCGCCCTCGGTGTCATCGTGCTGCAGGTGCAAGGTGAGGGCGGCCCTGCAGTGGTCGCGAGCCCGGTCGTACTCACCGAGCCGTGCCGTGTACCAGCCGACCAGGTTGAGCGCTTCGGCTTCCCACGCGGGTTGGGAAAGAGCGCGGTACAACTCCAGGGCTTCGGTGGCGTGCTCCAAGGCTCGCCGGTCATCCTCCCGTTCCTCCCAGGCACGCGCGAGCATTCGGTGGGTGTCGGCTTGCTTGCGGGCGTCATCCTGCTGCTCGGCGAGCGCCAGGGCCTGGTGCAGGTGCCCGATCCCGTCCTGCAGGTGTCCCAAGGCGGCGTAGGCGTCACCAAGGTTTTGGTGTACGAGGACGCGCTTCGCCGGATCGGGCAGATTCGCGACGGCATCCAGTGCGGCCTGCCACGCGCGGAGTTGGTCGTGACGGTGTCCGCGGCGGTAGCGAAAGGTGTCTTGCGCCCAGGCCAGATGCCACACGAGACGCTGCCACCCATGGCCGCCGGCGATGTGCTCAGCGGCCTGCAAGGCCGGATACTCGATGTCGAACCACTCCAGAGCCGCCGCGGTGTCAGGCAGCGGCTGGAGGCGGACGCCGGGAACGGGCGGCTCGAGCGCGATTTCGTCGCGGTAGGGGTGGAGGAGCCGGTCGGCGGCGTGGGCCGTGTGCGTGTAGAAGTTAAGGACCCGGAGGAGGGCCGACTCTCGGACCTCGTCGGGCAACTGCTGCGCGAGGGTGCCGGCGTAGTCGCGGATCAGGTCGTGCATGGCGTAGCGGTCGCGGGCACGGCGGTCCACCAGCGACGAGTCCACGAGACGCCGAAGCACGACCCGGGCCTCGGGTACGGACAGATCGGCGAGGCTCGCGGCGGCCGGAAGTCCGATTTCGCTCCCCGGAGCAGTGCTCAGGAGCACGAACATCATGTACTGCCTCCGGGTCAGTTCCCGCAGCGACCAGGACAGTACGGCCGACACGCTGGTGGCCGGATCGGCGTCGTCGAGTGCGTCCAGGCCGGCCTGGCGGAGTTCGGTGGCGAAGTCAGCCAGCGGAAGGTGGGGGTGTGCGAGGGCGCGGCTGGCCATGACGGCCAGTGCAAGCGGGTACCGCCCGCAGAGTTCGACCAGTTCGGCCACCGCGTTCGGCTCGACAGCCACTCGTGCGTTCCCCAAGCGCTGGGCGAACGCGGCGTGCGCTTCGGTTTCCGTGAGCACGTCGAGGTTCAGGTGGCGGGCACTGTGCCGGGTGAGCAGCGGGGTGAGGACGGTTCGGCTGGTCATGATCACCACGCAGGACGGGGTCCCCGGTAACAACGGGATGAGCTGGTCGGCGTCGGCGGCGTTGTCGAGCAGGACCAGCATCCGCTTCCCGGCGATGCAGCTGCGGAAGCGGGCGGTGTGCTCGTCCAGACCACCGGAGACGGTCGTGGGATCGATGCCGAGGGCGTCGAGAAACCCCCTGACCGCCGTCAACGGGTTCATCGGATCGCTGCCGGGGCTGAACCCCCGCAGGTCGACGAACAGCTGTCCGTCGGGGAACCGGTCGACGTGTGTGTGGGCCCAGTGCAGGGCGAGCCAGGTCTTGCCGATCCCGCCACCCCCGGCTAGAGCCGAGATCACGACGGTGTTCGCTTCCGCCGCCCCGCCCTCCAGAGCGGCGTCCAGGGCCGTCAGTTCGCTGATCCGACCGGCGAACCACGCCGGCGGTGGCGGCAGTTGACGAGGTGTCACGTGCGCCGTGGTCAGTGCGCTCGCCGGTCGATCGAGTCCGGGATCGGCGGTCAGGATCCGTTGGTACAGCTGCTGTAGTGAGGGGTTCGGGTCTGTGCCGAGCTGGTCGGCCAGTACGGCTCGGAGGCGCTGGTAGTGCTGCAGCGCGTCGGCCTGGCGGCCGCTGCGGTACAACGCGAGCATCAGCTGCCCGGCCAAGCGCTCGTCCAACGGATGACGGGCAGCCTGGGTCGTGAGATCGGCCAGGACCTCGGCGTGCTGTCCGCGGCGCAACGCGACATCAGTGCGGTCGAGTTCCGCAGCACGGAGCTCCGCCTCCAGTTCCGCTTTCACCGCGGTGAACCACGGGCTGTCCAGGTCGGGGATGGCCGGTCCCCGCCACAAGACAAGGGCTTCCTCGAACAGCCTCAGAGCCCCAGCATCGTCCTCGGCGGCTCCTGCGGCGGCGACCAGTCGGCGAAACCGATACAGGTCGATCAGGTCCTCGTCCACACTCAGCACGTATCCTGTGGAGCGCCGTACGATGGCCAGCTCAGGCACTTCCGCCAACGTAGCGCGCAACCGGGAGAGGTACCCGTACAGCACCTGACGACCGCGTCGTGGCGGATGCTCACCCCACACGCGGTCCACGAGCTGATCGGCCCCCACCGGCCGGTTCGGCTCGACGAGCAGCGCCGCCAGTACGCTTAGTTGCCGGGTATGGCCCAGATTGACCATTTGCCCGTTTCGATGTACCTCGACGCTGCCCAGTAAGCGGAACTCCACAGCCACCGGCCCGCCCCCGTCCGCGTGTTCCCTTCCGGGATAGCAGTTGCTTCCGGTGAGTTCAAGGTTTATCGAGAAGTTCCTCACGATCGCGTCGGCAAGGTGTTCCTGTGCGGTTGCCCGCCGTTCCGGAGCACCGGGTTTCGTCGAAACCGTTTCACCCGGGGAGGGAGGAACCATGAATTCGCTGCGCGTCTTCGTTCCATTGGTTGGCGCCGCGCTCGCGATTGCCGCCACGGCCGGCATCGTCCCGGCCGCTACACACGGTTGCCCGTACGGGGGCGGTCTGCCTGTGCCCGGTGCGAACTTCATCGCGTCCCGCAACGGCTAGCAACCGCTCGACCATCGGAACCCTGTCGCTGGCGTTATGGATGCCGCGCAGCGCGGTGACCCTCGACATGGTCAGCGGTCAGGGTTTCACCGGTATCGCTACGGATCGTGTTACTTTCGTAACATGGGTGAGTCGTTTGCGGGTCGAGGTCAGGCGCGGTGGTTGGGGCCTCAAGCAGGGGAGACGGCCTCGGCAGTTCGCGCGATCAACGAGGTGGTTGCCCGCTCCGGGCAGGCGTCGGTGAGCGTAGTGGAGCTGCGCAGGTTCTCCGATGGCTGCATAGTCCAGGTGGAGGCGGCTGCGACGAGTTCTGCGGGTCCGGCAGGTGAGGCGCTGCGGGCGGGCATGGCTATGTCGGGCGATGTGGCGGGTCCGCCTCCGGCAGTGCTCCGGTTTGGCGTTCAGCTTGACGGCGGTGCCACGGCAAGCACCCTGGACCATGTGATCGCGCCGGCAGCAGAACCCGAGCCGCCGTACTTTTCCGTGCTGGGCGGCCCGGGTTTTGACATCGAGGGAAATCGGTTGAGTACCCGGCAGGAGTTGTGGCTCTGGCCGGCATACGATGAGTTCGGGCTGGTGGTGGAGTGGCCGCTCTTCGAGATTTCTTCGACGCGAATCTCGCTGAGTTTCGATCAAGGTATTCGCTAGGTATTGTTTTTCGAGACGTCGGAACGGCTGGGGGCGGGGAGGCGCGGGGCTGCGCCTCCCCGCCCCCAGCCGTCTAACTAGCGGTCGGTGTTGGTTTCCCAGTAATTCCAGTAGTCGACGTCATCTTCGACTGCGACGTTGCCGCCGTTCTCGATCGCCAGATGGCATCCGTCGGGTCCGCACCAGCCTGAGGTGTTGCTGGCCCACACGGCGTGGCCGTTGTTCTGGTAGACCACGAGATTGCCGTCGTGCTGGAAGTCGACGTAGTCGCCGCCGGCGCTCTGCGACGCGGTCCACTCGTGGTTTCCGTCCACCCAGACCTCGAGAAGCCCTCTGAGTAGTGTGAGTCTGGTTGTGCCGTCGGGCGAGTAGACGGATCCGTTGTTGTACATCCGCCAGCCGCCACCGATGTTGTTGGACCCGAAAACGCCGTCCGGCGACTGCGCGATACCGGGTGTCGGAGCGATGGTTGTGCTGGCGAATGCGGCTGGTGCGGCAATTGCTGAACCGGTGACTGCTGCGACCAGCATTGCGAATGCTGCAATGCGGGTACGCCACACGTTTTTAGGCATGCAGATACTCCCGTCAGTGGTACATTTATTGCACTCGACGACGCCGTTGGCGCCTAGAGTGCATCAAACCCGCAGGGAATAGCGGTACGCCGAGTCGTGCACCGCGGACTATTCCTCCCCGAAACTCCCCTCCCCAAGGGCTCGCCATTCAAAGGCGGATACCTAGACTTCATGATTGTCGGGCAGTTGGTCAATAGGCCACAAGGTGGACGTCAAGGTGGCCTTCAACTGACACCCGCACGGCACCTGTTCGAACGTGTGTTCTAGCTGCTCAGTTGCGCAAGCTGACTCGCCTGGAGCCTGCTGGACGAGCCGGATAAACGGCGAGCTCCAGGCCTGTTTCACCTGAACGGCGGCAAGTCGGTCTGATCGTCGCTGGTCGGCCGGCCCCCAACTTGCCCGGCAGAGGAACAACGACCGAGAGGATGTGCCCGTGTTCTCGTCTGCCATGGCGAGCCGGATCGGGCTACGCGCGTTGGTCGCGTCGCTGTAGGCAGATGGGGTGTAGGGCCAAGCCGACCTGCCCAACGCGCGTATTTGACCGCCAGGCTCCGGCTGCGTGTGGGCCGGCCGCGCGGCATGGAACGCACCTTCCGGCCGCGATATCCGATTCCGAGACTTTCGACCTGGCCCGACAGATTTTGCTACGCAAGTGCATGGAACAGGCCGGATTCGACTACCAGGTGGAACCGCCACCAAGGATTCCGGATGACCGAGAATTCCCTTACGTCATCGACGACGCCGAATGGGCACGACGGCACGGACCTGCAGTGACTCGGCTAGTGTCGCGTGATCCTGATGTCGTTACTTGGCGTTGTGTCATCGATCTTGAACGCGTACCACGTCACGGTGCCGTGCTCGGCCACGGCGAGTGCGCGGCTCCGCTCTAGGAACGCGGCGAGTTCGTCGCCATTGCCGGGCTTGGCTTGGAGGGTGGCGAGGAGACCTCGGTCGACGGTCACGGCTGTCACTTCCTTTCGGTACGTGGTCAGGTGGCTTCCATGTCCACTCGGGTGCCGTCGGCGACGGCCGCCGGCGGTGGTGTGGATGCAGTGGCCGGCGCCACGGCTGGTGACCTGGCGGCGGAAGGATCCAGCAGCAGGCGGTTCACGGCGGTGCGGGGATCCAGCCTGCGCAGCTGGTTGAGCTCGCCGAGCGGTTTGCGCAGCTGCTCGAACTCGGGCCCGAGTTCGCTGCTGATCTGTTCGTGCGCGTTCGCGAGCGCGTCCTTGGCTTTCTGCGCCGTCTTGCGGACGGTGGCCATGGCGCCGGGGAGCCGTTCTGGGCCGAGGATGAACAGGGCGGCGACCAGCAGGACGAGCAGGTGTTCCGGGCTGAGTCCGAGCATCGTGTTCTCCGGTCGGGTGGAGTGGGTGCCGGGCCGCCCCGACAGCGGCCCGGCACCCATTCCGGGTCAGTTGGCGGCGCTGGTGTTCACGTCGCCGTTGACGCCCTTGGGGAAGAACCCTCCGGAGGTGGCGGCCTTGTTGGTCAGGTAGACGATGTTGAGGACCTGACCGGGGGAGCGGCTGTAGGCGATGCCGTTGGCGTCGGTGGGGACGATGTTGGCGTTGCCGTGGTTGTCGATGACGCCTTGGTCATCGTCGGTGTGGCCGTCGAGGCTGTCGCGGGCGTTGGACAGCTTGACCGTCGCCTTGGCGTCGCCGCGCTGGTACAGCGCGCTGCGGATGTTGCCGGCGTGGTAGGCCTCGACGGCGAGGATGCCGGCGGCGGCTTCGAGGTAGGTCTTGTTGCTGATCAGCGGGGCGGCGCCCTTGTAGGCGGTGACGCCGACGTCTTCGAAGAGGAACGCGGCGAGCAGGAAGTTCTCTTCGCAGGAGAAGGCGTCGAAGCTGTGGCCCGGTTTGACGAGCCCGGCGGCTTGGGCGGCGGCGGTGAAGCTGGACTGCAGGTCGATGGCGGGGCGGCTGACGGCGGCGGAGCCGAGCGCGGTGCGCAGGAACTGGACGTGGGCCTTCTCGTCGACGGCGATTTCCTGGGCGTACTGGCGGGCGGTCCTGGTTTCGAAGCGAACCGCGCGGCCTCCCGTTACGCCGCCGCGGGTGCCGGTTCCGGTGGTCATGGAGTCGGCGAGGCCCTTGCCGGTGACGGCGTGCAGGTAGAACTCGGCCTCGAGGTATTCGAGGTTGAGGGCGAAGTTGAGGACCGCGCCGTCACTGACCTCACCGGCGGCAGCTGCGGCCTGACGGGCGGGTGCGGCGGCGACTCGGGGTGCGGCGGACGCGGTTCCGGCGGCCAGCCCGCTGAGAGCTCCGGCGCCGACGACGCCGAGACCGGTCATGCCGGCGGCTTTGAGGAAGCGTCGGCGGTCCTGACCGTTTTCGGCGCTCCGGTTGATCATCGAAGCGGCATAGCGCTTGCCAAACACGGGTGGTCTCCTAACCCGCCCGCGCGGTACGGCGGGCGTCACCCGCCGCCAGGCTCCCGGCGTCGGGATGGATCCTTCGTGGACTTATCCCGTTCGAGGCTGTCCGCGCAGCGGATGGGTCGATCCCCTGAGCGGGTTGCGGAGTTTGGTGAGGGCGTGGGACCGAATCAGCCACAGTGAATGTCCATTCGGGTCATGAGTGTGATCAACCTGAGTGCTTTCTGCCTTGTGCGGCCGAAAAGTGGATACATTTACCCGCTACTCAGCGGTAGCAAACTCATTCGGGGGAAAGAAAAAACTTCGATCTGCACCCAATCCGGTGATGGTCATCGCGTCGAACTCTGACTGACGGTGAAGTCCAGACCTGATGGGGGGTGAGATGGATGGATACTTCCCTGACGGACGACACGCTGGTCCGGCACCCGGTGGTACTTCGGGTACTGGTGGTGGCCGGTGCGTTGTTCGGATTCACGCTGCTGGCTTTGGCCGTGTCGGGGGCCGCGAACGCTTCGGAGGGTTCGCCGCCGCCGGATCGGCCTGGGCTGCTCGACCAGGTCGGGCGCACCGCGCACGACGTGCTCAAACCGGTCGATCCGGTACTCAAGCCGGTCACGGGCACGGTGCACGCGGTGGCGTCGCACGTGGCTCCAGTGGTGAAGCCGGTGACGAACGGGCTCGACCCCGTGCTCGCGCCGCTGACCCGGCCGGTGCTGCACGCGGCAGAGCCGGTGTTGTCGGCCCTGCGGCCGGTGACCGCGCCGGTGCTGCATGCGGTGTCCCCGGTGACCTCGCCGGTTCTGCACGCCACGGCACCGCTGACCGCACCGGTGGTGCGGGCGGTCGGTGCCGAACACGTGGTCCCGGCGCTGACCGGGCACCCGGAGATCGGTCAGCCGGCGAAACCCACGCCGCGCGGCGACATCGGTTTGTCGCCGGTTGCCGCCGCACCTGCCGGGCCCAGTGGTCCGGTCGTGGGCGAGCAGGCCGGCCCGCAGCAGCGTCGGCACGACGTGCAGGCCGTGGCTCGGTCGGTTGCCGGACCTGGCGATTCGGCGGAGATCGGCGTTGCCGGTCCGATGTCGGGATCCGGTGGCGGCGGACTGCCCGCTGACATCTCCGGCTTGAGCGGTGCGATGTCGGCCGGATCCGGTGCGCAGCACGGTGGTGAGTTCGCCGTGACCGCGGCCGGGAGCAGCATGCCCGGCACGGATCGTACGTGGCGGGCGCCGCCGGCGGGCTCGCGGTCGTTGCACTGGCTGGAGTACTACGGCAACGACCATCCGAGCTGATTTTCCCTTTCCACCTCCAGAAATCCACAAAGGACAGATGGTAAGGAAAGGGAAGTCATGCACAAGTACGTACGACGCGGCCTGACCGCCGCATTCATCTCCGGCGGGTTCGTCCTGCTGGGGTCTGCGGTGGCCAGTGCGGACACCGGCAACTCGGGCCCGCTGGGCGGGCTCGGGAACACGCTGCACTCCGTCGTCTCCGGCACCGCGTCCGGTGGCAACGGCGGCGACTCGGGCTCCGGCGGGAACGCCAACAGCAGCAACAACGCTGTCAGCGGGAACTCCGGCAACTCGGGCAACTCCGGCTCCACCGGGCACAACAGCGCCTACGGCGTTTGTGTGCTGGCCAAGTGCAGCACCTCGGTGTCCTCGGGCAACTCCGGGAACACGGGCGCGACCGGCTCGACCGGGAACGCCTCGAACACCAGCACCACCACCGGTGGCCACTCCGGGAACGCCGGCAACGGCGGCTCCGGAACGACGGCGACGTCCAGCAAGAACACCGCCGGTTCGCACTCGTCGCGTGGCGGCGTCCTCGGAGTCCTCGGCTCCGTGACCGGCGCCGCCAAGGGCGGCAACGGTGGCAACTCCGGTGACGCCGGAAATGCCACCAGCAGCAACAACGCTGTCAGCGGCAACTCCGGTAACTCGGGTGACTCCGGGTCGACCGGCGGGAACAGCGCCTACGGCCTGTGCCTGCTGGCGCAGTGCACCACGTCGGTGACCTCGGGCAACTCCGGTGACACCGGCGCCACCGGCTCGACCGGCGACGCCTGGAACCGCAGCACCACCACCGGCGGCAACTCCGGCTCGGCGGGCAACGGTGGCGACGCCACCGTCGTCAGCACCGGCGACAACTCCGCCACGAACAACGGTGGGCACAGCTGGGGCTGGAACCGGCACAACCAGGGCGGCAGCAACACCGGCGTCCTGGGTGTCGTGACCGGCACCGCCAAGGGCGGCAACGGTGGCAACTCCGGCGACGCCGGCGACGCCACCAGCCACAACAACGCCGTGACCGGTACGTCCGGCAACTCGGGTGACTCGGGCTCGACCGGCGGCAACACCGCCGTCACCTCGACCCGCGGGCACGAGCAGCAGGGCCGTCACCACGGTCGCTGCGATCACGGTGGCTGGAACCACGGTTCCTGGAACAAGGGTGGCACGAAGTCGCACACCGCGGTGACCTCGGGCAACTCGGGTGACACCGGCGCCACCGGCTCGACCGGCGACGCTTGGAACCACAGCAGCACCACCGGCGGGAACTCCGGCTGGGCGGGCAACGGCGGCAACGCCGACGTCCACGCCACGGGCTGGAACACCGTCGCGCACACCCCGCACACCGTCTGACGGTTCGCGGAGAACAAGGAGCGGGGCACCGGAGGAATCCGGTGCCCCGCTCCTTCGTGCGCGGCACGGTCAGCCGCCGAGCACCAAGCCGTCGCCCAGGAGACCGCAATCGCCGTCGTGCCAGCTGCCTTGGCCGCTGATCTGCAGGCCCAGCACGAGGCTGAGGTGCAGGCCCAAGCCGTGGTGGTGATGGTGGTGGTGTCCGTGACCTTCGTCGGAAGACTGCTCGACCGCCGGGGCGGGCCCGGTGGAGGCGGACGCCGCGCCGGGGGCGGCGAGCAGGAAGCCGAGTGCCGCGGCGGGCAGCGCGGCGGTCACGAGCAGGCGACGGCGGAATGTGCTCACGGTGTTCTCCTTCTCCTCAAACGGTCATCGGACACGATCCGGATGGCGAATGGATCAGAAGGAGTTCGGAAGGAACAGCACCGGCGGACAGGTCGCCGGCGCCAGACCACGCGTGTGGGTGACAACACGAAGGCCCGGTCACGATGGTGACCGGGCCTTCGTGTCGATGTCACCTGACGGCGAGGTTGGCGATCGACGGTGTGGTCGGCTGCAGCGATCCCGTCGCGGGCTCCACGGTCACCGCCACACCGTCGGTGCCGGTGGGCAGCGCGGTCTCGACGGTGCCGTCGGGCCCCACCAGTCCCGCCGATCGCGGTGCGCCCGGGCCGGTCAGCCACACCTCGTAGGCGTGGCCGGCGTCCAGCCGCGGCAGCGCCTGCGCGGCGATGAGGACCTTGCCCAGCTGCCGGGAGACCGTGGCCGAGACCGATCCGCCGCCGGCCACGGCCGCGCGCGCGGTGGTCGCGTCGGGCGCGGACGTCACCGCGCCGCCGTCGGCCACCGGCACGGGGTTGCCGGGGACCGACTGGTCCAGCCCGATGCTGATCCCGCCGACGAGCACCGCCGCCGCGGCGGCGACGGACGCGATCCCGATCAGCGCGCGCTTGCGCCACGGGGTGTGACGCGCCGCGGCGGCGGGCCCGGCGGAGACGCGGGGAGGAAGCTGCCGCGTTTGGGAAATCTCGGCGAGCACCCGCCGGCGGAAGCGATCGTCCGGGCCGGTGGCGGCCGCGGTGCCCAGGAGGGCGGCGGTTTCCCGGAAGCCGGCGACTTCCTCGGCGCAGACCGGGCATTCGCCCAGATGCCGGGTGAAGGCGGCGCGTTCGAGGTCGTCGACCGCGTCGAGGGCGTACGCGCCGGCGAGGATGTGGGTGTCGGCGGTGGTCATCAGTGCACTCCCAGAGCGTCACGCAAGCGGACGAGTCCGTCCCGCATACGGGTCTTGACGGTGCCGATCGCGACACCGAGTTTCTCGGAAACCTCCCGGCAGGTGTAACCCTGAAAGTAGGCGAGCAGGATCGACTCCCGCTGGAGCTCGGTCAGGACCGCCAGCGCGGCGCGGACCTGCGCCCGGTCGAGGTGGTCCAGGGTGGTCTCGGTGACGTCGTCGTAGGGACGACGCAGATCGAGCCGGTCGGCCCGCTCTTCCCGGTCGACCGCGGACTGCTCGGACCGGACCCGGTCGATCGCACGCCGGTGCGCGATGGTCAGCGCCCAGGTCTGCGCGCGTCCGCGTCCGACGTCGAACGTCGCCGCCTTGCGCCAGATCTCGAGCAGGACCTCCTGGGTGACCTCTTCCGCGTACGCCCGTGAGCGCAGGACCTGGAATACGGTGCCGAAGATCGGTCCGGCCAGCTGGTCGTAGAGCACGGCGAAGGCCTGCTCATCGCCGAGGGCGGTGCGGGCGAGGAGCTGTTCCGGTGTGGTCGCCTGTTCCGGCTCCGTATCGGTGGCGGTGCGGCGCGCGACTGCGCGGGCGGTCATGGGACCTGTCCTTCCCGGCGGGCGCCGAGTCACGTGCCGCTGTCGGCGGCGTGTCACAAGGAGTTCGTCCCGGCCGGCCCTCGCGGATTGGTGCAGTGACGAAAAACCCAGCTGGTCACCCATAGGAAGGAGCGGCAATGCGCTGTCCACAGTGGATCGGGCAAGCCGCGGATGCCGGTCGCTCCGAACAGGAGGAAACCGATGAGGAGAATGTGATGGCCGGCTCGACAGCGATCTCGTTCGGGCACTACCAGCCGAGCCGGACGGTCACGAACGACGAGCTCGCGGACCGGCTCGGAACGTCCGACGCGTGGATCCGCGAACGGGTGGGCGTGTACAACCGCCGGGTCGCGGCTCCCGGCGAGTCGGTCGCCGACATGGCCACGGCGTCCGCGGAAGCTGCCTTACGGCGGTCCGGCCACAGCGCCGCCGACGTCGACCTCGTGATCGTCGCCACGTGCACCGCCTTCGACCGGATGCCCAGCGTCGCCTGCCGGGTCGCCGAGCGGCTGGGGCTCACCGCGCCCGGCGCGTTCGACCTCAACGCCGCGTGCTCGGGCTTCTCCTACGCGCTGGCCGCGGCCGACCACGCCATCCGGGCCGACGCCGCGGCCCGGGCGATCGTGGTCGGCGTCGACAAGATGAGCGACTTCCTCGACTGGACGGACCGCTCGACGTGCGTGATCTTCGGTGGCGCCGCGGCCGCCGCCGTCGTCGAGCAGGCCCCGGCCGGGATCGGGCCCGTGGTGTGGGGCTCGGACCCGGCGAAGGGCCGCTGCATCACGCTCGAGACCACCGGGCCCGGCGCGCTGCCTGCGGTGTTCCGGCAGGAAGGGCAGGCGGTGTTCCGCTGGGCGACCACCGCGCTCGCGCCGATCGCCGCGCAGGCGTGCCGCCGCGCCGGCGTCGACCCGGCCGACCTCGGCGGCGTCGTGACCCACCAGGCGAATGTCCGCATCATCGACGCACTGGCCCGCAAGATCGGGGCGTCCGGCGCGGTGATCGCGACGGACGTGGCCGAGTCCGGCAACACCTCGGCCGCCAGCATCCCGCTGGCGCTGTCGAAGCTCGTCGAGCGCCGGGAGATCGTGGCGGGCGCGCCGGTGCTGCTGTTCGGTTTCGGCGCCGGGCTGACTTACGCCGGCCAGGTCATCAGCTGCCCGTGAGACCGCCCGGAAATTTGGCTCGTAGCCCCATTCAGTGTCACCTGATCGTGGATGGCGGTGGCGGAGACCCCGCGGACCAATACTTCGACCGGGCCGCTTCGAATTACCCGTATGACCGCCACCGAGCTCGACGTCCCGGAAGCTCCGTCAGTGCCGCCGCGCGCCCGGCTGCGATTTTTCGCGGCCGCCTTCACCGGGGTCCTCGCGCTCGCTGCCGCGCTGGCGGCCGGGCACTTGGTGGCCGGTTTCATCAGCATCAACGCCTCGCCCTACCTCGCGGTGGGCAACGGCGCCATCGACCTGACCCCGGTCGAGCTGAAGGACTTCGCCGTCCGCACCTTCGGCACCCACGACAAGCTGGTGCTGCTGGGCAGCATGGCCGTGGTCATGATCGGCGTCGCCGCGCTCGCCGGTGTCCTGTCACGACGGTCACCGATTCCGGGCACGGTGCTCATCGCCCTGTTCGGCCTGGTGGGTGCCTTTGCTGTCTTCGAGCGCCCCGACCTGAGCGGGGTGGCGCTGCTCGCGCCGGTTGCCAGCCTGATCGTGGGTATCGCCGTTTTCCTTCTGCTGCACCGGATCGCGCCCCGCGTGTGGCGGGAGCAGGAGTCGGACGAGAAGACCGGGACGTCGCGGCGGGCGTTCCTGCTCGGTGGTGCCGGCGTGGTCGTCGGTGCCGGCGCGGCGGGCTGGGCGGTCAGCTGATCAGCTCGTCGCGCGACGCCACGGCATCGCGGGAGGCGGTCGGCAAGCTGGTCCCGGCCCGCACCGCGCCGATGATCCCGGCCGACGCGGACTTCGCCAAGCTCGGCACCCCGCCGTTCCTGACGCCCAACGACAAGTTCTACCGCGTCGACACCGCCCTGTCGGTGCCGCAGCTACGGACCGAGGACTGGAGACTGCGGCTGCACGGCATGGTCGACCGCGAAGTCCGCTACAGCTACCACGACATCCGCAACCGGCCGCTGGTCGAGCGCACGGTCACGATGACGTGCGTGTCCAACGAGGTCGGCGGCGACTACGTGTCGACGTCGAATTTCATCGGCGTGGATCTGGCCGACCTGCTCGCCGAAGCGGGGGTGAAACCGGGTGCGGAGCAGCTGTTCTGCACCAGCGTCGACGGCTGGACGTCCGGGACACCGGTCGCCGCGGCGCAGGACCGCGGCCGCGGCGCGATGCTCGCGATCGGGATGAACGGCGAGCCGCTACCGCTGGAGCACGGCTTCCCGGCCCGGCTCGTCACACCCGGGTTGTACGGGTACGTGTCGGCGACGAAGTGGGTCGTGGACATCGAGGTCACCACCTGGGCCGCACGCCAAGCTTACTGGCTCAAACGGAGCTGGAGCCAGGAGGCACCGATCAAGACCGAGTCCCGGATCGATTCGCACCGCGGTTTCGCGAACGTTCCCGTGGGAAAAGTGCGTGTCGCCGGGGTCGCGTGGGCGCAGCACACCGGCATCGAGAAGGTCGAGGTCCGCGTCGACCAAGGGCCGTGGCAGGAAACCACGCTGTCGCAGGAGGTCAACCCGAACACGTGGCGGATGTGGTGGACCCAGGTCGACCTGCCTGCCGGGGTGCACCAGGTGTTCTGCCGCGCCACCGACAAGTCCGGCTACACCCAGACCGACATGCGCGCCGGCACCGTTCCCAACGGCGCGACCGGGTGGCACAACGTCACGTTCACCGCCGCCTGAGAAAAAGATTCCCCGAACACCAATCCGGTTCGCCGGCCGATCCGAATCACCAGCAACAAGACGGATTCCGTTGAGCCTCCGTCCCAGCCGCGTCATCCTATGGAGTGAATTTCATGAGCAAGCTTCGTATTGCCGGAATCGGTCTCACCGCCGCCGCCGCACTCACCCTGACCGCGTGCAGTGGCAGCGACACCGCCTCCTCGGGTAGCTCCAGCGCCCCCGCCCCCTCTTCTTCGATGGCCGCACCGTCCTCCAGCGCCGACTCGGGCGCCTCCAACGGCATGACCACCAACGCCGACGTTTTCGGCCCGGCCTGTTCGCAACTGCCGCAGGGCTCCGCGCCCGGCTCGCTCGATTCCATGGGCCCGCAGCCGGTCGCCTCCGCCGCCTCCACCAACCCGCTGCTGACCAAGCTCGTCGCCGCTGTCAAGGCCACCAACCTGGTCGACACGCTCAACAGCGCCCCGGCGATCACGGTGTTCGCGCCGGCAGACCCGGCGTTCGCCGCCCTCGGCGACGCGAAGTTCGCCGAACTGGCCGGTAAGCCGGCCGAGCTGTCGCCGATCCTGCAGTACCACGTCGTCGGCAAGCGCTACGACGCCAAGGGTCTCGCCGCCGCAGGCACGCTGGAGTCGCTGAACACCGCCGGTGGGCCGCTGAAGATCGAGGGCTCGGGCGAGAACATGACCGTCAACGGCGCGAAGATCCTCTGCGGCAACATCCCCACGAAGAACGCCACAGTCTTCGTGATCGACAAGGTGCTGACTCCCGGCACCAACAAGTAACACCGACTTGGCCGCCGACGGGCGGCCGGCACCGGACGGCCACCCCAGGCTCCGCCACCTCCTGGAGCCCGAGGTGGCCGTCCTTCGCTGTCCGCGCGGAGTTCGCGCTCGGACAGCGCTCGTATCCGGCGGCGGAGCGCACGAAGTTCCCGCCGGGAGATGCCGAAGCGGCGGCGTCCCGCCGGTCGCCGTCACCGCCGGATCACTCCAGGGCTGTGGCGGCGACCGGCCCTTCGCGCGCCGGCTCAGGAGTCCGGGCCGGCCTGGCCGCTGGCGTCAGAAGGTCGCGGGAAAGGTTCTGATCGGCACGAGCCACGTGTTGGAACACCGTCGTGCACCGTCTGACGGTCCACGCGGAGACCAAGAGCGGCACCGGTTTCGGTCTCCCTTCCCGCTTCTCGATGCGCTACCTCTCGACGGTTCTGGCGAGGATGCCGAGGGTGGCGCGGAGAGCGGCTTCGGGGACCACCGGGAAGATGTCCTTGTCACGGTACCGCTGTTCGATCTCGCTCCAGTCGTAGTACGACGTCAGCACGGTACCGGCACCGTCGGCTTCGAGCCGGTAGCCGTAAAGGTGCTTGATCGGGGGCTGGATTGTCCCGGAGATCGTCCATTCGATCTGGGTGTCCTGCTCGAAGCGGGTGATGACCACCGTGACGTCGTACTTGCCCATCGGGTAGTCGTTGAGGGCTTCGCGGTCCATGTGGACGACAAACTCGTCTCCGACCGTTCGTACCGGGTTTCCGTCGGCGGACTGGAGCATCCCCGAGCTGTCTATAGCCACGTGGCCCTGGGGATCGCAAAGTAACGCGAAGATCTTCGACGGGGGTGCCGCGATCCGGCGCTGTACTTCGAACCGTTCGGTTGCCATGATCACCAGCATGCCACTGTCGAGCGAGTCGTGACGACGCTGCCGTTCTGGTCAGGTCGGAGGTGATCCTGCCGCCTCTGACCCGCGACGCGGACATGGGCAGGGAGCGGAACCGGTCGACGATGGCCCTTCTCCAGGTCGTGCTGTCGTCGGCTCGACGGGCTCCTGGCGTGCTTGACAGGACACCGGATGACGCCGGAGAAAACGGGTATCCCTCAAGCATGACGACCGACGACGAAGAACCCAGGGCGGCCGACACCGGTCCGCCTGAGGCAGATCTACCCGACGAGCGCCAGACCGAAGCGCCGACTCTGGATCGAGGGCTTGCCCCACCGTCGGTGGAGCCCGAGATCACGTCGACCTACCCTCTTGACCGTGGACTGGCGCCTCCCGACGACGAAGGGAGTGCAGGCACGGGCGAACAAGCTGACCGTAGGCGTTGAACGGACGAAGGCCGGCAATTCGTGCAGGATCCGTTCGGTGCTCGGCAGTACCTGCACCACCGGAAGTAGCCGAGTGGCTGAGGAGAGTGGGCGGTGAAGTCGCGCCGGCGAAGGCCGCTGAGGGCCGCCGTCGAGCCGACTGTCCGAGGACAGTGGCTGAGATCTATTAAGTGGGTGTCCCCGAAGTAGCTGCCGCTGCCTCGCCACTTCAGCCGGAGCGGCTATTGCCGATGACGAACGCCGCCGCCAGCTCGTGCCGATTCGGGCTCTGCGGGCGCGATGACCGGTGCTCGCCGCGGGTACGACGGCGCATGACGACACACCAGCCGGGGTATCCGGCGCGCTCGACGACGAAAAGTCACGCCGGTACTCACATCGTCGGCGCCAAGAAGAAGGCCGCGCTGTTGTCGAACTTCGCCGCCGTCCTCTGACACTTCACGACCTCACCCTCCCCCAGGTGAACCCGCTGGAACTGCCGATCGCGGGGGAGTCGGCCCTGCGTGTGTCGCTGCAAGTCAGGAGCGACACGGAGCCGTGAAAGTCATCGGGCCTTGAGGACTTGCTCGTCAGCCGTCGCGGTGGTGCCGGTGGCGGTGACCGTCCACGCCGGATCCACGGCGAGCTCGGCCACCGACCCGGGAAGAGTTTCAGCCTATTCGTCGCGCACGCACGTCAGCTGGACACGCTCCCGCCGATCCGGGGATCAGAAGGTGAACGTCTCGTAGCCTGGTTCGGGAATGCGTGCCGCTGACCTCGGTCTTCGGCGCGCACCTGGCTGGTCGGCGCAAACTAACGGGGCCGCCAGTGGTACCACCGTCCGGACATGATCAATTACGATGTGCCGGACCTGGGGGCCGCGACCGCAGGAGTCGTTATGGTGACCCTCACCACCGTGGCCGATTGGACGATCACCGCGTCCGGCGACATCGCGTGCTTCACCATGCCTCCGCCGGCGGCTTCCGGACGCCGCGGGGTGTGGAGCGGGCGCGGACTCGCGAACGCCGAGGCCGACCTCGCCGCGTTCGACGAGTCGCTCGGTGAGGTGATGAAGCTGCCCATCTACTGGCTGGCCCGGGCCCGGCGCCGCGACGCCGCGGCCGGAGAAGCGGCGGTCTGGTCGGAGCCGCGGTACGACCCGGACGTTGCGGATGGGTAATCCGTTGTCACGTCGTGGTTGGCGTCAGCCACACATCCGCATCGAGCAGTCCATCGGGCAGTGTCGCGGCCCATCGCGCGATCTCGGACTCAATCCACGCGAACTGGGCGCTCACGGTGGGCTGCCCGTCATCGCCGGCCGACCGGCCGGTCGAGGTTATCGGCCATCGACGTGCCGACAGTTCCTGCCGTAGCCGGCTCTGTGCCGCGTCGATGTCCTGCCGCCGATATCTGCTGGCGACCACGCACAGGCTCGCGCCGAATGCAGGACGCAAAGCTCGCTCCGCATGCCCGGGGTCTTCGGCGGCAACGACCAGTACCGGCTGCGTCGGATGAGGATGGAATTGGGTGATCTGAGTGATCGTCAGCTCCGCCCATTCTTCCTGGCGAGGCGGAGAGGTCAGGAGATTGACCGGCACAGTGCAATCTTTGACGGGGGCGGCCGGCCAGCCGGCGGCGGGAGGCGGGCAAGGCGGGCTGGTCCACCGGTTCGGTTCGCCGTCCGGTGTGGGCGCCGGGTCTTGGGCGTGGGCGTGCAGTTCACCGTGGCGCCACGTCGCGGTCAGCGTGGTCCAGCCCTCGACCACGCCGCCGGGATAGTCCTCGCGCCGGTCAAGGCGATGGATATCGACGGCGTGTGCACGCAGGGCGTACCGGCCTGCGTGGGGGGCCGATCGAGGGTGGATCAACGGCATTGCTCGCGGGGATGGCCGTTCGAACCACATCGCTCTGTCGATTACCAGGACACGGCCCGTGGCCCGCACGACGACACCGTCGCGCATCACCCATTCATTCAGATTCACCCGACCAGTATCGCCGTGATCGGCACGGCTGTGCTGCCGTGGTGAGCCGGATAGGCGGATAGCGCGTGATGCAGGTTGAGACACGTCGTGATCTCGACGCTCATCATGGGCAGCCCAGTCCGTTGTCGAATCAACCCGATTACACGCTGCAGGGATCACTCCCGTGACCGCTATGCAGGGACCGACGACGGACGAGGCACCGACCATCTGCTTGAGATAGAACGCCTTAAGCTGATGAGCGGACGTCACCGGAACGCGGGCCGTCTCCCTCGGTTCGGGGAGACGGCCCGCCGTCGTGAACCACAGACGCGGCGAGGCGGTCGCACCGCGGCAGGTCGCTCAGGCCCGGCAGAAGGTGTCGTGTGCCGGGCGGTTTCCGGTGGCCAGGTAGTCGCTCACGGCGTCGTTGCCGCACTGGTTCGTGCCGTTGAGGTAGGCCACGTGACCGCCCTGGTCGGCCGTCACCAGGCGGGCGCGGTCGCCGAACGCCGCGCGCATTCGGAGAGCTCCGGGCATCGGCGTGGCAGGGTCGCGAAGGTTTTGCAGCATCAGCACGTTCGCCGGGCCGTGGTCGGTTATCCGCACCCGCGGCTCGACGGGGGCCGGCCAGAACGCGCACGGCCGGATGTTGGCCGCGTAGGGGCCGTACATCGGGTAGCGAACGCGGTCGGTCGCGACGTTGCGCTGGTAGGTTCCCACCGCCTCCGGCCACTGTGAATCACCGCAGACCACGGCGAGGTAGCTCGCCGCGAAATTGTCGGAGCCCGCGCCGGAGCCGGTCGCCGGGGACACCGGCTCGTGCACGTCGAGCTTGTGCCACAGCCTCGCTAGAGCGGGCAGGGCGGCGTCCGAGCGCAGCACGGCCGCGGTGACGGTGCGGAACGTCGTGCCGTCGTAGCCCTGCGCCGGTGCCCGGTCCAGGCGCTCGGCCAGTTCGAAGTACTTCGCGCGCACCGCGGCGGGAGTGGCGCCCAGGCCGTACTGCGCCGGGTCGGCCGCGGCGACCTTCGCGAAGTCGGGGAACCGGATCTCGAAGCCCAGACCTTGGCTCCGCAGCGCTTCCGCGTCGTAGCCCTCCGGTCCGAGGCTGCTGTCCAGGACAATCCGGTCGCTGCGCCGCGGGTACAGCGTCGTGTACACCGCGCCGAGGTAGGTCCCGTAGGAGTCGCCGTAGTACGACAGCGTCGGCTCGTCCAGCGCCGCCCGGATCCGGTCCATGTCACGTGCGGTGTTCGCGGTGGTGATGAACGGCAGCACGGCGGCCGTCCCCGCCGCCGTGCACTGCCGGGCGACGGTCTTCGCGGCCTTGGCCGCCTTCGTCACGTCCGCCGCGCGGTACGGGAAGGGCGGGTTCACGCTCTCGACGGTCTGCACCGGCGTCATGTCACAGGTCACCGGGGAGCTGTGGCCGACCCCGCGCGGGTCGAACCCGATCACGTCGTAGGTGTCGCGCACCCGCTGCGGCAGCCCCGCGTCCACCAGCGACACCGGGAAGTCCAGGCCGGTCAGGCCCGGGCCGCCCTGGTTGACCAGCAGGACGCCGCGGCGTTGCGCCGGTTTCGCGCTCGCCAGCCGGGACAGCGCGACGCTGATCTTTCGTCCGGCCGGGTGGCGGTAGTCGAGCGGCACGTCGAGCGTCGCGCACTGCAAGCCGGGCTTGGCGACGTCGGCCGGGCACGGCCCCCAGGCCACCGGCGTCCCCTCGGCCGCGCCCGCCGCGGACACCCCCGACACCACCGCGGCGGCGGCGAGCGCCGCCGGCCAGATCCTCTTCATCGGTTCCATGGCTTCACCGCACCACCGCCCGGCCGGGACGCCCCGTGCCATCTGTCATGGGGCGGCTCGGCTGTCCGGTGCTTAGGGTGGGCCGGTGAGCGAGCGTGATCTCAGCCGGTTCTCCGTCCGGCAGTGGCCGGACTGGAGCTTCTGGGCGGACCGGCGGCGGCGGGTGGCGCCTGTGGTCGTCAACGGTCTCGCGTCGCTGGTGCTGATCCCGCGGGTCACGATGATCGTCCACGGCTGGCACGGTGCGCCGCGGACAGTCGTCGCGCTCGTGGCCCTCGGCCTCTACGTCGCCGGGTACCTCGTCGCGTTGTGGTTCGCGCCGTCGGCGCCCCGACGGCAGCGGGCGGTCATCGTGGCGGCGCTGTTCGCCTTAGGTGGCATGCCGGCCCTGCTCTTCGGCTCGCCGGATCACCTGACCGACTTGACTTTCGCCATCGCGATCGGCTTGATGCTGCTGCCGCTGTGCTACTCCCTTCCCCTCGGGTTCGCCACGGCGGCCGCTCAGCTTGCGTGGATGCTGGCCAGGTCGGGGCAGGCGAGCTGGTCCCAAGTGGTCACGCTCGGCGGGGTCACGGCAGCGGTGGGGACCGTCTTCGCGCTGACCTTCACGATCGGGCACCTGAAGGCCGCCCGCGCGCAGATCCGGCGGATGGCCGTGGACTCCGAACGCGAACGGGTCGCCCGTGAGCTGCACGACATCCTCGGCCACAACCTCTCCACGATGGCCGTCAAGCTCGGGCTCGCCCGGCGCATCCTGGAGTCGGCCGCGGACACCGGCCCCGCCCTCACCGAGGTTCGCGACCTGGAAACCCTCTGCCACCAGTCGCTTTCCGATGTCCGCGCCACCGTCTCGGGGTACCGGGAGGTATCGCTGGCTACCGAGCTTTCGGGGGCCCGGCTGGCGTTGCGCGCGGCGGGGGTGCAGGCCGAGCTGCCGGCTTCGGTGGACGACGTCGAACCGGAGCTCCATGGGGTGTTCGGGTACGTGGTCCGGGAAGCGGTGACCAACGTGCTCCGGCACTCCGACGCGGGACAGTGCCGGATCCGGGTCGGCGCCGGCTGGGTCGAGGTCACCGACGACGGGTCGGTGACCGGAAAGCCGGCGGCGGGGCACGGCCTGACCGGGCTGACCGAGCGACTGGCTGCGGTCTCGGGCCGCCTCGAGCACGGCCGCGGCCCGCACGGCGGCTACCGGGTGTTCGCGTGCGCCGAGGAAGTTCCGGCGTGATCCGTGCCCTGCTGGCCGACGACCAGGCCCTCGTGCGCGGTGCGCTGGCGTCGATGCTTCGCCTCGAACCCGACATCGACGTGGTCGCCGAGGTCGGTTCGGGCCTCGACGTCGTCCCGGCGGCCCGGCGGACGAATCCCGACGTCGCGCTCCTCGACGTGCAGATGCCCGGCCGCGACGGGCTCGCGGTGACCGCCGAGCTGCGGCACGCGCTGCCGGCGTGCCGCGTGCTGATCTGCACCACGTTCAGCCGGCCCGGCTACCTCGCCCGCGCGATGTCCGCCGGCGCGGCCGGGTTCGTTGTCAAGGACTCCCGGCCCGAGCAGCTGCTCAACGCGATCCGCCGGGTCCACGCGGGACTTCGGTTCATCGACCCGGCCCTCGCGGCCGAGTCCCTCGCCACCGGCGCCAGCCCGCTGACCGACCGCGAAGCCGACGTGCTTCGGGCGGCAGCCGAAGGTGGCACGGTCGCCGACATCGCGAGAGCACTCGGCCTCACCCCGGGAACGGTCCGCAATCACCTGTCCTCGGCCATCGGCAAGACCGAAGCTCGCACCCGCGCCGAAGCCGCCCGTCTCGCCGAAACCAACGGGTGGCTCTGAGCCCTCACCGCAACGTCCATGGTGATGCCTGCCAGCGGGCGGGTCACCGGATTCGGCCACCAGCCTGATCGTCGATTGTCCCTTGTCCCGGCTGTCGAGTCTCCCGAATCGACAACCGCTCATCGGCATGAGCAAGCATGCGTGCGCGGTCAATTAATGGCTATTTGGGCTGTAACCATCTGGTTTGCCGACACGATGCTTAGAGCGTGTCTCACGTGGCGATCGGCCGGTGGTGAGCGATGATCGTGGCTGTGGTTGATCCCTCAGGCTGACCGCCCCGGTGGCTGGGCTGACAACGCCAGCGTGGGCTGACTGGGATTGGTCAGCCGCTCTTCGCGCTCCATGCTCCGCAAGGATCGGGGCCGAACTGGTCCTTGCACACCCGATACTCCAGACCACTGGGCGTGCCGATGAGCTGGCCGCTGCCTGTGCAACTGCCGTCGACCACTTGCCCCGCCGTCGCGGTGACGTTGCCCGTCATCCGGCCGCACACGTCATCGGTGTTGCCGTCGAAGACGATCTTCCCCGACACGTAGACTTTCGCGCCCTTACGGGAAGTCAGATCACCGTGCATGCGTCCGGTCCACCGGCTGTAGCCGGTTGTCTGGGCCGTCCCGTAACCGTCACCGGAACTGATGGAGACGATCAATGATGCCGCCTCCGCCTGCGCCAGCACGGGCAAAGCGCCGGTGAACATTACCGACGTCATGACGCTGACCGAGAACAACGCGGCTATCCGCCGCTTCCTCATGGACATAATGTGCATCCCTTCACCTCGCGGTTTCAGATCGTTGGCGTGCGGTACCTCCGGGCCGACACAGTTCCCACTCCCGTGGTCGCCTGCCGGTTGAGGTCTCGTCGCACGGTTCACCCGAACAGGTGGCAGTGCGGCGCGACGTAGTCGGTGCGGCGATCCGCCGCAGGAGATGAGCCATGCCGATGCATGAGGGCTCCCGCCGAGGCCGGTGACGAGGTTCTCATCGCCGCGCTTGAGCTCGCTGGAAGCGGAGCCATAGCCCGTCGTCGCGCTCGCGGCGCGAGAGGCGTTGTGATGAGGCTTGCGGTTGCTTGAGCAACGTCAAAATGTGGTGTGGTCGGTCACCTGGCCGTCAGCGGCGTTGAGGGCAGGTCCCGAACCTCGCGCACAGCCACCGGAGCAAGTGCGACCGCCGCGAACGCCGGCCCGCAGCACAGCGCGACCGTCGCTCCGCTCCAGGTTTGCACCGCTAGGCCGACGAGCAGTTGACCCACTCGGATGGCCGCGTAGGACAGCAGGTCGCTGTAAACACAAACCCGGGAGAGCGCCGCGCGCGGTACGTGCTGTTGCACCGAGGTGTCCCAGGCGACACCCAAGACGGTAAGCCCCAAGCCCGCGAGGAAGGCGCACCCATCAACCACGGCGCGGACAGGCCCAGACCGAAGCCGATCAGCCCGCACCCGCAGAGCGCGCCGGCGAGTTGCCCTATCCGCAGCGGGCGCCGCAGGGCCAGCCGGCTCAGCGCCACGCTCATCACCGGCAGGCCCGTCGCGCGGGCGCTGAGCACCAGGCCTCAGGCTGCCTGGCCGACATGCTGAGTGATCAGCAGGGGGCCCAGGGTCTGCCACGGCCCGGTGTTGACCAGGTTGATCCCGCAGAACGACAGGGTGGTTGTCCAGACCCACGTCACGCCACGGAACGCACGCCAACCGTCCGGAGATCAGCGAGCAGACCTGGCGGCGGGCGGCGGGCGGCGACGGTGAGCGGCCGCGGTCGAGACAGCAGCCCAGCGGCGGCCAGGAAGCTCAGCGCGTCCAAGGCGAAGGCCTAGCTGTATTGACCCGTGAGGTTGGGGACGCGGCTGGCGGGTGCTCTGCCGCCGAGTGCGGTGTGGCCGCGGTGGTGATTGTAGGTGTGCAACCACCCC
>NZ_JBFBAG010000029.1:0-146437 GCF_040682155.1 Amycolatopsis sp. NPDC051371
GCCATGACTCACCTCCACCGGCCAGCCTCGCGATCACCGGCCCGAATGTCCACGCGACACGGTTACCACGTCAACGTTCCTTGACGAGGCACTAGATCGCCCAGACATCGGCAGCACTATGCGGAGCTGAAAATGGGCGGATCTTGAACGGATCTTGAACCCGTGCCCTTTGACTTGTGTAACGGGCCCGCTTGCCCAGTTTTTTTGGGGGCGTATTGGGGACAACTAGGCTCGCGTCCACGGCGCAGGGGGCGCCGTTCTCGGCGAACGGCCGACCTCCAACGGCGAACGACCCGCATTGGACGCACTGGCCGCGTTTCGCATCGAGCTTTAGGCGTGGGCGAAACTGGGTTTCGGCTAGCTCGATCACCCATCCCGAAGAGAGTGTCATTGTTTGATTAGATGATCGCCCTACCGTTAGGGTCCCGTCGAGGCTCCAGAATCCGGACCTTTTTCCTCTTGTGCCCGACCCGGACCTCTATTCGACCCCAGCTATCGCCGAGAGCTACCAGTTCACTCATAATCAGCGAACCATTGGCAATAAGTGTTCCATGAGAGTAACCTTCGAGACGTAGAGGAAAACTTACGCTATCCTGAAATTCTAGCTCGTGATGCATTATTGTCGGCGAACTTTCTTTGTAGAAACCCGCCACTGCCACCCTGCCTATCGTGATGGACGTATCACCCTTTCGGCGATTGGCTAACTCGATTGCCAAGATCCAGCTGTCACCGGATTTGCGCATGTACGCCTTTATTGATACCCCCGGCCCTGTTGCACGCAAGGCAACCATTGAAACAACCAGAGCACATAACGATACGACAGGGCTGGCGTACGGCAATACGGATGATGCGAACCCGGAGGCGAGGTTCATAGTGACCGCCGATCATGAAGGTGTGAGCTGATAATTTCGCCCGTGTCAACACAGTCGCTTCTAGGTGCTACTGCGCTACGACTTGTCACCCCCATTCTTCACCGCACGTCGCCACGAGGCAGTACGCAGCCCTCTGACCAGTAACAATGCCGATGACTAGCCATGTTCGGCCAGCAGGGAAGTAGATGACAAGAGCCGACTCCTGCCTCCGGAGGGTTAAGAGCGCTCCATAGCGTGGATGTGCCCTGACCTGCGCAAACACATGGCTTGCGTCGCGCTGATCCCGGCCTTTGGGCACGCATCGGGCGAAGCGTGCACACAGTGACCCTCTAAGTCGCCCTCGGTCGCTGGCGTTCCGCGGGCGAACAACCCTCGATCCGGCTCCTCGTCTTCCCATGTGGGGACAGGTCTGGCGGCAGCGACCAGCGGCGGCCGTGATGCGCGCCAACTTGCGACAGTCGAACATGTGTTCTAGGTTCGACTGAGCGTTGGGCAGGCAGGGGAAGTGCCTGCCCAACGCCCTGTACAAGGAGCACGCCATGGTCACGAAGTACGAGCGCCAGTTGGAACGCGCTGAAGAAGCCAAACGGATGAGGAAGCACGCCGACGAGGTCCATGCCGTCGGCTCCAGGGTGCCGTTCTGGCGCCTCGACGACACCGGCGACGAGATCATGATCCGCGACCTCGACGGCTCTCTGCTGGTCACCTTCCACGGAATGTACGCGCCGGGGATGGCCCGCTGGTTCGAGCTGATCGGCCACCGCATGGCCGGTATGGCGCTCGCCGAACTCATCCGTGCCTCCACCGGCAGCGCCGAGCACGTCCCCTGCCGCGATGCGGCGCGAAAGCTCCTGCAGGAGATGAAGCTCGAGCCCAAGTCGGCCCGCTACCGTCGCCGCTAAGGACCGCATGGACGCCCCGGCCCTCGCAAACTTGCCATCGAGCCGTAGGCAGATGAAGGGCTACCGGGGATCGAACCGTGTCACGAACCACTGGGCCACTTCGACGGCGACCTTCGTCAGCGTTAGTGCCTTGGTGGCCGTTACACCTTCCCCTGCTCCATGGGCGATTCGATTCCGTTTATCAACCATTGAGGATAATTCACGCTTTCGGTAATCATCGTCTTCTGCGAGGAAGCCGGAGAGTTCGCTAGCCCAGTCCTGATCAAATCGTTGAACTAGTTCGATTAATGCACTCGGCCAAGGGTTTCGACCTTTGCCTAGCCAGCTGCGTGCATACAGTGCCACTTTTGGCGAGGACTTGCTTTCCGTATAGGCGCCACAGCACTCCTCGGTTACAGCTTCGAGGTATCCGCAAGCGCGGACGACCAAGAATCGAGACAGGGCGTTGCCTACTTCATCGGCCTGGTCCGACGCAGGCTTCTGAACGAGAACCTCGACAGCGCTTAGAGTCTTACGATGGTTGACGATCACTAGGCTGGGCCATGCCGTGCTCCACATTCAATCCACCCGGAATAGGGAAGCGGCGATGGCCAGGCGACTCCTTACGCTTTCCTCGCTCGCTGTTGATGTACTTGTTGCGCTGACCATTTGCCTGGATTTGTTGACCTTTTGCATTGCTTCTGTGACTTCTTCGGAGGTCAAAGAAAAGCCATGCCTCAGTCGTTTGATCATCGCAACGAGTACGGCCTCGGTCAACGCCGCGTTGATCTGGCTACTCCGGGGGCGAACGGCATTGCGTCCCGGTCCCTCATTTAACAAGTTGCACGCTTCCTCGAAGTGATCCTTGAATCGTGCATATTCGGACGAACTCTTGTGCCTGTTGGCAGCGGTGAACGCGTTAAGAAACGACTTTAGTGGGCGGTAGTATTGGTTGCCATCGTAGTACATTGCCATGATTCGAAGGATTAGTTCTTGGTCGCGAATCCTGGGGGATGGGCGACCATACAGGGCTCGCCAGCCGGGCAGGCCATTAAGTTCCTCTAGGAAGTCAACAAACGGACCAGCGTAGAGGGCTACTCGGATCTCGTGAGGTGTGAGCTTGGTGCCACCTGAATTGAGGCGTTCAAAGATCTGGTAGACCGAGTCGAGCGACTGATAAGAGTTGTCGATCGTAACGATTGTGGCCTGAATGAACGCATTGTCCAAGGTTCGACGTTGCTCACCATGTAGTGCACGGTATGTCAAGCCTCGAAATCGATCTCCCACATTGTTTAATGCAAACTCGCGCCCGTCGTAAACGCCTTCGTAAAAATATGCAAGAGTTCGGAGGCGTTGCTGACCGTCGAGAACTAAGTAGCGCTTATCGGGTTGCCGAACGAGGAAGATGCCAGGGATTGGATAGCCTAGCAATAGTGACTCGATAAAACGGTCCATTTGAGGGCGAGTCCATACGAAGGCGCGCTGGAAGCCTGCCACTGCAATTCGTTCATCATGATGACCAAATGTGGGAACGAGCATGTCTTCGTTATTGATTCGTCGAACGAGCCCGACTATGTCAAAATCCTGTCCAGAATAGACGACTGGCGGTGGGTCATCTTCCGCAAGGAGAAGATCCTCCTCTTCGTCGTCGGTCAACCACACTGGCTCTTGCTCGTCGGTCATGCCGAAATCCTACTTCGCCAGTCGTCGGCCAGCGATCGTAGATCGCTGGCCTCGCTCTCGACCGCAGCGTTGCCCCCTGAACCTGTCTGACCAGCGGGAACATGACAGGGCTCATGCCGATCCACGGATGAGCTATGGGACCGGTACGGACTCTGGCGACTGGAGGCACGTCCGGCTACCCGTGGGGCCCCGCTCATGGGGTGCCGACCATGTGACGCGAGCGCCGTGCCGCACGATGGAGGATAGAGTCGACAACCATGGCCGCACTCATTGAGGACGCCGCACGCCTAGCGGAGCAGTTCGTTAGCCCGCTCGGGCGTCGCTGGTTGCATGTGCAAGCCGTGGCAGCACGTGCGGAGGAACTGGCTGGCGCTGTGCGTCCGGCTCAAGTGGAGCACCTGATAGCGGCGGCATGGCTCCATGACATCGGCTACGCCGCCGAGATCGGCCTGACAAAGTTCCATCCCCTCGACGGCGCGCGGCACCTCCGGGATCTCGGCTGGCCGGCGGACGTTGTCAACCTTGTTGCTCACCACTCCGGCGCCCGCTTCGAGGCGGCAGAGCGTGGCATGAGCGAACAGCTAGACGAATTTCCCTTCGCCGACAATCCAGTCCTGGACGCTTTGGTTACGGCAGACCTTACAACGGGACCTGGCGGGGAGCGCTTCACCTACGACGAGCGAATTGCTGAAATCTTGAAGCGGTATCCAGTCGCCGATCCCGTTCATCGCACATGGGTCAAGGCTGCTCCTGTCCTCAAAGAGGCAGTGCGTCGAACAATGGAGCGACTGGCTGAGAGTCAGCCGAGGTAAGGTGAGGTTCGCGACGGGTCCAGTGCGTGATCAATACGCAACTTCATTGACGGGTGAATGTTGAGTGCTTCCAGTTCGTCTGCGGCGACCCATCGCACAGCCTTTGTTTCCGTGCCATCCTCCTGAGGATTACCGTCAATCCAGCGCCCCTCAAAGCACAAAGAGAACTGTTGTCGTACTTCGCCATCGTCGTACGCTATGACGTGGTTCGGGTCGGTGTAGGTGCCGATCAGGCGCACCACCTCGATGTCCAGGCCGGTCTCCTCCCGGACCTCTCGGACGGCGGTGTCCGTAATCCGCTCTCCAGCGTCGTGACCACCGCCTGGCAACGCCCACAGATCGTTATCGATCTTGTGAATGAGGAGAAGCCGTCCCGCGTCGTCTCGGATCGCCACGGTCACCGACGGAACCACGCTGTTCGCAGCTGGCGCGTTCGGGTCGTTGAGGTAGTCAACTCGACTCACGGCCACTCCAGCGGCTTCTCGGGGACTCCGGCGGACCACGTCCGCTCGAACGAACGCATGTAGTGCTGCCACATCTGGCCGTTGGGCTGGCGACGCAGGTGCATCACCGGGCTCTGACCAGCGAGGGCGCCAAGCACATGCCCATTGACCAGCAGGTCATCGTCGAAACGATAAAGCGAGTTGTACAAAATCTCGCCGTGCGTCCGGACTTCGACGCCGGCGAGGTCGGCCACGTCCGCGAGGTAACGCCGCATGAGCTGAATGCGCCCTTCCAGGCCACCAGGTGTGCCCTCCTCGATCGCACGCTGTTTGACGGCCTCCGACTCCTCATCGCCGACGAGAAGCCTGAACTGGACGCCCTCCGCAGCCTTCTCGCGGATCAGCGGCACCAAGTCGTACTGCTCGACCAGGAACGCGCCGGAAAAGACCAGCACGTCCATACGCTCCTGCACTCCGGCCAGCAACGCTTCCCAGCCGCGGCCCGTGATCGCCGACCTGGACGGGTACAGATGCACCAGCTCTGACTCGGTCGGCGTGGGCCGGGCGACAGTGGCGAGCGAGGGCCAAAGGTCCTGCTCACGCCCGCCAAGCACGCCTACGATCTTGTGCCGAGTCTTACGGTGTGGCACGACCTCGTTCCTGATCCAGCGATCCACCGTCTTGGGGTCCGCGTCGACCCGCGCGGCGAGATCATCAACCGTCAGATTGGCAGCCAAGATCGCGGTGCGCAGGCGGTCGTTAGCCACTCAGCTCGCCTCCTGCCGGGACGTTTTCGGACGTTTCACAGGACGTTTCGCGACGTCGGGACGTCCCCAAAGATCTTCGGAAACGCGGTGCAGCCGTCCTCTGACCTGCGGTTTTCTTATGGCATGACAACGCATCGGAACCCCGGACCTCAACGCTCCCCCATCAACTTCTCCAAGGCGTCGACCCGCTTGCGTAGCTCCGCCAGCTCGCCGGCCATCGCACTCAAGGGATCGACTACCTTCCCCGGGATCTCGTTGACGAAGACACCAACGGACGGCGTCGCCGTAAGCCACTTCTCGTCCTGTAGCAGCCGTAGCGCTTTCTGTGCCGTGCCCAGCGCAACGTCGTACTTGTCTGCCAGGACCCGGTTGCCGGGAAGCTTCTCTCCTGGCTTGAGGGCACCCCGCCGGATGTCCGCCCGAATCTGTTCGGCCACTCGCTCGTAGGTAGCCATTGCTGCCGCGCTGCCGTCCATAGGGCAAGTCTAGCCAGACCGACTCAATCTGACCTACATCACCCGAAAGACGTAGTGCCAACTGACGCATACCGATCTAGATTGATATATGTCAGAAGGGCAATCGCAAGGAAGGGTCCAACCTGATGAGGTATGCACAGCCCAGCCGCCGCCAGGTGGAGATGTCCGCCGAAGAACTGGACTTCGACGTGTTCGCCGACACCGGCAGCCTGGCTGCTGACGTCTCCCACTTCGTCTCGGTGGATGAACTGGCCGACTGCCGCGATCTGCTGGCGCGGTTCGACGCTGAGCTGAACGCGCAGCCGGGCACCGCCTGGACCGCGGACGGCGAGCTGGTGCCGCTGCGGTTCGTGTCGGTGGACCTGCTCGCCGGCGCTGACCGCCGGAGCCGGGCGGAGCAGGCTCGAGCCGCTGCGTGGCTGGATGAGGTGGCCTGATGGTTGACCGTCTGTTCGTTCCGGCCGTGTTCGCGGGTGTGCTGGCCACGATGCCGCCGGTGACGGCCATGCCGGAAGACCGGGCGCACTGGCTGGACACCGCCTACCGCACGATGCGCGCGGAGTTCTCCGGCCCTCATGGCCTGGAAGCGATGCGCCTGGCCCGGGTGTTCCGGGCCGCCCTCGCTGACGTCACCGCCGAACTCAACCCGGCCGCCTGACCACCGCCGTTCCTCTTTCTTCGCAGTTTCCGCGCCTGATCCACAAATCTTCGGCATTCGTCCCGGGGCAGAGCTATGCCCGCTCCCGGTCGCGGATCGCCTGGTCGAAAGGGATTCCGCTCATGTCTTGCACACTGACTCAGGTGATCGCGGCCCGGCTGTCGGGCCTGGCCGACACGCTGACCCGCAACGCCGCGGTGCTGACCGGGGCGGGGCTGCCGGAGGTCGTGACGGGTGTGCGGGCCACGGTGTACGGCGACGTGGCTGCTCAGTTGCGGCTGTGGATCGAGTCGGACCAGCAGACGGCGGGAAACCCGCTGGTCGTGGCGCCGACGGCCGACGAGGCGGCCGGGGTGGCGGCGGGTGTGGCGCGGGAGTTCGAGGCGCTGGCCGGGCTGCTGGTGGCCAACGCCCGGCTGCTGGTCCGCCGCACTCGTGACCTGGTGATGCACCGCCGCGCCGGGGTCTACCGCGACGTGGCCGCCCAGCTGCAGCTCTTGGCCGCCGATGAGCGCCAGGCCGCGGTGGCGATCGCGCCGCGGACCAGCCGGCCGCCGCTGTCGAACACCGCGCCGCTGAGCCCCGTGGTAGTGAAGGCCGCCACCCGGACCCCGCGTGTGCGGCCGGAATTCCTGGACGCCGTGGTGGCCGCGATCGCTGCTCGCCGCCGTGCGGGCTGGTCGGTGGCAAGGCTGACGCGGTGGCTGCGCAACAGCCTGCGGGACCCGCAGACCGACCTGGTGCACCCGTGCGCCCAGCGCTCGTTCGTCTCCTACGTCACCAGCCTGCTGACCGGCCCCGGCGCCCTGCGCGCCGCCTGATCCCGCCTGCTCGGCTCATCCACTGTGGAACTGGAGACCAGCATGTCCACCAACGACCACCTTGCTTCGACGTCGCCTGCCACCGGCACGATTCCGCAGCACCTCAAGGACGCTCACGAGCAGGCCCGTGACGAGATCCGCCGGGCCGACACCAAAGCCCAGATCCTGCTCTCGCTGGTCGGTGCCGCCCTGGCCGGGGTGATCGCGCTGAGCCCCCGCGCGGCGTCGGCACCCGCGGCGGTGGCGCTGTGGCTGGCGGCTGCACCGATCTTCGCGGCAGTGCTGGTGCTGCTGTCGGCCCTGCGGGCCCGGGTGAACAACGTCCCGGTCCCGGGAACCTGGCTCGACGCCGCCCGCAACGGCCCCGCCGCGCTGCTGCACGCCGACGTCACCGCGTCGGTCGGCCGGGTCGCCGACGACGTCGCGGTGCTGGGCCGGATCGCGGTGGGCAAGTACGACCGGACCAACACCGCGATCCGGTTGCTGACCACCGGCCTGTGCCTGGCCCCGGTCGCGCTGCTGCTCGCCGCGACCACCTGACCTGGACCCCTTGCCTGTAAAGGAATTGTGCTCATGAGCGCTGCACTCGACACGCTGACCGGGCTGGACAAGCTCGCCGACGTCGCCCGCCAGGTCGTCCGCGACACCCCCGCGCCCGAACCGAGCGTCATCACGATCTACCCCAGTCGGAACGAGGTGAACATCCAGCCGCCGCACACCAGCGACCCGGTTGCGGCGCTGGGGATGTTGCTGGTGTGGACCCACCGGCTGACCGGCATCACCGGCACCTGGACCCACACCGACGACAAGCACTTGCACGTCAGCTTCTCCGGCCGCGGGCCGGCCGGCGTCGGCATCCGGGTCTACGGCTCGATCCCGTTCGACTTCGCCCGCGGCTACATGACCCTCCCGGCCGGTGAGCGGGAGTCGGTCACCCCGGACGAGCTGTACCGGCTCGCCCTCGCCATCCGGAAAGGACAGTGACCCGTGAGCCTGCTCGGTTCGTTCGCGGCCAAGATCGCCGCGAAGCTGGATGACCGTCACCCGGTGTTCTACGCCGCCGACGTCGTGCTGTTCGCTCCGGCCGACGGGGTGTGGCACGTGCTGCTTATTGAACGCGGCTGGCCCCCGCACCGCGGCCGGCTCGCCTTCCCCGGCGGCCACGTCGACCCGCACGAGACATCGGCGGAGGCAGCGCGGCGGGAAGCGGCGGAGGAAACCGGCCTGGACCTGACCGACGTCGCGCTGGACCGCATCGGCATCTACGACGCCCCGGGCCGCGACGCCCGCGGCCGGTACGTGTCGGTCGCCTACGGCGCCGTACTCGAGAACATGCCCACGGTGGTCGCGGGGGACGACGCGCGACTGGCGGCCTGGCTGCCGCTGCGGGTGGCGGCCCGGATCGCCGCCGGGGCCGGGTTCGCCTTCGACCACGCGGTGATGTTGCACGACGCGGCGGCCCGCTTCGGCCTGAACCCGGGGCCCGGCGTGGGCGGTGGGCGATGACCACGGCGACCCACCCGGCCACCGGCGTACTGCTGGGACCGAACGCGAAACTCGCGCTGGAGCTGGTCTACGACACCACCGACCCGTGGGCCGTGACGCTCACGGCCGCCGGCCGGGAATGGCTGTTCGCTCGGGACCTGCTCGCTTCCGGCTGCAACGAGCCGACCGGGGACGGCGACGTCCAGGTCCGCCCGGACACCGGCGGTGACCTCAGCCGCGTGGTGATCGCGTTGTCCTCGCCGACCGGGGAGGCGGAGGTGGCGGTGCCCCGCGGTGACGTCGAAAGCTTCCTGGACACCGCCGAAGCGCTGGTGCCCGCCGGTCGCGAGTACATCGACTGGGCGATCGAGTGGGCCCGCCTCGCCGGGCCCACCGCCGCCTGACCCCTTTTCCTCACTGCTTCATCCACTGTCCGGAAAGGACTTTGTCGTGTCGTACATCAAGCTGGAAGCCCACTACACCATCCACATCAGCGGGGGCGTGCACATCGGCGCGGTGAACCTGACCACCGTGCTGGCGGGCGACCTGACCGTGGACATGCCGATCCCGTTCCTGGCGCTGACCGACACCCTGGCGGTGTTCCCGTCCATCGAAGCCGACGGGGACACCGCGATGCGGATCGACTTCACCCACTGGTCCCCGTTGCGCTACGGCGCCGCCGGGGCTGCTCGGTTCCCGTTCGCGCTGACCTCGCAGGAACTGGCGGTGCGGGTGGCCCGCGCATTCGACGCTGACCCGGCTGTCGACTGGAGCGACACGCGGGAGCGGATCGAGGCGTGGCTGAACGCGTGGCTGGCGGCCAACACCGCCCGCGTGAGCAGCTGAGCGGGGGCGAGGTCGTGAGCGTGTTCGAGATCGCGAGGGAGCACGGATCGTGGCGACTGGCCGGGTTCGCGCTGGCGGTGCTGCTGTTCCTCGCCGTCGGGCTGCTGCGCTGGCCGCTGCTGCTGGCCGCGCGGGTGTTGCTGGTCGTGCAGTCCGGGTTGGACGCCCGGATCACCGCAAGTTTCGCCGGAGCGGTCCCGGCGCCACCGGAGACCGGGTGAAGGGAGAAACACGATGGCAGGCAAGACGTTGCGTCGCCGCGACCGCGGCGAGGTGACCGAGACCGGCGGCGGGCCGATCGTCGACCGGGCGATCGCCCGGGTCGGGTGGTGGCTGCCGGAAACGGTGGTCGCCGCTGCCCTGGCCGGGCTGGTCCTGTGGGCCGGGATCGGCTGGCTGGTCTGGCCGATCGCGGCCGGACTGCTCGTACGGATCGGGTGGGAGTGGCCGGCCACCCGCCGCTCGGCTCGGGTGATCGCCGCCCTGGCCGCGGGAATCACCCGCTGGTGGCGCCGCCGCCAGCACCGCCGCGAGGACAAGGGTTCCGCCGACGTGGTGCGGGCCGGGCGAGAGCGGGACGAGGTCGCCTCGTGACCACCCGCACCGGCACCCAGGTTCACCGGAGACACAGGGGAGGAGGTGAATACCCATGACGCTGTTGGGCAAGGTCGGCGGCGCGGCTGCTCTGTTCGTGCTCGCCGCGGTCGCCGTCGGCTACACCCACGACGGCGGCCTGGACTTCGGAGACGGGGTCGGCCTGGCCGCCGACGCCGGGCCCGGCGTGGCCGACATCCCCGGGGCCTACCTGAGCCAGTACCGCGCGGCGGCCGGCACCTGCCCGGCCCTGGACTGGCCGTTGCTGGCCGGGATCGGGAAGGTCGAAACCGACCACGGCCGCCTCAAGTCACCCGGAGTCCGCTCCGGGGCGAACTTCGCCGGGGCGGCGGGGCCGATGCAGTTCCTGCCCGCCACCTTCGCGGGCGTCCGCAAACGCCACCCGGGGATCGGGTCGGACATCTACGACCCGGCCGACGCGATCCCCGCGGCGGCGCACTACCTGTGCGACTCCGGCCTGTCGGCGGGGGACACCCGGCGGGCGATCTTCGCCTACAACCACGCCGGCTGGTACGTCGACAAGGTCCAGGCCCAGGCCGCCGCCTACCGCCGCGCCTGACCCGCACCACCCTCGCGGCCGGGCTCTCCGGCCGCACCCTCCGCACCACCGCTTCACCCGCACCACCCGGGTGTGGGTCGCCTCGTGCTGCCCACATCCCGGGGTTCCACCGGCTCCGCCTTCCTGTTGTGCACCAACCACCCTTGGAGAAAACCATGAAGACCATCGCGTTCATCGTCGCCTGCATCTCCGCGTGGCTCACCTTCGGCGCGGTCAGCCTGCACCAGAAGGACCCCGTCCACCACAACCTCACCCTCGCCCTCGTGCTGGGGGCGGTCACGGTGCTCTCGCTGCTGTTCGTCTTCAGCGGCAGCAAGGCCAAGGCCAAGTCCAGCCGCTGACCGCACCGCCTCGCCGCGCTCGACAACCCCTGAGGAGAAGTGACCATGCGGATCACCGCGTTCACCGTGTTCGCCGTCTCGGCTTGGCTGACCTACGGCGCCAACAGCCTGCACTACAAGGACCCGGCCCACTACGGCATGGGCCTGGTGTGGGTCCTGTTAACCATCGCCGCCGTGTCCGGCGTCTTCGCCGTGCTCGCCACCGGCAAGGACAAGGCCACCACCCGCTGACCCGGCACCACCGCACCCAAGCCCCGGGTTCCGGGCGGCGCACCCGATGCCCGCCCGGAACCCGGCACCACCCATCCACTCACGACAACTTGGAGGGCTGCCCGTGGACCGCCCGCCCCGCACCTACCCGCTCCCGCAACTGGACGACGACTCGCGGTTCACGTTCGGCCTGGTGCTCGACGTCGCTGACGTCCTGGCCGCGCACGGCTACCCGCCACTGTCCGGCGGCGGAGACGACCACGTCCAGCTGCAACAGGCCCGGTTCCGGTTCCTCTACGCCCCATCCACCTGACTCTCCTGAATGGACTGATGCCGCTTGCGGATCATCATCGGCCTGATCGTGTTCATCGCCTTATGGGTGCTGTTCGCGATGGGCGGCTACCGCGACATCCCATCGTTGGACCACCCCGCCCCCGCCACGAGCACGTGCCCGCCACCGCCGGACACCCCCGGCACGGCCACCACCGCCGCCCCGGCGCCGGCCGGTGGCGGCGCCGGGCTGGTGGGCCGCCCGGGGCGTGGCTGGCCGTGCCCGGCGGTGATCTCGACGATGACGATCACCGCGGTCCCCCCGGACTGACTCCCGGCCCCAACCTGCTCGGTTGGTGGCAGCCCGATCGAACGCCGCGGCCCCTTATCGCGGCACCCCCGTTGTGACTGACCACTGTGGACACCCCCGTGCTCGTGCCAGTGCCCGGGGGTGTCTCTTTCCGACCGGAAGAGGTTGACGATGAGCTGGCAGGACGAACGCCGCGCGAACCTCGCGGCCAAGGCAGAACAGGCACGGCTGGAGCGGCAAGCCCAGACCGGCAACGACATTGCGCTGATGAAGGCGGCGGGCGACGAAGCCCGCGCCGACCGTGAGCAGGCCGCCGAACTCGCGCGGACGACCAAGGAAGCTGCTGCCGCCAAGCGCGAGCGGCGCCGCGCCGACCGCAAGCAGCGCTGGGACAAGGTGACCGGGTTCGCCCGGGGCCACGTCGTGGACGGGCTGATCTACAGCATCGCGGTGGTGTCGTTCGTGATGGCCGCCTCCGCGATGGCCGGCTACGGCGCGGACGTCTACGCCTCCGGCGTGGGCCGGCTGCTGCCGCTGATCACCGAGCTGGGCATGTGGGCCTTCGCCGTCGCGGTCCAGATCGTCCGCAAGAAGGACCGGACGCGGTCGGTGTGGGGCCTCAAGGTCGGGGTGTGGGTGTTCGGGACGCTCGCGTTCGTCACCAACGCCGTGCACGGCCTGGCCCGCGGCTGGGACGCGATGCTGATCATGGGTGTGGTGTCGGTGGCCGGCGTCATCGCGCACCAGCTGGCGATCGCGGACCCGCCGCGCTCCCGTGCGCAGCGGGCGGCGGACAAGCTCGCCGCCGCCCAGGCCGCCAAGACGAACGCGGCGGCGCGGGCGGCGCTGAAGATGGCCACTGCGCAGATCGACGCGGACGGCAACGCCCGCCTCACCTTCGCCCCCGGCACCTACCAGGTGAGCAGGGGGCGGCTCACGCCGGTGACGCCGGACCCGGACGTTCCCGGGCTCCCGGACGCCCTGGACGCGGAGATCGCCGCCCTACTCGACCCGAACGGCCCGGCGACCCGCCCGGACCGTCACAGCGACGCTCAGACCGATTCCGGAACCTGCTCGGGTGGTGGGGTCGCCACCGCGGACAAGCCCGCCGGCGACGGCGAGGACACCACCGCGGCCGGGCCGGCGAGCGCGGACCGGACCGCGCGCCTCGGTAACCGGGGCGAGAAGTCCCGCCCGGCCGGTCGTCCGGCGGGACGGGCGACCGGCGACGCGCACCTGGCGGTCCTGCGGACCCGGCTGGCCGAAGCGGTCGCCGCGGGCGACCTGGACCCGGCGACCGCCTCGATCTACGCGATCGCGAAGACGCTGCGCTGCGGCAAGCCCGCCGCCAAGCGGCTGCGGGCCGAACTCGACAACCCCACCCAGGACTGACCGCCGACCCCGGCACAACCCGGTCTGGTCCGGCCCGGCCCGCACGCCTCATTCCGGGGTGGTCGGGCCGGGTCCGGTCCGCGCCGGAACCCGCCCCGCGGGCACGGAACGGAACCCGGAGAAAGGACCACGACAACCATGACGCAGGACAACACCACACCCCCCGGGACCGGGGACAACACCACCAACGGTCCGGACCACACCGGCCCGGACCACGCCACCAGCACCGGCCCGGAGACCGGGTTCGGCGGCGGTCCCGACGGGTCCGGACCGGAGGGTGGGACGGTGGTCCCGTTCCGCCGTCCCGACCCCGGAACCGACCGGCAGACGATCGAGGGAGAGGTGATCGAACCCGGCACGGACGTGACCGTCGGGGCGGTCCGCCAGACCTGGGGGACCCGGGTCGTGCGCGGCACCGGCCGGGTGCTGGCCGGGCCGTCGGACGCGACCCGCGCCCGGCTGGCGGAGGCCACCGTGGAGTTCTCCCACACCGCCGGGCACCGGATCGGGACCGGGACGCGGACCGGCGCCCGGCTGGCCGGGCGCGGGTGGCGGTTCACCCGCCGCCACGCCTCGATCATCGGCAAGGGCATGGAGGCCGCCCGGCAGCGCAAGCGCGCGGACCGGGAGTACACCGACCTCAAGGCCGCCCGCGCGGAGGCCCGCGCGAGCGGTGACCACTCCGCGGTGGAAGCCCTGACGCGCCAGTACAACGAGGGCCGGCACGTCACCGTCGACACGATGCGCAAGTGGGCCGAACTGGTCTGGGGCGTCGCCTGGCGCACCGGCGCCGCACTCGGGGTGCTGTTCGTCGTCTCGGTGGTGGTCGGCCTGGTCAACGGGCTGGGCCGCTGGCTGGGCGAGTTCAACGCCACCGACGTGCTCGCCGTCTGGCGCGGCGGACTGGCGTTCGTGTGGGCCGCCGGCGTGTTCGTGGTGACCTGGTGGTGGAGCATCCCCACCGCCGCGGCGCTGGTCAAGCTGTCGCGCTGGTGGCGCGACGGCAACCGGCTCGGCGAGCAGGTTTTGCCCGTCCACCTGCGGAAAGAGGCCACCCGCAACCTGCGAGTGGAGCTCTCGGAGTCCGCGGTGGTCGCTGCGCTGGCCAACATCAACAACGGCAAGCTGAATGCGTCCATTAAGGACGGATGGCCCAACCGCGACACCGACAACGCGTGGGTGCAGCCGCCGATGATCGACGGAAAGGGCTGGTCAACGAAGATCCGGCTGCCCCAGGGCGCGCCGGTGAAGGCGATCGACAAGGCCAAGGAAATGCTGTCCCACAACCTCGGGTGCCGGCCGATGGAGCTGTTCATCCGCGCCGACGAAGACGACCCGACGGTCCTGGACCTGTTCCGGCTCAACCCTGGCGCGCTCCGCGACCCGGTCGACCCGTATCCGCTGCTCAGCGAGGGTGCCACCGACTACTGGAGCGGGTTCCCGGTCGGGGTGAACCTGCGCGGCGAACCCATCGTCGCGGACATGCCCGAACGCAACTTCGTCATGGCCGGGGCGCCCGGCTCGGGTAAGTCCACCCTGATGATCACCCTCGCGACCGGGGCGATCCTGGATCCGCTGGTGGACGTGGACGTGTTCGTCTTCGCCGAGAACAACGACTACGAAGCCCTCAGGCCCTGCTTGAAGACCTACTCCCCGGGCGCGGGGGAGGACAACGTCAACGCCGCCCTGGACCACCTGCAAGCCCTCTACGACGACCTCACCGAACGGGGCCGGCTGCTGCAGAAACACAACGTCAGCAGCGTGCTGGAGGCCGGGCGGGAGATCGTCGCGAAGGAGCCGGGGTTGCGGCCGCGGATCGTGGTGCTGGAGGAGTGCCAGCGGCTGTTCCGCCAGGACAAGGCGGAAGAGCGCAAGCGGATCGTGAACCTGGTGATCAACCTGTTCATGGCCAGCCGCAAATACGCCGTCCACCTGGCGTTTCTCACCCCCAGCCCGTCGGACCAGAGCCTGCCGCGGGACCTGGTGGCGATGTCGACCAACCGCGCCTGCGGGGCGGTCAACGGCAACAAGGCCCGCAACAACGCCGTGCTGGGCGAGAAGGCCCACGAGGAAGGGATTTCCGCGCTGGACCTGCGACCCAAGACGAAATCCGCACTGAACGACTGCGGGACGCTGGTCACCGTCGGGTTCATGGACGAACCCGGCGCACTGCGCAGCTACTTCCTGTCCGAGCCCCAGAAGGCCGCCATCGTCGCTCGGGCGCTGGAGGCCCGCGGCGGTGCCGCCGGCACGGCGGAGATCGTGGTGGCCCGCGACCCGCTGGCCGACATCCTGGCCGTGCTCACCGAGATGACCCCGCGCGAGGGCGACGCCCACCCGCGCGCGACGGCGGTCGCCGCCGCCCTGGGAGCTCGGTGGAATCACTACAGTAAGTGGTCAAGCAAGCAGGTGACCGACCTGCTCGCGGAGCACGGCTACAAGGTACCGACTACCGATCGTAAGTTCCCGGTCGACCCGGCCCGCGTGGCCGACGTCCTCTCGGCCCGGGACTCCGTCGGGATCGAATGATGCCCACCGGTCCCGCCCGCACACCCCGAAACCGGGGGTCCGGGCAGGGCCCGGCGAGGCCCCTTCATCCCCTTCATTCCGCTCATTCGAGTTCATTTCCGCTGATCAAGTCGCTGACCAGTCGCTTCATTCGCCAAATGAAGATCTTCATTCGCTTCTGCAAAACTCATTCGCGGGTTCATTCCCCGACTCATTCGTCACCCGGGTCCTGACGCTCGGCCCGACTCACCTCATTGCCACTGAGAGTAGTTGCGGTGCCGGGTCAGCCGCACTTGCGGCCCGATGTCTCGCCCGGGCTCCTGTCAGTCACTCACCGTGAAAAGGATGGTCCCGATCATGACGACTTTGCACGCTCTGCGCCTGCCGGCGCCCGGCCACCACGCGCCGCTGTCGCCGCGGACACGGTGGGGCTGTCGCTCCTGCGGGGCCCGCAACCGGCTGCGCCAGCGCGTCTGCCACCGCTGCTGCCAGACCAGGCCGCGCCACTGACCCGCCGCCGCGATGGGCAAGAGCGAGACCCGCTACAAGCCCGGCGAGATCACCGCCTGGCTGACCGACACCGCCGGGTTCGACCCCGACCCCGCGCGCCAGGCCGGGCGGGTGATCGCCGCTGCCTGGAACGACTGGGAGTTCTACGCATCGGCCACCTGCCCCGCGCTGATCACGTGCCTGCGCGCCTGCGGGCGGCCGGTGACCGAGGTCGACCGGCTCGCCGACGGACTGGCGCGGGCGTTCGGGGTGCACCTGCACGACGTCGCGGCCTGGGACCCCCGGCCCGACTGGCGAAAGGAATCTGCATGGTGAGCACCGATTCGGCCGCGCTGGCCGGTCTCCGCGCGGCGGCGCTGGACATCGCTGGCAGGGGGTGGAAGGTCTTCCCCTGCCGCCCGGGCACCAAGGCCGCGTATTGGCACAGCCTGCCCGATTGCGCGGGCGCCGGAGTCTGCACGGGCGGGCACGTCACCCCGGAGCAGCTGGCCACCGCCGACCCGGGCCGGGTTGCGGCCAAGTGGTCGGAAGGTCCGTTGTGGAACATCGCGGTGTTCCCCGGCCCGTCGGGGCTGTTCCTGCTCGACTGCGACCAGCCCAAGCCCGGCCACAAGGGCGAGCACGACCCCGACGGCTGGACCCAACTGCGGGCGCTGGCCGCGGAGCGGGGTGGGCCGCTGCCGGACACGTGGACGGTGGAGACCCCGACCGGTGGCCGGCACCTGCTCTACACCGCCCCGCCCGGGTGCCGGTTGCGCTCCACGGTGAAGCACATCGGCTCGAACATCGACACCCGCGGCTGGGGTGGCTACGCCCTCGCCCCGGGCAGCCTGCTCCCGGAAGGCGGTTACGGGCTGTTGGACGATTCCGACCCTGCTGTGTTGCCGGGGTGGTTGGTCCAGGTCGCTGTCGAACGCGCCCCCACGGCCGTTTCCGGGCGAAACGAGAAGCCCGTGGCGGCCCCGGACGCCTACACCGCCGCCGCGGTGCGGGGCGAGATCGACCGCGTGTGTGCGGCGCAACCAGGCACCCGCAACAAGGTCCTGTCCACCGCGGCCTACGCACTCGGTCAGTTGGTCGGCGCGCGGCTGCTGGAGGAGGCCTACGCGCGGGCCGAACTGCGGGGGGCGGTCGCCGCGTGGAACACTCCCGACTCCGCCGCGAAGGACGACGGCGTCATCGACACCGCGCTGCGGGCCGGGGCCGCCAACCCCCGCCGAGTCACCCCGCGATCCAGCCCTTCCCGCGCAGCCTGAAAATTGAAACCCGTCGTGGCCACCGTCGTTCGCCGCTGCGGCATTCACCGACTTAGATCACTTTTCGTGTACACGATCAAGAACGACGCCCGGCTGTTCCCTGCATCCCCGCCTTGACCTGCGGCGAGACTTGCTCAGAGTCGCTGCGTGATGAGTACGACCCGCTACTGATTGTTAGACACACCCGGCAAGATCACCGAAAGTGAGCAGGATGTAGTGTGTCTGCGACGCAGAAACAGGGAAGTCCTGAACCTCGAACAAGGTCCAGGACTCCCCTGGGTTGCGGAGTTAGCGGCTCAGGTACCAGGTCAGGACCAGCAAAGCCAGAACCAGGACCAGAGCCAGGGCGGGCCCAGTAACCCTGATGGTTACTGGGCCACTCAACCTCACAATGAACATGAAGCGTGAGTGTTCCCGCGGTTCCTCCGAGCGTTGTAGCTCGTCATCCACAGCCGTCACCCTCTCCTTCCCCACCGGCGACCTTGCTCGGCGGTGGCGGTAACGCACGAAACCGTACCCCTTAAGACGACTACTCTATTTGGGTGACCCCAGTTAATCGTTTCCGCTGGCAACAAGCGTTCGGCGTTGAAAATTTCATCGAACCTTTATTCGATTCGAGTGTCGGTGCGGCCGAATTAAACACGCTGTGTCAGGAAGAGGATGCGCTCGGGTACAGCCGGGGAAGTCGCAATTCCGGCTAATTGTGCCTTTGCCGCGACAATGATCTCTGCTGCCGTGGCTAGTGAGGCCTGCCCATACTCGGCGGGCGCGGGGCCAGGTCGTTCGCGATGGTCAGGGCCGCATCGACCGTGATCTTCGCTTCCAGTGTCGGCAGCTCCTTCCTCACCGCCGACAGCAGCCTCACTCACTGGGCCACATAGTCTCGCTGAATCCGCAGCAGGTCCGCTTTGACGCGGTCGGGCATCGTGGCGCGGTCCGCGGAGAACGACACCAGCAGTTCCGGTGTGTGCAGAATCGTGTGCACTTACGACGCCGCCAAGCGGCGGAGGGGACGGCCGCGGCTGCTGCTCGTGTCGGCGGAGCCGCGGGGGAACGTGACAGGCGCGCCGGACGCCGAAAACGCGTAGATCCCGTGTACCAGGCCGCCGAGCGGGCGTAGATCTTCCCCGCCACGGCGCATAGGGCTGCTCGGTGCGGCCCGTCGTCGAGCAGATGGGGCGAGCTGGAGCAGAACTCCCCCGCCAAATGTGGTCGAATTCGTGCATCAGGGCCGCGGCTAGCGGTAAGGCCGGGGTGGGGGCCGCCGGAGCCGGGGATGCAGCGACGACGAGCAGCGCCGCGGGGCGGAACGCTGGTCGGACGTCTGCAACGCCCTCTCGGCCGCTAGTGCAAGCCTGTCCGCCACTCGGTGGCCGATCGCCACCATCAGGGCCACTCTGCTCGGAAAGTGGCGGTAGATGCTCGGGCCCGCTATGCCGGCCGCCGCCGCGCCGATGTCCTCCATGCTCACGTCGTGGAACCCGCGCTGGGCGAACAGGCCCGTCGCGGGCGATGGCCGCCCGTCGTCCCTGCCGCGAGTGCGGTGAAACCCGGGTGGGCGGAACTGCCCAAGACACACCACACCTGCGACGGCTGCCTCCTACCGCGCTGACCTCTTCCCGGACTCCTACCTGCACGACTACCTGATCGGTGAATCCGCCCTCGACGCAGCCGACCACGCCGCGCTGCCCACGCCCTGAACTCACGGAGGTAACCGATGTCCCTGACCACCACCGACACGCCCGCCAGACCCGCGCCGGAACTGGGGCTGGGCGGGACCCGCAGCAGTCACCGTTGGGCGAGCGTGCCCGGCAACTTCGACAAGCTCAACTGCCGGGCTCTGTGGCCCGCCGACAACGAGTGGGGCATACCGCTGCTGCCGCGGGCCGTGTTCGAGCCTGCTCGGTTGGTGGCCTACACCGACCGGCACGCCACGGCCACCGCCGGGCCCGGCACCGCGGTGCACTTCTTCCTCGACGACTACCGGTTCGAGGTCGTGTGGTCCAAACCGGAGCGTGGCCTGTCCCGCTGCCAGTCGGTCGGCGCGGCGCTGACGCCGGATTTCAGCCTGTACCGGGACATGCCGTTGGTGATGCAGCTGTGGCAGGTCTACCGCTCCCGCTGGTGCGGCGCGTGGCTGGGCCACCACGGCGTCACCGTCGTGCCCACGATCAGCTGGTCCACGCGCGACTCCTACCCCTTCGCCTTCGCCGGGGTCCCGGGCGGGTCGGTGGTGGCGGTGTCCACGGTCGGGGTGTGGCGCGACCCGGTCGCTCGCGCGCTGTTCGCCGATGGCTACGCCGAAATGCTCCGCCGGCTCGACCCCGCGCTGGTGCTGGTGCACGGCAAGCCACCAACCGAGCAGGTTCGGGCCGGGACGCCGGTGCGGTGCTTCCCGTCGCGCTGGGACGGCGGTGAGCTGTAATGGGCGGACGTGGTTCCTCGCTGGGTAAGGGCGGCGGCAAGGGCGGCGCGAGCAGTCCCGCGGCGGGCGGCGCAGGCGGCCCGGCACAGGTGGAGCCGGCTGTACCCGAAACCGAGCAGGTTCGACCCGAGCCGGAGACGCCCGACGTCCCGGAGAAGCCGGCCCCGCCCGGGCCGGTGTCCGGGGAGATGTCGGAGGCGCCGCTGCTGCCCAACGGGTGGGGCGACCCGACGAAGACCGACGTCAACTTCCACGACGACGGCCAGATCGGGTCGGCGATCAAGGCCATGAGTGCCGACGCCCGGATGGACGTCGACGGCGAACCGGTCGCCAACGTCCTCGGGCGCGTGGCCACCGACGTCGTGACCGGGCGCCGCACCGCCGCGGAGGGCGTGGAGGCGTACAAGGAGATCCGCGACCGACTACCCGAGGGCAGTGAGGCGCGCCAGACCCTCGATTTCGCGATCTCGCGCATCGACGCCCCGGCCAGCCCACCGCCGGATGTCCCGGCCGGCGCCCCGGAGCCGCTTAAGGCGCTGATGAACGAATTGCACTCGATCCCGTTGCTGCGACGCGACCCTCAGGAAACCGCGAAACTGCAAGAGATCTTGCGCGAGAACTTCGATGACGACGTCGACGACGGGCCGATCCACATCCGCAGCTTCGCCAGGGAGTTGCGGGAGCTCAACGAGCTACGACACGAAAGCGACGGCGACGCGGGCAAGTTCGACGTCAACCGCGCCATCGAACGGGCCATCAACGCACTCACCGACCGCGAGTGACGGCCGTACCCAGACCTGCTCGGTTCGCGTCCCATCTCGCTCGACCCCTCGAACGACTGGAGGCAATCCCCGTGAAGATCCGCATCATGGGCACCCGCTCCGAAACCGACGACGCCGTCAAGGTCCTGCGACTGGCCTTTGACGTGCTGGAGGTGTCGGACTTCCGGCCCAACCGCGGTGACTCGCGGCTGGGCAGGGTGTACGTCGAAGCCAACCCGCCGGCCGACCCGCTGCCCGGCAGCTGAGCCCAACCGCACCGACCACACCGGACACCGACAGGGCCGGGCACCGCGCGTGCCCGGCCCTTCTCGCGCCCACCACCCGCAAAGGAGCTATCCCAATGACCACCAGCCACCCCGCCGCCACCTACCAGACCGTGCCGGTGCTGGCCGAAGTGCTCGCCGAACGCGCCCGCCACGACTCCCGCTTCGGCCGCCAGGACCACCCCGACGGCACCGGGCCCGAGCGCGACAACCCCGTCCGGCTCGCCTACACCATCGGCGAGGCCACCGACGTCGCCCGCCAGGTCACCGACCGCGCACTCTCGCGCGGCACGGTGACCTTCGCCCAGATCCTGACCGAAGAGGCCTTCGAAGCCCTCGCCGAAACCGACCCTGCTCGGTTGCGGGCGGAGCTGGTTCAAGTGGCCGCCTCGGCGGTGTGCTGGATCGAAGCCATCGACCGTCGCACCACGTCGGCGGCGCGGGGGTAGGGCGGTGGAGGGCCAGTCTGGCGAAGAGTTCGGCGGGCTGGACTTCCTCACCGGCACGCACGAACCGATCCACCTGGAACAGGCCGGGGTCCCGCTGTTCGTCTCCGACACTCGGCTACGGCACCGCAAGACGCTGCCGCGGGCGATCGCCCCAGTTGCCTACGACTCCGGCGGGTTCTCCCAACTGCAGAAGCACGGCAGCTGGGACAACGTCCCGCCGCGCGAGTACGTCGCACGCGTGCGCCGCTACCGCGACGAGATCGGGCACATGCTGTGGGTGTCCCCGCAGGACTGGATGTGCGAGCAGGCGATCATCCAAGGCGGCTGGTGGGGCGGCAAGTGGTTCCACGGCACCAAGCTGTCCGTGCCGCGTCACCAGTACCTGACCGTCATCAACGCGATCGAGCTACGCAGCCTCGCACCGGAGCTGCCGTGGCGGTACGTGCTGCAAGGCCAGACACCCGACGACTACTGCCGCCACGCCGACCTCTACGGCCGCTTCGGCATCGACGTCACCGCCGAACAGGTGGTGTGCGTCGGCAGCGTCTGCCGACTGCAAAGCACCGAGCTGGCCGGGCAGATTCTGCGGGCCGTCCGCCGCTACGGCGTGCCCCGCATCCACGGGTTCGGGTTCAAAACCCTCGGGTTGATCAAGCATCGCGCCTACATCGACTCCGCGGACTCCCTCGCCTGGTCTGACGACGCGCGCCGGCTGAAGCGTCCGACTCGCGACTGTCCCCGCCCGCACGTCAAGAACTGCGCCAACCACCTGCACTACCTGCTCTCCTGGCGCGCCGCGCTGGCGGAGAAGCTACGCCACCGCGCACCCGAGCAAGGCGCGCTGTGGGACGAAGACGGCGCCCCCACCACTGCCCGACCGACTGCCGCCGCGTGACGCGGCGGTGCACCACCTGCACGAGGAGGACACGCCCATGGCCACGACTCCGGAAAGCACACCGAACCGAGCACGTCCCCTGTGGCCCATCGGCGACGGCGGCCGCCCGCTGCTGCGCATCGGCGAGGACCCCGAAGCGATCCGGATCCTGACCGCCGCGCTCAACGACCGCATCGTGCCCGACACCTACGTCAGCGACGGCGCCCCCGTCGTGGTGGAGGAGATCTCCGGCGCGGCCGGCCCGGCCACCGGCGACGACGACGTGGCACTGCCGATCACCGCGTCGGTGCTCAAACCACCGCTGCTGGCCGGGCTGCTGGCCGAACACACCCAGATCATCCAGTCCAAGAACAAGGGAGGCGACGAAGAGGTGACACCCGGACGAGACGTGCTCGGTGCGGTGCTGGCCCGACAGCACTGGCCCGGGCTGCCGGTGTTGCGGCGGATCATCTCGACCCCGGTGATCCGCCCGGACGGCACCCTGTTGCAGACCCCGGGCTACGACCCGGCGACCGGGTTCTACTTGGCTCGCAACGACGACTTGGCGCCGATCCCGGACCACCCCAGCCCGGAGGAAGTCACCGCGGCGCGAGAGTTTGTGCTGGACCGGTTCCTGCGGGACTTCCCGTGGCGTAGCGACGCTGACCGGGCGAACTACCTGGCCCTGTTGGTGACGCCGCTGATCCGCCCCTACACCCGCGCGTTGTCGCCGTTCGGGATGATCGAAGCGTCCATGCCCGGCTCCGGCAAGACGATCCTGACCGGGTGCGTGGGGTTGCTGGTCGGGCAGAAAGTGCTGACCTGGAACGACTCGGAAGACGAGTTGCGCAAGCTGATCACCACCGTGCTCGCCGAAGCCGCCGGGGTGGTGGTGTTCGACAACCTGACCGAGGGATCGGTGGTCAAGTCGGCAACGCTGGCGCGGCTGATGACCGAGCGGACGTGGTCGGATCGCCGGCTAGGCACCAACGCCGCGGCCAGCTTCCCGAACGACCGGCTGTGGCTGGCTACCGGCAACAACCTGCACACTGGCGCGGACATGGCCTCGCGCACGGTGTGGGTGCGGCTGGACCCGAACTGCCCCCGCCCGGAAGCCCGGACCGGGTTCACGATCCCGAACCTGGACTCCTGGATCCTCGACCCGGTCAACCGGGCGACGGTGTTGCGGCACGTGCTGATCCTGATTCTCGACTGGACCACGCACGGGGCACCGACGGCCACCGCGGTCCCGCAGATGCGGCAGTTCACCGCGTGGGCTCGCCAGCTGGGTGGGTTCCTCGAGCACCACGGCATCGGCGGGTTCCTTGCCAACGCCGCCGCCAGCCGGGCCCTGGACGACGACAACGCCGAATGGCGCTCGTTCCTGCTCACCTGGTGCGACATCTACGGCGACCGGACGCTGACGGCCAAGGAGCTGACCGTCAGCGGGCAGGACAGCATGGTCGGCACCGACGTCTGGGACGGGACGTTCCCGACCAACGGGGCCGGCCGTCCGCTCACCACCAAGTCGCTCGGGCGATTGCTGGCAGGGCATGTGGACCGCTGGCACGGCGACGTCGTGTTACGCAGCGTGCTCGAAAGCCACAAGAACGTCCTGACCTACTGGGTCGAGAAGGAAAGTTCCTAGTCACAGCAGGCGAGAAGAAACCCGCAAACCCGCAAACCCGCAAAAGATCTTGTTGTAGCTCTCTGACCAGGAAAAACAAGGTCATGATCGTTTGCGGGTTTGTCGCGGGCGCCGGACCCGCAAACCCGCAAACCCGCCGATCTCCGGGTTCAAACCCGCAAACCCGCACACAAACCCGCCAGCAGAACCGCAGGTCGGAGGCCACTTTGCGGGTTTGCGGGTTTGCGGGTTTCTCTCCGCCCCGCCGCACAGCACGGACACACCCACGGCCAACCCTGCCAGCAATCACGGCAACCACCTACACGCCGTCACCAGACCGGGCCCACGCAACCACGTCGCGGGCCCGGTCTCTTGTGCCCGCTCGCCCGGGCGTTCGGAGGCAAGTCATGACACAACAGCGCACCGGAGGTGCCATTTGAGTCAGTCGATTCAGCCCAAGTGGCACACAGTGTCCGAAGTAGCCCAGATGCTCGGCTACGGACTGTCGAAGACCAAGCAGCTCGTTGCCACCGGTCAGATCAGGTCCATTAAGGACGGCGGAAACCGTCGGGTATTGCCCGCCTGGGTTGACGACTACATCGCTCGGCTCGTGGAAGAGGCGGCCTGACATGGCAAGCAAGGGACGCGCCAACGGCGAGGGATCGATTTACCCGTTCCGCAACGGATTCGCCGCGTACGTGTGGGTCACCACTCCGACCGGCGACAAGAAGCGCAAGTACGTTTACGGGCCGACGCGCGAAGTGGTCCACGGAAAGTGGCTCAAGCTTCACCAGGCGGCCAAGAACGGCCCGGTGGCGACGTCGGTGCCGCGCTTGCGCGAGTACCTGAGCTACTGGCTGACGGAGGTGATCAAGCCAAACCGCGCGCCCTTGACGTACGTCAACTACGAGCTGTTCACCCGGCTCTACGTCAACCCGACGTTGGGCGGCCAACGGCTGGACAAGCTCGGGGTGCGTGATGTTCAGAAGTGGATCAACGCCATTCCGGGGATTTGTCAGTGCTGCACTCAGGGGAAGGACGCCCGCCGGGACGAGAAGCGCCGTCGGTGCTGCGCGCTGACTACTCGCCAGTGCTGCAAGGACGCGCCATCCGCTCGGACCGTCTCCGACATCCGCGCGTGCCTGCGTGCGGCGCTGAACCACGCGATTCGGGAGGAGTTGATTGGGCGGAACGTCGCGGAGCTAGTGGCGCTCCCAACGGTTCGCAAGCGCAAGCGAACCGCCTGGACGAGCGAGGAGGCCCGAAGGTTCCTGGAGTCGGCCCGGGACGCCCGGGACGCGATGTACGCGGGGTACGTACTCGCCGTCGTCCTGGGCCTGCGCAAGGGCGAGATCCTGGGGCTCACGTGGGACGCGCTCGACTTCGCCAACGGCGAGCTGGCGGTCAACCACCAGCTCCAGCGGGCCGGTGGCGAGCTGCTGCACCGCGAGACGAAGACGGCCGCGTCGGACGACACCATGCCGCTGCCGTCGATCGTCGTCACAGCCCTGGAGAAGCGCCGGCGGGACCAGCTCGCCGACCGGAAGGAGGCTGACCTCGCCTGGCACCCGACCGACCTGGTGTTCACCACGAAGTACGGGCTCCCGATCGACCCCCGGAACTTCAACCGGTCCTGGGACAACCGCATTGCGCGCTCCGGCGTCCGGAAGATCACCGTGCACGACGGGCGCCGGTCCTGCGGGACGCTGCTGGTCGACCTGGACGTGCACCCCCGGGTGATCATGCGGATCCTGAGGCACGCGCAGTTCTCGATGACGATGGAGATCTACTCGCAGGCGTCCTCCAAGAAGACGCGGGACGCGCTCAAGCGCCTTGGCGAGAGCCTGGACGAGTAGCGCCACTGCTGTACTTTGCTGCTATCAGGGCAACGAAAAGGGCCGTCCACTCTACTGTGGACGGCCCTTGACCTGCGGTGGAGCTGAGGGGAATCGAACCCCTGACCTTCTCGATGCGAACGAGACGCGCTACCAACTGCGCTACAGCCCCTTGGTTGTGCTCGTAGAGCTTAGCAGTGCCCTACGAGCACTTCGGCGGAGGGGGTCACTCCCCGACCGCCCGCCGATAAGGCCCGGTCCCCGGCTCGTCGAGCTCCTCGAACGCCGGGTCCTCGTCGTCCAGATCGACGACCACGGCGCTGCGACGGACCCGCGAAGTCGGCGACGGACGGCGCTCGACCACCTCGCGGCGGACCGGCTCGACGACGTCCACGTCCTCGGCGTCTTCGATCGGCTCCTCGTCCTCCACGGCGTCCGAAACCGCCGGACGCGGCGCCGAGCGGCGAGGCGCACGGGTGCTGTTGAAGCGGGCGAGCCGGCGCTGCCGGATCTCCTCCTCGATCCGCACCTGGCGGCGCAGGTACACGAGGTAGCCGACGAGCGCGACGTCGATCGCCGCGTGGCCCCACCAGACCAGCGGCATGACGAAGCCGGCGACGGCGGCCGTGATCACCGCGATCGCGAGCAGGATGACGACGATGCGCTGCCGAAAGCTGTACTTCGCGCGTGCGGCGATCTCCGCCGCTTCGGGGTCGAAGCCGCCGCGACCAGGGCGGTAACCGGCGCGCTCGGCCCGTTCCACCCGCTCGGCGCGGGACGGCTGCGGGAGCGGCTCGGGCTCCGGCTCCTCGTAGTCGTCTTCGAGCTCGAGGTCGGCCTCCAGCTCCGCGAGGTCGTCCTCGACCGATGGCCGGGACTTCACGGTCTCCTCGGACATGGCGAATTCCTCCCGGTCTTCGTTGCGTCCACTGCGTACGACCCTGGCCGCCAGCGCGGAGTCGGCCGTATGGGCCACCTGCTGCCGCCGACGCGCGACCATGGGCACGAGAACGACGAGCCATGCCGCGGCGAGCGCGACGATGATCACGGAGCTGGGCATCTCCCGTCACCTCCCCCGATCCTTCACCTGAAATCACGCTAGTCACAGGAGTAACAGATCGGACGGAGGCTCGCCGGGTTGGATCACGGAAATGCCTCACCGGATTAGGTGAATCTCACAGCATGTGGTAACGCGCTCACTGACCCGGGTGGGTAATGACCGTCAGGCGTAACCGGCGCGGCCCGACGCGACCAGCCGCGACACGAGCCCGGCCCCGGTCTCCTCGCGCGTGACGGCGAAGCAGTAGTGGTCCCGCCAGCCGCCCGCGACGTCGAGGTAGCGCTCGAACAGCCCCTCTTGCCGGTAGCCAGCCTTGGCGAGAACCCGCAGGCTGGCGCTGTTTTCCGGGCGCACGGTGGCCTCCAGCCGGTGCAGCCCGGCCGGGCCGAAGGCGTGGTCGGTGACCAGGGCGACGGCGGCCGTCGCGACCCCGCCGCGGACCACGTCGGACGACACCCAGTAGCCGATCCAGGCGGACCGCAGCGACGCCCGGATGACGTTACCCACAGTGATCTGCCCCGCCAGCCGACCGTCCAGGGTGATGGTGAACGGCAGGCACTGACCACGCCGTGCGAGCGAACGCAATGCCGCCCATTGGGAGGGCCATGACCAGAAGGCGTTGCGTTCGGGCCAGGGGCCGACGCCGGTCGGCTCCCACATCTCGAGGTGCGCCCGGTCCCGGAGCCGGATCCGGCTCCACTCGCCGGCGTCGCGCAGCCGCACCGGCCGGATCGCGACCTCCCCGGCGGGCACCCGCAGCGGGCCGAGCCGGGCCGGCCAGCCCGGGTGCCGGCTTTCGACCGGGTAGGACACGCCCGACACGGCGTTCATCAGGCCCGTTGCGCCAGGAAGGTGACCTGGACCTGCTCGCCCGCCGGGACGTCGGTCAGCTCCTCCGGCACGTTGATCAGGCAGTTCGCCTCGGCCAGCGACGCGAGCAGGTGCGCCCCCGACTGGCCGAGCGGCTGGACCAGGTACTCGCCGTTGGACTCGTCGCGCAGGAGCTGGCCGCGCAGGTAGCCGCGCCGCCCCTCGGTCGACGTGATCGGCGACAGCAGCCGCGCCCCGACGATCCGCCGGTGCGGGTTGCGTGTCCCGCGCGCCGCCCGGATCAGCGGCCGGACCAGCACCTCGAACACGACCAGCGCGCTCATCGGGTTGCCGGGGATGAGGAACGTCGGCACCGAGTCCGGGCCGAGCCGGCCGAACCCCTGCACGGAACCCGGGTGCATCGCGACCCGCGTCATGTCGATCCGGCCCAGGTCCGAGAGCGCCGCGTGGACCTCGTCGCCGGTGGCGCCCCCGGCGCCGCCCGCGACCACGACGATCTCCGACATCAGCAGCCGGCCCTCGACGATCTCCCGCAGCCGTTTCGGCTCGCTCGGCACGATGCCGACCCGGCTGACCTCGGCGCCCGCGTCCCGGGCGGCCGCGGCGAGCGCGTAGGAGTTGACGTCGTAGACCTGCCCGACCGACGGCGTCCGGTCGATGTCGACCAGCTCGTCGCCGACCGACACGATCGACACCCGCGGCCGCGGGTAGACGAGGACCTTCGCCCGGCCGACCGCGGCCAGCAGGCCCACCTGAGCCGAGCCGATCGTGTCGCCGCGGCGCACCGCGACGTCACCGATCTGGACGTCCTCGCCGGCCCGGCGCACGTACCCCGCCGACGGCACCGAGCGGTGCACGGTGACCTTCGCCTGGTGCCCGTCGGTGTAGGCGAGCGGCACGACGGCGTCGGCCAGCGTCGGCAGCGGCGCGCCGGTGTCGACGCGCACGGCCTGGCCGGGCTGCAGGCGCCGCGGCTGGCGCGATCCCGCCGCGATCTCCCCGACGACCGGCAGCTGCACCGGCTCCTGCCCGGCGGTGCGCACGTCGACGCTGCGCACGGCGTAACCGTCGATCGCGGCCTGGTCGAACCCGGGCAGCGCGTGCTCGGCGACCACCTCCTCGGCGCAGAGCAGCCCCTGGGCCTCGGAGATCGCCACGCGTACCGGCTGAGGCCGGACGGCGGCGTCCAAGGTCATCGAGATCTGCGCGTCGACCGAGCGCAGCTCGGTCTCGTCCCCGGCCACTTCGGGCGGTGCCGCGTCGAGGGATTCCGTCATGGGCGTTCTGTCCCGATCCGTTCCGTCAGCCACGCCCGTAAAGATGGACCGTACTCGGGCGTTTCAAGCGCGAAATCGACCGCGGCGCGCAGGAAACCACCCGGATTCCCCAGGTCGTGGCGTCCGCCGCGGTGCACTACGACGTGGACCGGGTGTCCCTCGGAGATCAGCAGCGCGACCGCGTCGGTCAGCTGCAGCTCGCCGCCGCTGCCCGGCGTGATCCGCTTCAGCGCGTCGAAGATCGCCCGATCGAGCAGGTAGCGCCCGGCCGCGGCGTACGTCGACGGTGCGTCCTCCGGCTTCGGCTTCTCGACCATCCCGTGCACGCGCTTGACGTCTTCGTCGTCGGTGTCGGAGACGTCGAAGACGCCGTACGGCGAGATCTCGGCCTTCGGGATGTCGAACGCGCAGAGCACGCTGCCGCCGTACTGCGCCCGCACCGCGCTCATCCGCTCGAGCACGCCGGTGGGGAGCACGAGGTCGTCCGGCAGGAGCACGGCGACGGCCTCGTCGTCCGGGTTCAGGTTCGGCTCGGCCTGCGCGACGGCGTGACCGAGACCGAGCGCCTGTTCCTGGATCGCGGTCTCGACGGCCAGCAGCTCCGACCCGCGGCGCACCTTGGCGAGCAGCTCGGTCTTGCCCTTGGCCTCGAGGTTCTTCTCCAGCTCGGGCTGCTCTTCGAAGTAGCGGACGACGGCGTCCTTGCCCGGTGAGGTCACGATGACCAGGCGTTCCGCCCCCGCGGCGGCGGCTTCGACCGCGACCAGCTCGATCCCCGGTGTGTCGACCACCGGCAGCAGCTCCTTGGGCACGGCCTTCGTCGCCGGCAGGAAGCGCGTCCCGAGGCCGGCGGCCGGCACGATGGCGGTTCTGAACGTCTTGGTGGTTGCGGCGCCCGTCATGGGCGCAGAGCCTAACGTGAGGTCATGCACGCGCTGGGCAATGAGCACTTGAGCAAGGCGGAGTGGCGTGACCGGCTGACGCGCGCGCGGGCGGACCAGACCACCGAATCGCACGCCCGGGAAGCCTCGGCGCTGGTCAGCGCGGTGTCGAAGGTCACATCCGGCACGGTGTGCGCGTACCTGCCCTTCGGCACCGAGCCGGGTACGACGGCGCTCGTCGACGCGCTCGCGGCCGGCGGCGCGCGGGTGTTGCTGCCGGTCATCGTCTCGCGGGCGGATCCACTCGACTGGGCCGAGTACACGGGCGAGGCCGATCTCGTGCCCAGCCGGTTCCGCGGGATCCGCGAGCCGGGCGGAAAACGCCTGGGTATCGACGCCGTGGCGGCGGCCGAGCTGGTCCTCGTGCCCGCGCTGGCCGTGGACCACCGGGGCGTCCGGCTCGGCCGGGGCGCCGGTCACTACGACCGCTCGCTGGTGTTCGCTGCGGCCGGCGTGGTGCTGCTGGCCGTCGTCCGGGACGAAGAGCTGGTCGAACGGCTGCCCGGCGAACCCCACGACGTGCGCATGAGCGGGGCCTTGACGCCGGGTCGAGGCGTGCTCGAGCTGCCGATGTGAGCAACGAGGAATTGCGTTCGGGGAATGCTTTCAAGCACAATTGGGTTGGCACTCTGGTCGGATGAGTGCCAGCAAAGGAGCCCTCAGTGCCTACGTACCAGTACGCCTGCAAAGAATGCGACCACCGGTTCGAAGCCGTGCAGTCGTTCTCGGACCCCAGCCTGACCGTGTGCCCGCAGTGCTCCGGCACGCTGCGCAAGGTCTTCAGCTCGGTCGGCGTGGTCTTCAAGGGCAGCGGTTTCTACCGCACCGACTCGCGCGACGCCGCCAAGTCGAGCACCACCGCGACCCCGGCGAAGACCGAGACCAAGACGGAGAGCAAGCCGAAGTCGGACACGAGCTCGGCATCCTCCTCCTCGGGTACGACAAAAACCACTGCCGCGGCTTCCTGACCGGCGGAGTTGTCCACAACACCCCGGTTGTCCACAGATGCCGGATCCGGCCCTTCCGGCGGCCGGTCCGGCTTCCCTAACGTCGATCTCGTGCGGCACACCGCCGCACTCGATCCGACCGAGGGGGCACCGTGGACGTGCTGGCGAGGTTCCGCACTCCTGATCTGACCCGGCTGCAGGGCCGGCGGACCCGGCTCATCCGCCGCTGGCTCGCCGCCGGCCTGCTGCTGGCCGGTGCGCTGCTGTTCGCCCACCCCGGTTCCGCGCGGGGCGCGCCGACGACTCCGACCGTCGTCGCGGCGCACGACCTCCCATCCGGCGCGACTCTGCGCGCTCTCGACGTCCGGCTGGCCGATCTCCCCGATTCCGCACGTCCGGCGGGTGTGCTGAGCACCCTGGACGGCGTCGACGGCCACCTGCTGGCGGGCGCCGTCCGTGCCGGCGAACCCCTGACCGACGTCCGGCTGGCGGCGACCTTCCCCGGCTCGGGTGATCCCGGGACGGCGACGGTGCCGGTGCGCCTGGCCGACGCCGGCGTCGCCGAGCTGCTGGAGCCCGGCCGGCACGTCGACGTCGTCGCGGCGCCGGAACCGGGCGTACCCGCGTCCGTGCTGGCCGGCGGGGCGACGGTGGTGGCGGTCGGCCGACGGGAGGCCTCCGCGGCTAAGGGGCCGCTGGTGCTGCTCCGGCTCCCGGACGCGATCGCGACGACGGTGGCGGCGATTTCATTGGAGCGTCCGGTAACGGTTACTCTCCGCTAGCCCACAGCTCCCGTCCCCGTTCGTGAGGAGTGCAAGTGCTCAAAGGTTTCAAAGACTTCCTGATGCGCGGCAACGTCGTCGACCTCGCCGTCGCGGTGGTCATCGGCGCGGCGTTCACGTCGATCGTCACGGCGTTCACCAACGGCCTGATCAAGCCGCTGATCAACGCGATCGGCGGCACGGACGCCGCACAGGGTCTCGGCTTCAAGATCTTCACCGGCAACCCGTCGACGTTCCTGGACTTCGGCGGCGTGATCAACGCGGCGATCAACTTCGCGCTGGTCGCGGCAGTGGTCTACTTCGTGATCGTGCTGCCGGTGAAGCACCTGCAGGAACGGCGCAAGCGCGGCCAGGAACCGGGCCCGTCCGAGCCGACCGACGTCGAGCTGCTCATCGAGATCCGCGACCTGCTGCGCGCCCAGTCCCAGCGCGACAACGGCCACGACTGAGCGGGTCAGCGATCGTGGTGCGGCGGCCGGTTCTCCCGGTACCAGTCGTCCGGGAGCCCGGTGCGCCGGTCGGGATCGCGCTCGTCGGAGGTCGTCTCGGGCAGGACGTCCCCGAAGATCTCATCGACCCGCCGCCGCTGCTCGCTGCTGGTCTTGGGGTCGCGCTGCTGACCGGACATGCCCCCAGTCTCCCACGACGCGTTCTTTGACAACTCCAGAGCGAATTTCACGACGCTCTTCTCTCGCCGACTGCGTCGAGGCGCTACTCACCGCCGGGCCCGGTGCGAGCGACACCCACCTTGGTGGTGATCACCAGCCCGGCCGGATACGGGTACGGCGCTGAAGCGAGCAGCTCCTCGTTGGCTCCGCCGCCGTAGAGGTGAGCGGTGTCGATCAGCGTGACACCCAGCTCGACGGCCCGCCGGACGACTGCGATCGCGGGGCCGGGTTCGGTCGGCAGGTGCATCGCCCCGAAGCCGAGCCGACGCACCTCGAGCTGCCCACCGATGCGGAAGTCCATGATCGGGGCGACGGTATCGGCGGCGCCCCGATCAAGCGAGGGAAATCAGACCTCTTCGAGGCCCGAAAGCTCGTCGATCACGTGCGGCACGAGCGAGGTCAGCGTCGCCATCCCGTCGCGCACCGCGGACCGCGACCCGGCGAGGTTGACCACCAGCGTGCTTCCCGACACCCCGGCGAGCCCCCGCGAGATCCCCGCGTCCACGGCCCCGGCCGCCAGCCCGGACGCCCGGATCGCCTCGCTGATGCCCGGGATCGGCCGGTCGAGCACACCGGCGGTGGCGTCCGGCGTGCGGTCACGCGGCAGCACGCCGGTGCCGCCGACCGTGATCACCAGGTCGGCGCCGCCGATCACGGCGGTGTTGAGCGCGTTGCGGATCCCCGCGGTCTCGGCCTCGACGACCACGACACCGTCGACGATGAAACCCGCTTCTTCGAGCAGCTCGGTCACCAGCGGGCCAGTGGTGTCTTCGTGCTCGCCGTGCGCCACGCGATCGTCCACGATGACCACGAGAGCCCGGCCCAGCCGTTGTGCACTCCGTTCCATGCCGCCCACCGTAGTCGGTTTCGACCTCCGGCCGCCGGGAGGTGCCGGGTGAGTTCTGACGATTCCGTGACGTGCCCGCGCGCGGCTGGGCACGTCGGTCCGCGGCCCCCTAGCGTGGCCGGGGTGCGCGTACTGGTCACCGGCGGAGCCGGGTTCATCGGGTCTCACATCGCCGATCTGCTCGCGGACGGGGGTGACGAGGTCGTCGTGCTCGACAACCTTCTCCCCACGGCCCACGGCTCCCGCGTCCCGCCCGCGTACACCGGCAGGCACCGGTTCCTGCGCGGCGACGTCACCGACGCCGAGATCGTCGCCGAGCTGCTGGACGGCGTCGACGCGGTCTGCCACCAGGCGGCAGTGGTCGGGCACGGCATCGACCCGTCGGACGCGCCGTCGTACGCCCTGCACAACGACTACGGCACGGCTGTCCTGCTCGCCGGGATGCACGCGGCCGGGGTGCGGAAGCTGGTCCTGGCGTCGTCGATGGTCGTCTACGGCGAAGGCCGGTACGCGTGCGCGGACCACGGCGTCGTCCCGCCGTCGCCGCGCCGCGCGTCCGATGTGGACGCCGGCCGGTTCGAGCCGCGCTGCGCGGCCTGCGGCACCGACCTGAGCTGGCGGCTGGTGCCCGAGGACGCGCCGCTGAACCCCCGCAGCACGTACGCGGCGACGAAGCTGGCGCAGGAACACCTGGCCGGCGCGTGGGCGCGCCAGACGGGCGGCAGCGTGTGGGCGATGCGCTACCACAACGTCTACGGCCCGCGGATGCCGCAGAACACCCCGTACGCCGGGGTGGCGTCGCTGTTCCGCTCGGCGCTGGTGCGCGGCGAGGCCCCGCTGGTGCTGGAAGACGGCCGCCAGCAGCGCGACTTCGTGCACGTCCACGACGTCGCCAGGGCGAACGTCCTGGCCCTTCGGACAGCCGGCCCGGAGGGCGACATCACGCCGCTCAACGTCTGTTCCGGCACCCCGCACACAGTGGGCGAACTGGCGGAGGAGCTGGCCCGCGCCTGCGCCGGCCCGAAGCCGAAGGTGGCCGGCGGCGCCCGCCCGGCCGACGTCCGCCACGTGGTCGCCGACCCGGCCCGCGCCCGCGAACTGCTGGGCTTCACAGTAGAGGTCGGCTTCGAAAAGGGAATCACCGAGTTCGCGACGGCGGAACTGCGTGACCCGGTCTGAACCCGGCTCGAGCGGCTCGACGGTGAGGCTGTCTTCCAAAAACGGCTAGTTGTCGCGCGCGGCAAGTTCGTTGACGTTCGGGCCGCTGGAGTGAGGGCGCTCGCCGAGCCCGGCCCGGCTCGGTAGCCCAGACCAAAGGTCTTGAATGAGTCATTCAGGACCTCCGAAGACCTGAATGGCTCATTCAAGACGTTCGCACTCGCCGCCGAGCCGTCAACGAACCTCGTACGCGCGACACTAGGACATCGCCAGCGGCAGCCGGACCTCGAACCGGCACCCGGGACCGTGGTTGTGGACGCCGATCTTCCCGCGATGAGCCTCGACGAGCCCCTTGGTGATCGCCAGCCCGAGCCCACCCCCGCTGGTCGTCCCCCCGCGCTCGGGCGTGCGGGCCTGCGTCCCGCGGAAGGCGACGTCGAAGACCCGGCTGATCTCGTCGTCGGGGATGCCGCCGCAGGTGTCGTCGACGGCGAGGAGGGCCTCGTCGCCGTCGACGCCGATCTGGACCGCGACCGTCCCGTCGGGCGGGGTGTGCCGGATCGCGTTGGACACCAGGTTCCGCACGATCCGCGCCAGTTCCGGGTCGCTCCCGGTCACCACCGGCCAGGTCGACGCGTTGGCGAGCACCCGCACGCGCTTGCGTTCGGCGACCGGCGACTGGGCGGCAACGGCGTCGCTGACGACGTCCCGCAGCGGCACCGCGGACATCGTGAGCTCGAGGGCACCGGCGGTGATGCGCGAGAGCTCGAACAGGTCGCCGACCATCGCGGACAGCCGGGTGGTCTCGCCGCTGATCCGCTGGGCGTAGTCGGCGACCTCGTCGCGTTCGGACACCACTCCGTCGGCCAGCGCCTCGGCCATCGCCTGGATGCCGGCCAGGGGGCTGCGCAGGTCGTGGCTGATCCACGCGACCAGTTCGCGCCGCGACGCCTCGGCCGCGCGCTCGCGGTTGCGCGCCTCCCGCTCCCACACACTGCGGCGCGCGATGGCGCGGCCGAGGATGATCGCCGCCGGCACCGTGACGACGGCGACGAGCAGGCAGACCAGCAGCATCGTGGTCAGCGCCGGGGTGAACATGAACCCGCTGACGCCCAGGACGCCGACCAGGGTGGAGAGCACCGGGATCAGCACCAGCACCGTGAGCGTGGTGGCCAGCGAGCCGCGGCGCAGGAAGTAGAGCACGACCCCGCCGAGCGCGGCGATCGGCAAGGAGAAGAGCAACGCCAACGGCAGGATGTGCCAGAGGTGCGTCAGCGTCTCGGCGAGGGATTCACCCGGTTCGATCACGGTTGCTCCCGGTCGTAGCGGTAGCCGACGCCCCACACCGTCGCCACCCGGGTCGGCTTGGCCGGGTCGCGTTCGATCTTCTCCCGCAACCGTCGCACGTGGACGGTCACGGTGGACTGGTCGCCGAAGTCCCAGCCCCACACCTTCTCGAGCAGGTCCGCGCGCGAGTAGGCGACGCCGGGGTGGGCGAGGAAGAACGCGAGCAGGTCGAACTCCCGCGAGGTCAGCGGCAGTTCGCGGCCGGCGAGCGTCGCGGTGCGCGCGGTCATCTGCAGGCGCAGGTCGCCATCCGCCAGCTCGGGGGCGGCCGGTTGCGGACGCGGCATCCGCGCGCGGCGCAGCACCGAGGCGACGCGGAGGGCGAGTTCCTTGGGGCTGAAGGGTTTCGTCACGTAGTCGTCGGCGCCGAGCTGGAGCCCGGCGATCCGGTTCTCCTCCTCGCCGAGGGCGGTGAGCATGACGATCGGCACCTGGCTGACCTGGCGCAGCCGCTTGCACACCTCGAGCCCGTTGATCCCCGGCATCATGACGTCGAGGACGACCAGGTCAGGCTCGTGAGCGGCGAACTGGGCCAGCCCCTCGGCGCCGTCACCGGCCTGGTCGACGGTGAACCCGGCCACCTCGAGGTAGCGGCGCACGACGTCGCGGACCGTCTCGTCGTCGTCGACCACGAGCACACGCCCGGCCTGATCGTTCATCACGTCTCCCTCACCAGCCGGTCAGCAGCAGGTGGTTGACCGCCAACGCCGTCGCCGCCTGGGCGGCGAGCCACCACCGGCGCCCGGGCCGCGGCAGCAAGGCCGTCATCGGCAGCAACCACACCCCGAACGGTAGCCAGATTCGTTCGGTCTCGGCTTTCGACAGGCCCGAGACGTCGGCGAACACGATGGTGAGCAGGGCGGCGACGCCGAGGAGCAGCACCGGGTCGGTGAGCAGGGCACGCGGCCCTCGGGCGAGTCCGCGCCGGACGGCGGCCACCACCGCGGGTCCCAGGGCGACGACCACCGCCGCCAGATCGGCCCACACCCAGTACGAGTACGGCCGGACGAGCGCGACGCCCTGGTAGTAGCGCTCGACGACCAGGTGGTACCCGTCGAGCCACCAGAAACCCGCCCACGCGAAGACGCCGACGACCGCCAGCGCCGCCACGACAGCGAGGGCGGCCGCTCGCCACTGCCGGCCGAGGACCGCCACGGCCAGCGCGAGCACGCCGAGCAGCACCAGGCCGTACGAAAGGAAGATGCCGAAGCCGAGCAACACGCCGGCCGCCAGCCCGACCGGCACCGCGTACCGGCGGCCGAGCGCGAAACCCTTGGCGGACAACGCGAGCAGCGCCAGCCCGGTGGCGGTCGTCCCGGCGAACAAGCCGTCCGCCGACACGCCGATCCACACCGCGCCGGGCGTCAGGACGGCGAAGGGCAGCACTGTGCGAGCCGCGTCGGCTCGGCCGAGCAGGGCGATCGTGGCGGGCACGGCCAAGGCGACCAAGCTGCCGACGAGCACGACGGCCGTCGCGGCCCACGCGCCGCCGTGCAGGCCGAGCCGGTCCAGCCAGACGAAGACGAGCGTCGCGCCCGGCGGGTGCCCGGACACGTGCGTCGTCCACGACTCCGGCCGGAAGTCGAGGATGCGGGAGGAGAACTCGCGCAGCATCCGCGGGATGTCGGTGATGCCGGGTACCTCGTGGAGGTACTCCTGCGGGATGGTCAGCCGGCCGGCGAACCCGCGGGACCAGCCGTCGACCATGGCCAGTGAGAAGATCCAGGCGAGCGAGGCCAGGTAGCCGGCGACCAGCGCCCGTCGCCACGGCAAGCGGGCGGCCAGCGCGGGGCCGTGGAGCACCACCGCGACGGCGATGAGCACCGCGAACACCGAGCCGGGGCCGACGTGCGGGAGCCAGTCGGCGAACAGCGGCGGCGACGACACGAAGATGACGACGCCGGAATGCGGCCGGTTGTAGTAGACGCCGACCGCGGCGGCCGCGGCCACGAGCACCACGGCCGCCGCGACGGCGAGGAGATCGGCCCGGTGGGCGCGACGCCCGGGTCGATCAGGTGCCGGGAGTTCGGGTTCGCGGGCAGGCGGCTCGGCGAGCCGGGCTGCCGGGTTCGGCTCGCTCATCGCCGTCCACCATAAGTCCATGGGCATGACTCCGCGGGCCGGCGGAGGCAGCCGTAACGAGCCGGTAAGAACCTCGTCACTCGTCATGATTCAGTAAGGAGCACAAGGGTTCTCCACAGTCCATCCCGGACTTACGGTCGGCGCCGTGACTGACTCAGGAGTGGACGTCGTCCTCCCTTGCCTCGATGAAGCGGGCGCCTTGCCCGAAGTGCTGGCCGGGCTGCCACCGGGCTACCGCGCGATCGTGGTCGACAACGGTTCGGCCGACGGCTCGCCCGAAGTGGCGGCCTCGCTCGGCGCGAAGGTCGTCCACGAACCGCGCCGCGGCTACGGCGCGGCCGTGCACACGGGGCTGGAAGCCGCCACCGCGGACATCGTGTGCTTCGCCGACGCTGACGGGTCCTTGGACCTCGGCGATCTGCCGCGGCTGGTGACCGCGGTCGAGAACGGCGCCGACCTGGCCGTCGGACGGCGGGTGCCGACCGGGCCCGGGGTGTGGCCGTGGCACGCGCGAGCCGGCAACGTCGTGCTGGCGCAGCTCCTGCGTGGCCGGGGGCTGCCGGTGCGGGACATCGCACCGCTGCGCGCCGCGGACCGGCGGGCCCTGCTCGGCCTCGGCGTCACGGACCGCGCGTTCGGCTACCCGCTCGAGCTGCTGATCAAGGCTCAGCGCGCCGGGTGGCGGGTGCGCGAGTTCGACGTCCGGTACGGCGAGCGCGCCAAGGGGACGAAGTCGAAGGTGTCCGGCTCGGTGCGGGGCACGCTGCGCGCGGTCCGCGACTTCGGGCGGGTGCTGGCGCGATGACGGCTCGGTTCGTACTGCTGGTCGTGGCCAAGGCGCCGGTGCCGGGGTTCGCCAAGACCCGGCTCTGCCCACCGGCGACGCCTGCCCAAGCCGCGCAGATCGCCGCGGCCGCGTTGCTCGACACGCTCGAGGCCGTGTGCGCGGTGCCCGGCGCCGCACCCGTCGTCGCGATGACCGGTGATCTGGGCGCCGCCGCGCTGGCCACCGAAATCGGGTTGGCGCTGCGCCTCGTCACCATGATCCCGCAGCGGGGCTGGGACTTCGGCGCCCGCCTGGCGAACGCCCACGCGGACGCCGCCGCGGTGCACGCGGGCCTTCCGATCCTGCAGATCGGCATGGACACCCCGCAGGTCACGCCGGAGTCCCTCGCCGCGGCGGCCGCGCCGGTCGTGGACGGCGGGCACGACTCAGTGGTCGGCCCGGCCGAGGACGGCGGCTGGTGGGCGCTGGGCCTCGCCGACCCACGGCACGCGCAGGTCCTCGCCGGTGTCCCGATGTCGCGCGACGACACCGGCGAACGCACGCTGCGCGCGCTCACCGCGTCCGGACTGCACCCGAGGCAGGCCGCTCGACTGTCCGATGTGGACACCATGGCGGACGCTCGCGCCGTGGCGGCGGCGTGCCCGGACGGCCGGTTCGCCCGCGCCGTCGCGGCGGTCCGGGGACGGGCGGTCGCATGAAGACGGCACTCGTCGGCAACGAGTTCGACCGCGGCCTGCTCGGCCACCGGTGCTGGCTCGAACTGGCCGACGGCGAACGGGTCGAGCTGCCGGTCGAGCGGTGGGGCGCGCCGTCCGACGGCGACGAGGTCCTGCTCGACGCCTGCGCCGGCCCGACCCTCGACATCGGCTGCGGCCCGGGCCGGCTCACCGCGGCGCTGGCCGCACGCGGGGTAGTCGCGCTGGGCGTGGACAGCTCACGCACAGCCGTCCGGCTGACACGCCGTCGCGGCGCAAGTGCGTTGCACCGCAACGTCTTCGACCACGTGCCCGGCGAAGGACGGTGGCGGCACACCTTGCTCGCCGACGGCAACATCGGCATCGGCGGCGACCCGGTGGTCCTGCTCCGGCGTGCGGCGCAGCTGATCGCCGCCGACGGCGACGTCCTCGTCGAGTTGGAGCCGCCCGGCCGCGGCCTGCGGCACGAGCGCGTCCGGCTGCGGCCCGGGCACGCCGACAGCGCCTGGTTCACCTGGGCGTGGGTCGGCGTGGACGCGATCGCCGAAGTCGCCATGCGTGCCGGGTTGCGCGTCGGCTGGACCACGCGGCACGGTCACCGCTGGTTCGCGCGGCTGGAGCGGTCATGAAACTGCCGATCCCGAAGGAAGAACACTTCAAGGCAGCGGCGCACGACGAGCGCGTGACGTCGAAGATCGGCCTGGCGCTGGCGGTCACGTTCACGACGTGCTTCGTGACCGGCCTGATCAGCCACCTGATCCAGCACCCGCCTGAGTGGTTCTTCTGGCCCAGCCGCCCGGTCGGGCTCTACCGCGTCACGCAGGGGCTGCACGTGATCTCCGGCGTGGCGTCGATCCCGCTGCTGCTGGCGAAGCTGTGGAGCGTCTACCCGAAGCTGTTCGGCCGGCCGCTCGTCCGCTCGCTGCCGCACGCCCTTGAGCGCCTCTCGATCCTCGTGCTCTCGGGTGCGGCGTTCTTCGAGCTGACGACCGGGCTGCTGAACGTCGCGCAGAACTACCCGTGGGGCTTCTACTTCCCGCAGGTGCACTACGCGGTCGCGTGGCTGGCGATCGGGTCGATCCTGGTGCACGTCGCCGTGAAGCTGCCGGTCATCCGCCGGGCGCTGAGCCGCGGAACGCCCGAAGAGGAGCCGCCGGCCGCCGGACTGTCCCGGCGCGGGTTCCTGCGCACCACCGGGCTCGCGACGGGCGTCGCCGTCGTCGCGACCGCCGGCGCGACGGTCCCGTTCCTGCGCGGGGTTTCCGGCCTCGCGTGGAAGACGAGCAAGGGCACGCAGAACCTCCCGGTGAACCGGACGGCGGCGGCCGCGGGCGTCACGTGGTCGGCGGCCTGGCGGCTGTCGGTGGTGACCCCGCGTGGCACCACGAAGTTCTCGCTCGACGAGCTGCGCGCGCTGCCGCAGACGACGGCCGAGCTGCCGATCGCGTGCGTCGAGGGCTGGAGCCAGTCGGCGACCTGGCGCGGGATTTCGTTGCCCACGTTGCTGAAAGCCGTCGGTGCGTCGCCGGGCACGGCGGTGCGAGTGTCCTCTTCGGAGCGTTCCGGGCTGTACGGCGTCAGCGTCCTGCCCGGGGAGCACACAGCCGACGAGCTGACGCTGCTCGCGCTGGAGCTGAACGGCGAGGTGCTCGACCTCGACCACGGCTTCCCGTGCCGGATCATCGCCCCGAACCGGCCCGGCGTGCTGCAGACGAAGTGGGTCACGAAGCTGGAGGCGTTGTGAAGACCGCCCGCGCTCTGCTCGCCCTGCCGGGCCTCGCGGCCTTGGCCTGGGGTGTGGTGCTGTTCGTCGAGTACGCGTTCCCGCTGCGCCCGGACGTGTTCGGCACGGCCGTCTGGATCGTCGGCGGCCCGCTCCTCAACGACGGCGTCGTCGCCCCGCTGACGGCGGTGCTCGGCATCGTCCTGGCCCGCGTCCTCCCGCGCCCGTGGCGGGTTCCCGTGGTCACCGGCACCGTGATCACCGGAGTCCTGCTGATCCTGGCGTTCCCGCTCCTCTGGCGCCCGTACGGCACCCCGCCGATGCCCGGCCTCCACGACGGCAACCCGGCCCTGGGCCTGGCCCTGACGCTGGCCGCGGTCTGGCTCGTGGCACTCCTGACCCCGCTCGCCCGCCATGTCGTCCCCTCGACCACGCGTGATGCCCCTCCAATCACGCGTGAAGCCCGCCCAATCACGCGAGATGCCCCTCCAATCACGCGAGATGCCCCACCCCGCACACGAACCGACCCTCCAAGCACGCCGGCCAACCCTCCGGATACGCGAACCGACCGTCCCGGCACCTGAACCCGGCCACAAATGCGGCCACGCGCGACCGGCATCGAGTGCCTGGTCGCGCGTGGCCTTGTGGGTCCGGCCCCGAGATGCGGGGGTCGAGCCAGTGCTGGTCTCGGCCGCACCAAGGCGGCCGAGCGTCTCGAAGGGATCAGTTGGCCGGGACGGGCTGTCCGCCGAGCGTCACCTCGACCGTGCGGCCGTCGGAAAGGGTGAACGTCGCCTTCTCGTCCGGTGCGCGGGTGCGGATCGCGGCGACCAGCGTGTCGGACGTGTCGATGTTCCGGTCGTCGATCTTCGTCACGATGTCGCCGGACTTGAGGCCGGCCTTCTCCGCCGGGCTGCCGGCGGTGATGGCACCGAGCTTCGCGCCGCCCTGCGGGGCGTCCGTGACCTGCGCGCCGATGTAGGTCTGCACCGCCTGGCCGGTCTTGATGATCGTGTCCGCGGTGCGGCGGGCCTGGTCGATCGGGATGGCGAAGCCGATGCCGACGTTGCCGCTTTCGGAGCCGCCCTGGCCCTGGCCGCCGGACGCCGACTGCGGGCTGTAGATCGCCGAGTTGATGCCGATGACCTGGCCGGACATGTTCGACAGGGGACCGCCCGAGTTGCCCGGGTTGATCGCCGCGTCGGTCTGGACGGCGTCCATCACCGTCTCCTGGCCGCCCTGGCCGCCGCCCGCGCGCACCGGCCGGTGCAGCGAGCTGACGATGCCCGAGGTGACCGTGCCGGCCAGCTCGAACGGCGAACCGATGGCGACGACCGACTGGCCGACCTTCAGGTCGTCGGACCGGCCGATCTCGACCGGGGTGAGGTTGTTGACGCCGTCGACCTTGACCACCGCGATGTCGGTCGTCGGGTCGCGGCCGATGACCTTGGCGGGGGCCTTCTTGCCGTCCTGGAACACGGCCTGGATCTGCCCGCCGTTCGCGGCGACCTCGACGACGTGGTTGTTGGTCAGGATGTAGCCGTCGGTGCTGATGACGAACCCGGAACCCTCGCCGGCCCCCTGCTGCCCGCTCACCTGCAGCTCGACGACGCTCGGCGACAGCTTCTGCGCGACCGACTCGACCGACCCGGCCGGCGCGTTGCCGGTCTGCTGGGCCGGCTTCGGCGCGTCGAGCGCGTTGCTCGCCGGGCCGTTGGACGTGCCGCCGGTGAGGTACCCGACCGCCCCGCCCGCGATGCCGCCGACGAGCAGCGCCACCAGCGCGACGCCGGCGAGCAGCTTCCCGCCGGACCGCTTCGGCTGCGTGGGCGGAGCCGGCGGCACGCCGTAGGCGGACGTGCCGGGTTGCGAATACGGGTTCGGCGGCGGGTAGACGCTCTGTTGGGTCTGGCCCGACGGGGTCGCCTGCGCGGACCAGGGGTTCGGGTTCGGCGCCCCGTAGGACGGATCGGCCCCGGTCACCGCGTGGTAGGACGGCTCCGGCGCCGAGTACTGCGGCGTGCCGCCGGACTCGGGCGTGGCGGCTGCCTGGTCACCGTACGGGCTCCCCGCCCAACCGCCCTGAGCGGCCTGCTGGCCGGTCTCGGGGTGCCGCGGCGCCGCGGGGTCCTGCGCGCTGGGGTCGTTCTCGGTCATGTCATCACCTTGCGGGACGGTCCTGAGAGGTTCCTGAGCCGAACCTGTGCATCGGAGATGAGTATGGCCGGATCAGCCCGCCGAGCGGAGCCGTTCCGCGATTTGCTCCGGCGTCGCGTCGTTGACCCACACCGCCATGCCCGATTCGGACCCCGCCAGGTACTTCAGCTTGTCCTTGGAGCGCAACACGGAGAACAGTTCCAGGTGGAGCCAGCCGAGCTCGCGGTCGCGGCGCACCGGCGCCTGGTGCCACGCCGCGATGTACGGCAGCGGCCGGTCGTAAAGCGCGTCACACCGGCGCAGGACGTCGAGGTATACGTCGGCGAAGTCGTCGCGCTCGGCGTCGGTCAGGGCGGGAATGTCCGCTACCTGCCGGTGCGGCACCACGTGTACCTCGATCGGCCAGCGTGCCGCCGGCGGCACGTACGCCGTCCAGTGCTCGCCGGACGCCACTACGCGCGCGCCGGACTTGATTTCCGCGGCCAGCACGTCACCGAGCACCGGGCGGCCGTGTTCGGCCTGGTAGGCGCGGGCGACGTCGAGCATCCGCTCGGTCTTCGGCGTGACGAACGGGTAGCCGTAGATCTGCCCGTGCGGATGCGACAGCGTGACGCCGATTTCTTCGCCGCGGTTCTCGAACGGGAAGACCTGTTCCACACCGGGCACCTCGGACAGCGCAGCGGTGCGGTCGGCCCACGCGTCGACGACGGCGCGCACCTGTTTCGGGCTCAGCCGCGAGAAAGCGCCGTCGTGGTCGCTGGTGAAGCAGACGACCTCGCAGCGTCCACGACCGGGGCGCACCTGCACCAGTCCCAGACCATCCACAGTGGACGGTTCGCCGATGACATCTTCGGCGAAAGAGGGAAAGCGGTTCTCGAAGACGACGACGTCGTAGTCGCTTTCGGGGATTTCGCTCGGCTTGCCGGGTTTGCTCGGGCACAGCGGGCAGAGGTTCGCCGGTGGCTTGTAGGTCCGCGTCTGCCGGTGCGCGGCCATCGCGACCCACTCGCCGGTCAGCGGGTCCAGCCGGATCTCGGACGTGGCCGAAACCGGCGGCAGGTCACGGGTGTCCTCGGCGACGCGGTCGGGCGCGCCGGGCTGGTCGAAGTAGATGATCTCCCGGCCGTCGGCCAGGTGTCGTACGGTGCGCTTCACGCTTCTTCGGCCTCGACTGTCTCCGCCGTTTCGGCGATCATGAGTTCCGCTGCCCTTTCGGCAAGGATTTCCTTGGCGTCGTCGGGGATCCCGTCATCGGTGACGACGACGTCGGCCTCGTCCAGGTCGGCGATCGTGGAGATCCCGACGGTGCCCCACTTGGTGTGGTCGGCGAGCACCACGAGCTTGCGCCCAGCCTCGACCAGCGCGCGGTCGGTCTCGCTCTCGGTGAGGTTCGGCGTCGTGAACCCCGGCCCGTCAGCCATCCCGTGCACGCCGAGGAAGACGACGTCGAGGTGCAGCGACCGCAGGCTGTGCACGGCGACCGGCCCGACCAGCGCGTCCGACGGCGTCCGCACCCCGCCGGTGAGCACGACGGTGCGATCCGGCTGCGTCGACCCGCGAAGCACGTCGGCAACCTGGATCGAGTTGGTCACGATGGTGAGTCCCGGGATGGCGTCGAGCGCGCGGGCGAGCGTCCACGTGGTGGTGCCGGCGGAGATGCCGATCGCGGTGCCGGGCCGCACGAGCGTCGCGGCGAGCTCGGCGATGGCTTCCTTCTGCGCACGCTGGCGCACGGATTTGGCCTCGAAGCCGGGTTCGTCGGTGCTCTTGCCGACGATCGAAGTGGCGCCGCCGTAAACCTTTTCGACAAGCCCGCGCCCGGCGAGGACGTCGAGGTCGCGGCGCACCGTCATGTCGGAGACACCCAGCCTGGTCACGAGGTCACTGACCCGGACCGCACCGGTCCGGCGTGCCTCTTCCAGGATCACCGCCTGTCGCTGACGCGCCAGCACCGCTCAACTCCGTCCCCGTCACACCCCAACCACACAAAATCCTACACGATTCAACACGGTATCCGCAGGCTTGTCGTGGGTGAACTTGAAAACACCAAGGTCACAGCACGATCGGCAGAACCACGCCCCAGGCGAACAACACCATCACCGGCGTCACGAGCGCAACCCGCCATGCGCGGGGCAACTCGTCGGCGGCATCCGCCGATCCTGGCCGATGCCGCCCCCGGCGTCCCGAAAACGCCCGGATCAGCCGGGCGCCCCCGGCAGCCGGATCGTCATCAGCGCGCCACCCTCGGGCGCCCGCGCCGCGTACACCGCGCCGCCGTGCCGCTCGGCCGCGTGCTTGACGATCGCCAGGCCGAGACCCGAGCCGGGCAGCGTCCGCGCCTCCGACGAGCGGTAGAAGCGGTCGAACACCTTGGGCAGGTCCTCCTCGGCGATGCCCGGCCCTGCGTCGGCAACCTCGACCACGGCGGTGCCGTCGCCGAGCTGGTACAGCCGCACCCAGACCGTCGCGTCCGGCGGCGAAAACTTCACCGCGTTGTCCAGCAGGTTCAGCACCGCGCGCTCGATCGAGCTGTTGTCGCCGGTGAGCACCCACGGCTGCAGCGAGACGTCGAAGTTGATCTCGCCCGCACGCCGCCGCGCCCGGTCGAGCGCGCGCTCCACGACGTCCAGCAGGTCGACGCGCTCGAAGCGTTCGCGCGGCTCGTCCTGGCGCGCGAGTTCGACGAGGTCGCCGATGAGCTGCGTCAGCTCGTCGAGCTGGCCGCTGATGTCCGCGACGATGTCGACGCGGTCCTCGTCCGGCAGCGGCGGCGCCCCCGGCTTGCTCGCGGCGAGCAGCAGCTCGAGGTTGGTGCGCAGCGACGTCAACGGCGTCCGCAGCTCGTGCCCGGCGTCGGCGACCAGCTGGCGCTGGCGTTCCTGCGAGTCCGCGACCGTGCCGAGCATGGTGTTGAAGCTCGTGGTGAGGCGCGCCAGCTCGTCGTCGCCGCTGACCGGGATCGGCCGCAGGTCGCCGGTCTTGGCGACGCGCTCGGCGGCCGACGTCAGCCGGTCGACCGGGCGCAGGCCGGTGCGCGCCACCGCGGTACCCGCCGCGGCGGCGACGAGGATGCCGGCGCCGCCGATCAGGAACAGCACCAGCGCGAGCTCGTTCAGCGTGCGCTTCGTCGGGCCCATCGACTGGGCCAGCACGATGGCCTCGCCGTGCACGGTCCGCAGCGCGACCACGCGGCTGTCGGTCCGGAAGTCCGTCCGCAGCGACCCGTTCGACTCGCCGTTCGCGACGGCCAGCTCGTCCTGCCCGAACGGCGGCGGAGAGCTCGACAGCGGGTAGGTCATCACGGCGTGCTGAACGTCGGGCGCGGCGGTGAGCTGGCCGATCTGCAGGTCGGCGCTGGCCAGGAAGGCGCCGGGGACCTGCCGCAGCTCGGTCTGAACCTGCGGCGAGTCGGCGGCCGCCTGCGCGCGCGCCATGAGGCCGTCGTCCAGCTGCTGGTAGAGGTTGTTGCTCACGACCATGTACGCGCCGATCGAAACCAGCGCGACGGCGCCGGCGACACAGGCGGCGGCGAGCAGCGTCACCCGGCCGCGCAGCGAGAACCGGCGCGTCCCCCAGCGTGTGCCGCGGGGATCGCCGGGTTCGGTCACGGCGGGGTTTCCCGCAGGACGTACCCCACTCCCCGCACCGTGTGGATCAGCCTCGGCTCCCCCTCGGCCTCCGTCTTGCGGCGCAAGTAGCCGACGTAGACCTCCAGCGCGTTGCCCGACGTCGGGAAGTCGTAACCCCATACTTCCTCCAGTATCCGGCCCCGCGTGAGGACGTGCTTCGGGTAGGAAAGGAACAGCTCCAGCAGTGCGAACTCGGTCCGGGTCAGGCTGATCTCGCGGCTGTTGCGGCGGACCTCGCGCGTGCCCGGGTCGAGCGTCAGGTCCGCGAAGGACAGCATCTCCGAGGCCTGGCCGTTCGGGCCTTCGGGGACGGCGCGGCGCAGCAGCGCTCGCAGCCGGGCGAGCAGCTCCTCCAGCGCGAACGGCTTCGGCAGGTAGTCGTCGGCGCCGGCGTCCAGCCCGGACACCCGGTCGGAGACGGTGTCGCGCGCGGTGAGCACGAGGATCGGCAGGTCGTCGCCGGTGCTGCGCAGGCGGCGGGCCACCTCGAGACCGTCGAGCCGCGGCATCATGACGTCGAGGACCATCGCGTCCGGACGGTCGGCGATGATCGCTTCCAGGGCTTGCGCACCGTCGCTGGCCAGCTGGACCTGGTAGCCGTTGAACTCCAGGGACCGCCGGAGCGACTCACGGACGGCGCGGTCGTCGTCCACCACAAGGATGCGCATGGCTGTAGTTTTACGCAGCGTGCTGAGACTCGCCTAAGAACACACACAGAACTAACAAAGAGAATCCTCACTCCGGCGGGCGCGCGACCGGAGCGTTCCAGTGCCGCCAGAGCGCGATCATCCGGATCGCGACGACGACGGCGGCCGCGGCGACGGTCACCGGCCCTTCCGGCAGTCGCACGGTGTGACCGACCACGACGAGCACCGAGCCGCCCAGCGCAGCCACGGCGTAAATCTCTTTCCGCAGGACGAGAGGGATTTCCCGGAGCAGGAGATCCCGTACGGCACCGCCGCCGATCCCGGTCGTCATGCCGATCAGGCACGCGGCGTAAACGGTCGCGCCGGCGTTCAGCGCGATGGTCGTCCCGGCGGTGGCGAAGACGCCGAGCCCGAGCGCGTCGGCGAGCAGCACGCCCCGCCGCAGCCGCGCGACCTGCGGGTGGAAGGCGAAGACGACCAGGGCGGTCACCGCGCAGACGGCGAGGTAGGGCCAGTTCCGCAGCGTCGTGGGCGGGTGGATGCCGAGCAGGACGTCCCGGATGACGCCGCCCCCGAGCGCGGTGGTGAGCCCGACGACGACCACGCCGAAGACGTCGAGCCGAGCCCGCACGGCGGCGAGCGCCCCGGACGCCGCGAAGGCGACGAGCCCGAGGAACTCCAGCGCCGTGAGCAGCATCTACTGGTTCTATTGGTCGAGCAGCCCACCGCGGTAGGCCAGCAGAGCGGCCTGCACGCGGTTCGCCGCCCCGATCTTGGAGAGCACGGCGGAGACGTACCCCTTGACGGTGGCTTCGGACAGGTGCAGGCGCCCACCGATCTCGGCGTTGCTCAATCCCTGACCGATGAGCGCGACGACCTCACGTTCGCGTTCGGACAGTGAAGCGAGCAGCTTCCGAGCGGGCTGAGCAGCGCGTTGTTCGTCCCGGTGGGACTGAACCATCCGCGCGGCGACGCCCGGATCGAGGACGGCACCGCCCCGGCTCAGGTCCCTGACCGCCCTCAGCAGCGCAGCCGGGTCGATGTCCTTGAGCAGGAAGCCGTTGGCGCCGAGCCGCAGCGCGAGGCTGACGTACTCGTCGATGTCGAAGGTGGTCAGCATGGCCACGGTGGGCGGATCCGGGAGGGCGAGGATGGCCCGCAGCGCCCGGATGCCGTCGTCGGGCGCCCGCATCTTGATGTCGAGCAGGGCGACGTCGGGGTGATATCGCCGGGCAACTTCCACTGCGGATCTGCCGTCGGAGGCCTCGCCCACGATCTCGATGTCCTGAGCCCCGGACATCATCGCGCGCAACCCCGAGCGCACCAGTTCCTCGTCGTCGGCGAACATGAGCTTGATCAACGAAGCCCTCCGCAACAGCCAGTAGGAGGCGGCTCCCCGCGTCCCGTTAACGAAGGTTACCTACTGTTGTTCAGCAGTTCGAAACCAGACACGACCAGGTGACCGGCTGGTCCGTCCAGGTCAGGTGCGGTGGGCCGTCCGGCAGGGTGTACCCCGCCTGCCGGGCGCGGATAAGAACCACTCACCTGGGTGACGACGTAGGTCGTGCCGCTCAGCGAACGGGCTCAGCGACGACGTTTCTTGCCTTTCCCTTTGGCACGCGAAGTTCGGGCCAGACCACCCAGAGGGTGGGCGGTGCGGACCGCCCGAACCTGCTCGAACACCTCGGCCAGCTCAGCGAGACCGACCTGGTCGGGATGGCCTGAAGCGAGGATCGCCTTGGCCAGGTGCCCGCGTTCGTTGCCGGGCACCTCTGCCAGCGTCGCGGACGTCGCGTCCGGGCCGGCCGTCTCCAGCAGGACGAGGAACTGCTCGGTCACCCCGAGCAGGCTTTCGCGTTCATCGACGCTCTCGAGGGCCAATTCGCCCCGGTCCACCATCAGCCGCGTCGCGATGGGCCCCAAGGCCGGATCGGTGCGCAGGTCGTGGAGCACCATGTCGCCGTCAGGGAGAGAGCCGATGAGGATCTCGAGCATGACGGACGCCCGCGTGCGGAACGGGCACTCGCGGATGGCGTCCAGCAGCAGGGGCAGCCCCGCCTCCCGGCCACCGTGCGCGGCCAGCCAGCCGGCGATCTCCGCCGTGGCCGCCTCTTCGTCGAAGTGCTCCACGACCACACCCAGCATGGCGGCGGGAGCGGCGGCGGCCAGCTCACCGACCAGGGGCGCGAACCGGCCCTCCTTCAGCAGCCGTGCCCGGACCGCCCGGGTGGCCAGCGGGGTGAAGGCGACCAGATCGAGCTCTGGCGCGTCGAGTGCGGCCCTCAGCCGGTCCTGCACGTCCGACGGGAGCTCGGAGTTCTCCGGCACCAGATCCATGCTGTACATCGGATCGGGCGGCCCCACGGTCAGCTCGACCGCGCCGAATTCGGCCAGCTGGGTGAGCAGCCGGCGGAACGCGCGCGCGAACCCGTCGCGCCAGACCGCCTCGAACGACGGTTCGAGATCCAAGTAGGTCGCTTCGGTGCAGGCCAGCCAGACACTTTCGGCGAGCCGGACCACGGGTATCGGCTCCGGCATGCCGTAGATCGTGTTGAACACGTCCGGCAGGACGATGTCGAGGTTCTCGTCGAGCAACAAGGCGTAGCCGGGCGCCCAGCCGCTGTCCTTGACCAGCAGGCCCGGTTCGGGGAGCGCGTCGAACGCCGCCGTCCATAAGGCGAGGGCGTTCTTCACCAGCGGCGCCGCCTTCGCCACCCGCACCAGCTTGCCCTTGACCACCCGCACGATCCGGGCGCGCTTGGCGAGATTGAACAGCATGGCGAGGCCCGGCAGATCGGCGCTGCTGCGAACGCTCTGGACTTCACCGCCGAGGTCCCGTTCGAAGTCGTCGCCGGTGTCCAGCAGCGACACCAGCTCGCGAGCGTCGGCGAGCCTGAGGGCGCCGGTACCGGTCAGCGTCCGGCCGTCACCCACCCATTCGACGAGTTTCCGCAGCTTGACCACGAGCAAGGAGCGCTCGGCCTCGGCCGCGAGCTCCGAGTCCGGCGGCAGCGAGACGGGCAACTGCGGAAGTGCACGTTCGGGCTGCTCGAGGTACTGCCGGGCCACGAGTTCGTCGAGGAGTTCGGCGTCGTAGCTGTGGCGGCCCTCGCGCACCTCGGAGAAGAAGGCGTTGACCGCATCCAGGTCCGAACGATCGACCCCGTTCCGGGCCGCCTTCATCACCCAGTACTTGCCCACGCCGAAATTGCGTTCGTCGGCCATCGCGGCCGGGAATTCGGCCACCGCCTTCGCGACGGCGCCCTCAAGGTCCGCCAGTGGCTCGCCCATGGGGTCGGCCAGCCCGGTCTCGTGCAGGTACCGGAGGAGCATCCGCAAGGTTTCGGGCACGAGAACGGCCTCATCGGCGGTGGCCGACAGCGTGCGCGGGACGTACGACAGCAGGAAGTCCCGGACCAGCGCGGCCGTCCAGTACGCGAGCCGCCCGTCGACGGACGTGTGCCGGAACTGGAGCGCCGAGACGACGGCGTGCGGGTCGATCTCCCAGCCCCGGGCGGCGGCCCAGCCGGCGAAGCGCCGGACCAAAAGGTCCTGCCCGGCTTCGTAGCCTTCGTGGTCGTCCTCGTCGTAGTAGGTACGCACTCCGGCTCCCGTCATGTCGGCTGCCGAAGACGGTAGCGACGAGCCTCGGCTCGTCCGCGCCTGGGGCAGCACGTACCCAGCCGCCGCTCAGGCCACCTGTCGGGTAGCCTGTCGGGGTACGAAGCCCTCGTAGCTCAGGGGATAGAGCACCGCTCTCCTAAAGCGGGTGTCGCAGGTTCGAATCCTGCCGGGGGCACTTCAAGAGCGAGACCACGGTTACTTCCTGCCCCTTCTTCCAACCCAGGGACAAGTTTGCCACTTCTCGGGCAGCATCGACGATCTGTCCCCCGCTAGCGTGACTATGCAGGCCGCCGTATCAGTGTCGCGGTTGTAGTGGATCTCCGCCGAGGTGTCCCGATAGAACACCTACACGATCACCGACAAGATCATGGATGGCATGGTCGAATGGCCGAACCGACTCTCAACGTCGCTTAAGCTCCATCGATTGTTGCGCGGCTCGCCCAAGGGATGCGAGCGCCTCGTTACGCGCCTAATAAGATGCCGAACTCTGCGCAGAAGCGGCGCGTCGAGCTAATTCGGAAGGGCCCGAGGCTGGTGCGGCGACAGCCCGACGGGTCGACCAACTGTCGATCGCTGTGGTTCCTCAAGGATCCGACGCACTCCGACCTCGCGCAGATCAACTGCTCGCGGACGGGTTTGGCGTCGAAATCCAATCCGCGCAAGCGGAGTTCGTCACCGCATACGAGGCACCACAGCAACGGGCACAAATAGTCACGCCCCGTCCTGGTCCAACTGTTGCGCACGTGCTGGGCATCAGACGGCATTGACCGAACCGGGCGGCCAGGCTGATCGCCGGAGTCCTCAGGCCGGTGCGGGACATCCGGTCGAGGTACTCCAGCAGCGCCGGCAACTGATCCTTCAGCAACTCATTGCGGGGGTAGAGGGCCAGCGCGAACGTCCTGTGGCCTGCTGCGCGGCCGTTGAGTCCGGCCGACAGTGGCAGGTAAAAGGCGAGCGTCTTACCGCTACCCGCACCGGCCGAGATTATGACACTGGCCGCGCGGGCACTCCCGCGGGCGGCCAGCAACGCTTCGGTACCGGCCGCTGAAACCCGGACACGTCACTGGGGACGATAGCCATTGCGGCCTTTGTACCCGGCGGGCGCCCAGTCGATCCCGCACGTCTTCGAGAACGACTTCAGCCGAGATGTTCCACGCCGGTCTGCGCAACGAACGGCGAGAAACCATGATCGAGGATGAGTAGCTTGCCGTCGCTCACCCGGCCCGTCGCAGTACGACTGGCGCAAGATTGCCGGCCAGCACCGATACTCGCGTCCCCAATGGGCCGTCCGCATTCTCTATAGCGGAGGTAAGAGTCAGCGCTTGCGTTTGCGCAGCAATTTCAACAGGTGAGAGGTGAGTTGCCGGACATCGTTCGGCGTATTCTGCAGATTGTTCCAGCGTCGTTCACCATCGCTGAACTCCCAAGTGCCGGACGTCCACGCCACGTGGGGACGCAGGCTCTCAAGAGTTCTCCGGAGCTCAACGGTTTTGACGCCCTCGGCCGGCACGTCTTCCGTCAACGTGTCCATGACAAAGCCGAGCGCCTGGATGCCGACGCCGTGGGTAAGGCGTGAACTGCGCGGAGGCTTGCTCCACTCCTCGGGGAAGACCTCGCGCACGACCGACCAAAAGCCGATCAGGTGGGTGAGCATCCGATCCACATCACCAGTGCCGTCGACGGGGTTGCGGTACTGGTAGAGCGCTCCTTCGAAGAGGCTGTGCTCGACCATCTTAAGGACGCTGTTGTCCTTGATGTAGCCGTCAGGAGCGGTCGGTGACGCAATGATGCGGAAAAACGGACTTTCGCGCTTGCCGTTCAAGCGCGTCATCAACTGCGCAGGCAGGCGACGGCGCACGTACGCGTCAGGCAAGTGACCGGTGGTGTCGGGGAGCAACTCGTGGATGAGGCCCTTAGGCAACGCCCTCGTGGAGTTGACCAGGATGAATTGTGAACGCTGCTCCTCTTCAGAGTCGGTGATGAAGCCGACGACTGCGACAGGGAACTCAGCGACATCGGCGTCACGAATTGCTGCGCTGCGCTGCTGACCGTCGACCAACCAGGCCGGTTTCTCCGCCTCGGACAGGCTCTCGTCCACCGGGATCACGAGCTCTCCCGCCACCGAGTAGTCAACCGTGTCAGAGGGGATCATCAAGGATGGGGTGAACTGCACGCGCTCGTCGAAGGCAACGACGATCGCATTGGGCAGCATCGCTCCGCCCGACTCGAGGTACTTGCGGATACCGCGGATGTGGCTGAGTACTTCCGGACGCTGGTAGCCCTGCAACTGCTCACTATCATCACGGCGGATGCGCGACACCGCTGCGAAGCTGTGCAACTTCTTGCCGTCGACGGCGAAGCAGTAAATCCGTCGCCGCCCCTGCCGGACCTCGAGGGCCGGGAGTCGCAGGGTGTACCTGTCAGCCACTTTCTCTCCTAGTTGAGGGGACGATCTCACCGCGTACCGGTCGCGGGGCGACCTTGCGCATCTTGGCTTCCAGGACGGCCAGGTTGTGGAACCCACGCCGCTTGTTCCGCTCCGTGCCTCGAAAAATCGCTATCTCGACGCCGTGCTTCTTGCACAACGCACAGGGGCAGGACTCCCAGGGGCGCGCCTCCAGCGTTCTGCGATACTGGACCAGGTAACTCTTCTTCTTCGCCTGGTTATCCCCCAGCACGAGTTCTTCGTAAGCAGCCAAGGCCGCCATGACGTGCTCGAGGTCCACGGGGCCCTGGTCGTAGCCCCGCAAAGCGCTCAGGCACTCCCGTTCGGCGAGGATGGCGGCGCGCTGTGACACCGCTCCCGACAGGATCGCTCGCTTCAGAGCGGGGTTGCCGTCGACCTGAGGGACGCGCACGGCGGTGTAGGCACCGTCCGCGGTGTGGTAGTTGTTTCGGTCGTCCATGAACGACTGCCGGAAGGCCGATGTGCTGTCGAAGCTGGTAACGCCGAGTTCGGCGAAGCGCTCCATGCTCTCCACCCGAGTAATACCGAGCAGGTGCAGTTGCGTTTCCGGCCGCAGGATGGTCGAGATCTCCTCCAGGCACGCCAGGATCTCGTGGGTCTTCAGCGGCACCATGCCGCCGAGTGCGATTCGACAGTATCCCATCTCCTGCAGGCGGGCCACGCTGTCCGCGTAACTGCCAGGGCTCCACCCCTGTGCAGCGCCGACCGGTTCCACCAAGCTGGCGCGTTCCTGCACGGCAGCGAGGAACTTCTCGGCCAGGTCAAGGGAAATATGCCGCCGCTTCGCCCAAGCGGAGTTCACGTCACCCTCCCCTGCATCAGGGACGTACCCGAAGATGACGTGGTCGATGCTGACGCCCGAGTCGAACCCGCATTCGTCGTAGAAGTCGAGGACCTCGTCGACCGAGTAAGGCGGGTACTCCTCCTCGACGTAGTTGAAGGCGCCGCAGTCGCCGAGACTGGCGGTGGCGGGGGGCAGCCTGAAGTACTTGCGCACTCCCAGGCGGTAAAGCCTCGCACGCTGAGGTGCGGCGTACTTGCCCGCCCCCTTCATCGAGCCGTCGACGATCGCCTTGCTGACGAGGATGCCGTCGTAGGGAGACGGTGTGACCACTTCATGCGCGTACACATCGTCGCGCTGACGGACCCGGGTGGGCAGGTACTCGTCGTTGATGAAGTCGTACGTCGGGCTGACGAGGTCCTGACTGTCCGGAAAGTAGAACCTCACGACGCGTTCACCCGCGACTTGACGTAGACACGGATGATGAAGTTGGACAGGACACTGATGTGTCGCGGGGTGTTCTGGAGTTCGTTCCAGACGATGTTCAGCTCACCCCACCGCCCCTTGGTCCAGTGACAGTGGTCCGCGATCAAAGTCAGTTCCTTCTTCATCTGCTCGACGACATCTGCTGCTTCCAGGTCCACGTTTGGGACGATCTTGTCCATGAGTCGCCCCATGGCCCTGATGCCGACACCGTGCATCAGCCTGCTCTTGGTCGGCGGCAGACCCCAGGCTTCGGGAAAGGTGTGCTGCACGGCGGTCCAGTAGGAGACCAGAATCTTGCGTATCGCGCCCGTGTCGATGGTGCTGTTCGACAGGTTGCGGTAAAGGAATAAGACGCCTGCGGAAGAGTTCAGGGACTCCTCGACCGCGGCTGTGAGGCTGTTATCGGTGACGACGGCGGTGCCGCGCTGTTCCGGACTGGTCGACGGTCGCTTGATCAACCCCCGAAAGGGCGAATCCGAGTCCTGGTTGAGCATCGTGACCAGGGCGGACGGCAACTTGCGGGCGGACAGCTTCGCGGGCAGGGCCGTACCCACCTCGGGCAGCAGTTCCGCCACGAGGTTGGCGGGTAGCGGGGACACCGTGTTCACCCGCAGGAACTGGTCACGCTGGGTGGCGATGTCCTCGGCCACGAACCCGGCGACCGTCACGGGCAGGCGAGTCCGCTTCGTACGCGCGAGGGCCAGGCTCCGCTGCTGGCCGTCCACGATCCATGCCGGTCGGGGCTCGTCCGGGGTCTGCGGGAGCGGAATCTCGAGCGTGCCGCTGGTGGCCAGGCCGTCGGTGGCTGAAGGTCCTGGACTGGATCGAAAGCGAACGGAGCCGGGCAGAGCCATGATCAACCCGTTGGGGAACAGCACCTCGTCGCCGTCGAGATACTCGAGGATCTGTTTCACGTGCTGCTTCTTCTCGGGGCGCTGATAACCCAGGAGACGGCCAGCGTCGTCCCGAGAGATCCGCGCCACGTCGGAGATCAGCGCGACTTCCTCGGCCGCGAGAGTAAAGATGTACAGGGGGATCGTCGGGTGCTGGTGGACCTTCAACGCCCTGCGCTTGAGGTTCACCGCTCTCCCATCGTCTCGGAGTAGAGGTTGGCGAACCTCTTCTGCTCGCAAGCCCTGCCGCTCTCCCTGAGTAACCGGTGCAACCTGGTTCGCGAGATGCCATGCTGCTTGGCTGCCGACGCCCGGATGAACTCTTTGACCTCCGCGTCCGTCATCGGCGTGCGGTTGTAGGTCTCGCGGTGTGCCGAACGCTCGACCCAGCGTGTCCACGACTCAGTCGTGGTGGGTGAGGTCAGCCCACCGTCCTCGCAGTGGGCCAGCCAGGAACCGGCCATCCGCGCGTTCAGCCCGGTCAGGGTACCGCCCAGCGCTTTGCGAAGCGATCCATTGGCCCGTACCCGCTGTACACCGGGTATGTCCTCGCTCCCACCGACGAGCAGGACGTCACCGCCCACCTGACCCAGTTCGCGTAACTCCGCTGTCAGGGCACTCCCATAGACCTCCGACAACACCAAGAGCACGGAACTGCGAGATCCCAATTCGACGAGGGTCGATGCGCCGAGGCGTTCCTGGAGGCCCTTCCACCACAGCCGACGGTCGACCCCGGTGGACGCGACGCTGTCTTCGTGGCCGAGGCTGAAGGTAGCGGCGTATGCCGGAAATGAGGCGACAGTGGACTGCAAGCCCAACCCCGCAGACACGACCCACAGTTCCGCTTCGAACCCCGCTCGGGCGGCCGCACCGACCACAGTGTGCACTTGCTGCCAGTGCTCGCCCTTGTACAGGCGGCTCAACGAGGTGCGGTGCGCGCCAGCGCGGATCCGGTCCGTCCAAGTGCGGAGTCGACCGCTCACCGTGCCCGACGGAAGGGAGCCCGCACGGAGAGTCGGAGGCGGGATGAGCATCTTACGGTCCGTGCAGGTCACTACCACGGATAGTTTTTTCACGCCTCGCCGGCTCCCTTGGGCCCTAACTCGCTTCCGATGCGGTTTACTCTACAGCCTAGTTAGCCAGATATGATCCAGACCCGCTGTCCACGAATTGAAGGGTTGACGTCGATGGAACGACCGGCGATCGTACTGCTCAGCGGCGGTCTCGACTCGACGACGGTACTGGCCATAGCGAGGGACCAGGGCTTCACCCCGTACGCGCTCAGCTTCCGATACGGACAGCGCCACAGCGTCGAACTGGAGGCAGCTCAGCGAGTCGCTCAAGCGCTCGGGGCAGCCGGGCACAGGACTGTCGACATTGACCTTCGCGCCTTCGGCGGTTCAGCGCTCACTTCGGATATCTCGGTACCCAAGCACGACAACGTCGACGAGGTCGACGCGAGCAGCATCCCGGTGACCTACGTACCGGCGCGCAACACCATCTTCTTGTCCTTCGCGCTCGCCTACGCCGAAGTCGTCGGCGCGACGGACATTTTCACCGGCGTGACCGCGGTCGACTACAGCGGCTACCCGGACTGCCGACCTGAGTACATGGCGGCCTACGAGAAGATGGCCAACCTCGCCACCAGGGCCGGAGTCGAGGGAGGAAACCCGCTCCGCCTCCACTCGCCACTCATCGAGATGTCCAAGGCGGACATCGTTCGCGAGGGCCTCCGACTCGGGGTTGACTACTCGATCACGTCGAGTTGCTACGACCCAGACGAACAGGGACGGGCATGTGGCCGCTGTGATACCTGCCTGCTGCGGCTCAAGGGTTTCTCCGAGGCTGGTGTCACCGATCCAGTGACATATCGAAACGTGAACGCGTGACCTACTTCATCAAGGAAATCTTCTACACCCTGCAGGGTGAGGGCAGCCACGCCGGCCGGCCGGCCGTCTTCTGCCGCTTCTCCCGGTGCAACCTCTGGACCGGCCTCGAGAAAGACCGCTCCCGGGCGATCTGCAAATTCTGCGACACGGATTTCGTCGGAACCGACGGCACGGGAGGCGGGCGGTTCTCGACGCCCGACGAGCTAGCTGAGGCAGTCGAACGGACGTGGCCGTCGGCGAACTGGGACAACCGCTTCGTGGTGTGCACGGGAGGAGAACCGCTGCTGCAGTTGGACGCAGCGGCTGTGGATGCCCTACACCGCCGAGGGTTCGAAGTCGCCGTGGAGACGAACGGAACCCGTGTGCCCCCAACTGGAGTGGACTGGCTCTGCGTTAGCCCGAAGGTCGGAGCCGACCTGGTGGTGACCTCCGGTGACGAGTTGAAGTTGGTCTACCCCCAGGCGGGTGGCGACCCTGCGCAGTTCGAACACCTGGACTTCCGTTCGTTCCGGCTTCAACCCCTCGATGACCAAGAGCGGGAGAGCCACACCGAGGCGGCGGTGGAGTACTGCTTGAAGAACCCGCGTTGGTCACTGTCCTTGCAAACGCACAAGTACTTGGGAATCCGTTGATGGAGATCTTCCGAGAGTTCACCTTCGAGGCTGCTCATCGGCTTCCCGAGGTGCCGGAGGGGCACAAGTGCGCTCGCCTCCACGGCCACTCCTACCGCGTGACGGTGCATGTGGAAGGTTCCGTCGACCCGCAAGCTGGCTGGGTTGTGGACTTCGGTGATGTGAAGGCCGCGTTCAAACCCCTTGAAGAGCAACTCGACCACCACTACCTCAACGAGATTGACGGGTTGGAGAACCCCACCAGCGAAAATCTGGCCGTGTGGATCTGGGACCGCCTGGCGCCGCGGCTGCCCGAAGTGTCCGCTGTAACGGTCCGGGAGACCTGCACTTCCGGGTGCACTTATCGAGGACAGTGACGTGCACGACATCCAAGCAGAAACTGACTCTCGGGGCATCGAGGTCGACCAGGTCGGCATCGCCGGGGTGCGGTATCCGGTGGTGTTCGATGACGGCATCACGAAACAGCGGAGCATCGCCGAAATTTCGGTCGCCGTCCAACTGCAGGCGGACCGCCGGGGCACGCACATGAGTCGAATGGTCGCCCTCGTTCACGAAAGCTTGCAGGCGTTCGACCCCCGAGACATGGCCCAGGTGCTGAAAACCGGCGCGGCTAAACTGGACGTCCCTGGTATCTCGGTGGTGCTCAGCATGCCGATCTCGGAGGTGACGTCCGCGCCGACGAGCGGACTGGAGTCCGTGTCCGTCCACGACGTGGAGGTGACCGGCACCTGGCAGGACGGCTCCTGCCGCGTGACCGCAGCAGTATCGTCAGAGGTCACGAGTCTGTGCCCCTGCTCGAAGAGCATCTCCGACTACGGTGCCCACAACCAACGCAGCAAGGTCACCCTGTCGGTCACGGGAAGCGGGGACCACTTGTATCCCCTGCCGGTGCTGAATGCAGTCAAGATCATCCGAGACAGCGGGTCGGCTCCAGTGGTTCCACTCGTCAAGCGCGTCGACGAGCGCACGCTCACTATGCAGGCCTACGACCATCCCGTGTTCGTCGAGGACATGGCGCGCGACATCTCACTCATATGCCGCAACCGCGGGTTAGCCCACGAGGTCAGGGTGCGCAACCTCGAAAGCATCCACAGCCACGACGCGGTGGCTCTGATCACCGGGTGACGGCATGTCTTCAAGCGCTTGCGTAACCGGGACGAACGCACAGCGGTTCTCAGAAGTCAGCCTGCTCCGAAAGAAGGATTCCGTGAAGAAGATCACTCCGAGCGGGGTGATTCTGCTCGTCGCATACATCGCCACCATCCCTTTAGCGAACCTAGTCGTAACCCAATTCGGCGCCGTCCCGGTCGGGTTCGGCTTTCTCGCTCCAGCAGCCGTCTACTTCGCCGGTTTGGCGCTAGTCCTGCGAGACCTGGCACGTGAGAGCGTTGGACGCAGAGCAGTCTTCGGCGCCATCGTGGTGGGCACCGTCCTGTCTTACCTCTTGGCCGCCCCTGCGCTCGCCACAGCGTCGGCCGTCGCGTTCATAGTGGCAGAACTCCTGGACTTCGCGGTGTACGAACCGCTGCGGAAACGCGGCCTCATAGTTGCTGTGGTTGGCTCGAATATCGTCGGCCTGCTGGCAGACAGCTTGATCTTCCTCAAAATGGCCTTCGGTTCCTTCGAGTTCCTGCCCGGACAGATCATTGGCAAGGCATGGATGACTGTTGCCGCTGTGGCCGCCCTAGCGTTACTCGGCCGCAGGAAGACTATGATCCACCGCAGGGCATGACCTGAAATGTTGCCAGTGATGCTCAAGAGGGACGCCATCATCATGGAATGTCGCTTCCCAAGCGTTGCTCACCGTAGGCGAACGTCCAGTTCGCTTGGCTGGTCATTCCGTCCACAACGTTCAGGATGACTCCTGACGAAGGTACTGCTACGCGACCTGAATCAAGTGCGGTTCAGAATCTGCGTAGCGAGTGCGTATTCAAAAGCGATGCGGAGTCGAGGAGGCGGATCAATTCGTCCGGCGGGTCGGACCCGCAGCCGCTTGGCGAAATGGCTGGACGGCGCGGGGATGGGCTTGTTGAGCCACTTCTGCTCGTAGTTTCGGATGAACCGGTCGAGGATCGCCACGGCCTCCGAGGACCGCGCGGGGCAGCGAGTCCGCGGACGACAGCCTGCCAGCTGCGTCGTGCGCGAGATGACGAGACTCGTTCACGAGGTGAGCTTCGGGTCGAGCGTGCGCAGAACAGCGAGTTCGCGGTGAGAGAGGTACCAGCCACGAACAACAACCGAACTCACCTGCGCCGGGGTTAGTCTATCCGCATGCTCGGCTTGGACAAGTTCGACCTCGAAGAGATCGGGACAGCCCTGCAGGACCAGACCGACTTCGAGTACTTCCATCTGGTCGACCCCCGGACCGGCGAACTGGGGTTCTGGACCGCGGACGGCGGGATCGACGGTGAGCACCCGGTCGACCTGGATGAACTGGATCTGATCGCGATCCAGCCGCTGCCGTCCTACGTCTGGTACCAGGACATGGCGGACTTCGCGGAAGATGTCAGTGACGAGCGGGCCGGCCGGCGGCTGGCGAGAGCTATCCAGGGCAAGGGCGCCTTTCGCCGCTTCAAGAACGAGTTGTACGAAGAGCACCCGGAGCTTCTCCCGGCCTGGCACGCGTTCAGCGACGTCCGGGCGCGACGTCGCGCGGTCGAATGGCTTGCCGACAACACGCTCGTCGACCGCGACACCGCCGCCCGGTTCGCCGCCGAACATCCCGATCCAGACCTGCCATGAGTGAGCGCGGACCCGACATGAACGACGAAGAACGCTGGTTGCTCCCGACCGAGCAGGAAGCCGTGGCGAACCTGCGCGCGGTGCTCGAACTGTGCGCGGGAGGACAGCTGAAGACCAGTGACCGAACTTCACTGCCTGCGGCAGCGACGGTGGAAATGATCGCGGAACACCTCGTCGACGGTGATTTCTACGTCGACAACGCGATCGCGGCCTTCGCCTGGCCTCTGCTGCTCCAGGCAGGCGGCCTCGCGAAGGTGGAGCGCAGCAGGCTGCGGCTGACCCCCGCGGGCCGAGACGCGTTGGCCGAGCCGGGACCGGACACCATCCGCCTGCTGTGGCAACGCTGGCTGACCCACGCGGTGATCGACGAGTTCAGCCGCGTCGAGAGGATCAAGGGCCAGCGCTCGGCCAACGTGCTGACCGCGGCCACGACCCGGCGTCAGATGGTCGCGAAAGCACTGGCGAAGTGCCCGGTGGGCGAATGGCTGGACGTGGACGCGTTGTTCATGAAGATGCGCCGCGGCCACACGAGCCCGACCATCGCGCGTTCCGAGCGCGCGTTGTGGAAGTTGTACCTCGAGGATCCGGAGTACGGCAGCTTCGGTTACGCTGGCTTCGCCAAGTGGGAACTGCTCCAAGGCCGCTACACCCTCGCTGTCCTCTTCGAGTACGCGGGGACGCTCGGGTTGATCGACCTCGACTTCGTCCACCCGGCCGGGGCCCGTGACGACTTCCGCGACAACTGGGGTGGCGAGGACATCGAAGCCCTGAGCTGCTATGACGGGCTTCTTGCCATTCGCCTGAACGCGCTGGGCGCCTACGTTCTCGGTTTGGCCGACACCTACGAACCGCCGGTTGCCGTGGAACCGGATGTCCGGGCCCTCAAGGTGCTGCCGAATCTCGACGTCGTCGCCACCACGCGGCTCTCGGCTGCCGATCGGCTCACCCTGTCCGCTTTCTCCGAACAGACAGCCGACCACGTCTGGACCGTCTCCGCGGCCACTCTCTTGTCCGGTGTCGACGCGGGGCGGGACCTCGACGAATTCACGCGGTTCCTCGACGAACGGACCGAGCACGAACTGCCCGGCGCGTTGACGACCTTGATCTCCGACGTCCGGCACCGGATCGGGCAGCTCACCGATCTCGGGCACGTTCGCCTGATCGAGTGCGCCGAACCCGCGACGGCCGCGCTCATCGCGCACGATCGCCGACTCCGTCCGCTTTGCCGTTTGATCGGCGACCGACACCTCGCCGTCCCCCAGGACCAGGAGCCGAAGTTCCGCAAAGCCTTGCTGCGTTTCGGTTTTGTCGTGGGTGTTTAGAGGCCGGACCGCTCGAACCGCTCCAGCAGGCGCGGCTTGCGACGGTGTTCGGTACGCAGGCCCTCGAAGCGTTCGACGAATGCCGCGGGTTCGCCGGTTCGAGCGCTGACCGCCTTAGATCGGCGAGCACGACCGCGTTGTCGTAGTCGGCAGGCCGCTTGTTCTCGATCAAGCGGCGACCTTGCGCCACGCGCTCTCTTCGTCCGCAGCCAGTGCCGCGAGTCGCAGCTCCCGTACCTCGGCGCGCGTCCGGTCCCTGAGCAAGGCTTCCGCCGCGGCGCGAGCGGTGGCCACTCCCTCTCGCTCGGTGCGCCGGGCCGACGCTGCCTCCAGCAACTCGCCCACCGTGCGGGTGTCGGCCGCCGGTGCGGCGGCGTGCCGGCGCCGGAAGCGGCGGCGCACCTCTGCCGTCACGTGCGGGTCGCCGGTTACCGATCGCACGAGCAGCGCGTCTTTCTCCATGCCAGGCACTGACAGAGTCGGTGGGGCAGTACAGCTGGGCGGTGTCGACATCGAGGAACCGCTCAGGAGCTCGATGGTCATGGGATTGCCGCCGAAGTCGCCCCAGTGGTCCTTGTCGCGGTGATGTCCGCGCGCGTACCCGGTCACTCGCGCGACTCTGCCAGATGGTCTTGCGACTCCCACCTCGCTCCATAGGCCAAGCCCGGCGTGAGGCCGCGGAATCGCAAGTGGACCTCCCCCGATGAATCCACCTGTTCCCGACGGCCCAGGTAACCCGGGTCCGATACGTCCCGTTGGAACGCTCCCTCCAGCGCCCAGACCTCTGGCGGCCGAGAAGCGCCGAACCGGACCCGCAGGTCGAACTCATCGCACGGCTGCCGCGGCACTGAAACCATGTACGGCCGCAGCGACAGCGGCCGGAACACGACCGCGTAGTCGAACGACTCGCCCCGGGACAACGGACGCGGCAGCTCCAGCCCGTATCCCCACCGGGAGGACGTCTCCATCCCGCGGTCCACCAAAGTCCCGCCGTAGAGAACAGTGGCCGAGGGGCGTCCAGCCGGAAGCGACACCGCCAGATCGAGAGACCGAAGCCCCTCATGGTCAGCGACGATCCGACGCTGCTCGAGGACCAGAAGCTCGTCGAGCACGAGAGCGATGGCCAGCGACGACGTGTGCCAGCGGTCGGACGACGAAACAGCCGGCGGCGAGGACGACGTCGAAGCCAGGTCCGCCAGCAGGTCGATCGCCTCGTCCACGCGCCGGCGGACCGTGCGGGGGTCGCGGTCCAGACGATGAGCCGCCCAGCGGACCCTCTCCTGGTACAGCGGCTGGCGGGCCTCCGCGCAGATCGCGAAGGCCGCCAGCGCCGCCACCCGCAGATCCTCGGGGAGGTCCGCCGCCAGCTCGGACAGGCGGCCGCCCACCTTGTCGCGGATCGCCACCATTCCGTCCTCGGCCAAGACTGAGCATGCCGAACGAAGACGCGGTCCGACCCGGTCCTCGACGCGGCCCGCCAAGCCTCGGCCCTTGCGCAGCGTCTTCAGCTCCTGGACCAGCTCGGAACGCTCCACGGTCGTTCTCCTTCAGTGCGTTTCCATGGCCGGCACCCCCTTCAGGACAGCGTGCGACCGGGCGGTGGACCGGAAGTGGACAGAACGTGCATCACCGAGGCGATCAGCGCCGTCCCCAGGCGGACGCCGTCGCGGCTCAGGTACGTGCGGAACGTGCCGATGCGGCCCAGCGCCTCCTCGTCCGCGTCGCCTACTCCGAACGCCACGACCCGGGGGCGGCGCGGCCAAGCCGGATCGCACAAGGACGAGAACGCCGACGGCCAGGTCACCGGGTCCGTCGGCTGGCCGTCGGAAAGGAAGAACACCAAGGGCCGGTGCACCCGCACCCGGTGGGTCTCCAAGAGCCGGATGTCCATGTCGATGGCCGAGCGCAGGAACGTGAACACCGGTCCGAAGTTGGTGCCCGCGCACGGCCCCAGCGGCGGCAGCTCGGCGACCTCGCCCGCGAGGTACAGCCCGTGCACCGCCGATGGCTCCTCCCCGAAGCCGATCACGCTGCACAGCACCCGGTCGGCGACCGACGTGTCGGCGTGCACCGCGCCGCGGAACTCGCGCAATCCCCTGTTCAGCTCGTCGATGTGGTCGGCCATCGAAAGCGAGATGTCGCACGCCACGTAACACGGCAACACGTCGGACCCCATACCGGTTTCTCCTTCACCCCTGATTCGACCGGCGGAGTCTCGCAACCCGGTGTGTATCGAACGTGCAAGAAATGCGGATTACCGAAACTCCAACGGGCGATTGCGCGACATCAATCGGGGAAAGCAAGCTGACGGCCGGGGAGGCTGCGTGGAGTTCCGGATGCTCGGCCCGCTGGAGGCGTGGCACGACGGCGCACCGGTGCAACTGGGTGACCAGCAGCAACGGTTCGTCCTCGTCGTGTTGCTCCTGAACGCGAACAAGCCGGTGTCGAGCGCCCGGCTCGCCGAGATCGTCTGGGCCGACCGCGAAGCCAAGCCCACCCTGGTGCGCAGCTACGTCAAGCGGCTGCGCGACATCGGTGTCGGTATCGAGACCACCCCCACCGGCTACCTCCTGCGGCTCGGCGAGGACCAGCTCGACACCGTCCGGTTCGACCGGCTGCGCGCCGAAGCGGGCCGGACCGACGACCCGCGCCGGAAGATCGAACTGCTGCGGGAGGCCGTCGGGCTGTGGCGCGGGCGGTTCCTCGAGGACATCGACATCGACCGCGTCGGCGGGCCCGAGGTCGGGTTCCCGGAGGAGAGCCTGCCCGACGCCGTCGGCGATCTCGCCGAGCTGGAGCTGGGCACCGGCGACCACCGCTCCGCGCGCGATCGGCTGCGGCCGCTCGTCCGGTCCGACCCGGCCAGCCAGAAGCACGCCGGACTCCTCATGCGCGCCCTGCTCGCCGGGGGTGACCAGGTCGGCGCGCTGCGCGTCTTCGCCGGCACCCGCGACGCGCTCGCCGAGCTGCGCATGGAGCCGGGTCCCGTGCTGCGCAACCTCGCCGCGCGCGCCGAACACGGGGAACCGCCCAGCTCACTGCCGTCGCGACCCGGTGGGTTCACCGGCCGCGCCGACGAGATCGCCGCCATCGAGACGGCCGCCGCGGCCGGGCGCCGCGCCGTCTGGGTCAGCGGCGCGCCGGGTGTCGGCAAGACCGGCCTCGCCGTCGAAGCGGCGCACCGGCTGCGTGACCGCTTCCCCGACGGCCAGCTCCTCGCCCGCCTGAACGGCTTCACCCCGGGCGTCCCCGAGACCAGCGTCGGCGACGCGCTCACCGAGCTGCTGGTCGAGCTCGGCGTGCCGCCCGAACAGATCCCGGCCACCGTGGGCCGGAAGGTCACGCTCTACCAGACGACGCTCTGGGGCACGCGCACGCTGGTCGTGCTGGACAACGCCGCGTCGCCGGAGCAGATCCGGCCGCTGCTGCCCGAGGCCGACGGGTGCCTCGCCGTCGTCACCAGCAGGCGGATGGGTGACGTCGGCGAGCCGGTCCGGCTTTCGCCGTTGCCGCCGGAAGAAGCGGCCGAACTGTTCCACGCGCTGACCGATGCCCCGCGGGTGCGCGGCCGGGCGGCCGAGGTGGCGCTGATCGTCAAGCGCTGCGGGTTCCTGCCGATGCCGATCCGGGTGGCGGCCGCGCTGTTCCGGCGGCACGACCGGTGGCCGCTGGAGCACCTGCTCCACCTGCTCGAAGAGAACGGCCCCTGGGGCGAGGAAGACGGCGTCGCCGCCGTCCGGGTGTCCTACCAGCAGCTCGGCGAACCGCAGCGCGCCATGTTCCGGCTGCTCGGCAGCCTGCCCGGGCCGGACGTCGACGTCGCCGGCGGCGCCGCTCTCGCCGGCTGCGACGTCGCCGAGGCCCGGCTGGTGCTCGACGACCTGCACGAGGTCAGCTTGCTGGAGGAGGCCGCGCCGGAGCGGTACCAGATGCTGGACCCGCTCAAGGAGTTCGCCGCCGTCGAACCGGCGCCGCCGCAGGCGCTGGTGCGGCTGCTCGACTTCTACCTCGTCACGCTGGCGGCCGCGGTCGGCGCCGCGTACCCCTTCGACCGGGCGCAGCTGCCCGCGTCCGACCGGTCCTGCGCGGTGACCCCGGAGTTCGCCGACGCCCGTGCCGCGCTGCGGTGGATCGCCGACGAGCGCGACAACCTCGTCGCCGCGATCCACTACGCCGCCCGGCACGACCTGCCCGAGCACACCTGGCGGCTGGCTGTGCTGCTGTGGCGCTACTTCAACACGACCAACCAGTTCGAGGACTGGATCGACACCCTCGAGCTCGCGTGGAAGACCGTCTCGGCCGATCCGGGCAACGACTACGGCCAGGCGCACGTGCTGCTGCGGCTGGCCACCGCGCACGACCGGCGCGGGCAGCTCGCGGAAGCGCTGGAGCTGGCCGCGCAGGCGCTGCCGAAGTGGCGCCGCCTCGGCGATCCGCGCGGTGAAGCGGCGACGTTGTGCGCGCTCGCGATTCCCACGATGGAGCTGGGGAAGCACGAGCAGGCGATCGCGCACCTCGAGGCCGCGCTGGCGAAGTACGAGCAGACCGAAGACCGCCGCGGCGAGGCCCACGCGCTGAGCATGCTCGGCTACCTCAACGAGCTGCACGGCAACCTCGACGTCGCGCTGGGCCAGCATTCGGCGGCCGCGCGGATGCTGCGCGAGATCGGCCACGTCCAGGGTGTGGCGCACGCGCTGAACAACCTCGGCTCCGTGCAGGAGAACTTGGGCCTGCTCCCGGAGGCGCTGGCCAGTTACACGGAGGCGCACGGGCACGCCGCCGAGGTCGGCGACCACTGCGTCGAGGCCTACGCGCTGAACAACATCGGCAACGTGCACCGGCAGCAGGGCCGGTTCGCGCAGGCCGTGCGGTACCACGACAAGGCTCGCGAAGTGGCGGCGAACGTGCCGGACGCCGATCTGCGCATCCAGCTCTACCTCGACCGCGGCGCGACCGCGCTCGCCCGGGGTGCGCAGCGGGACGCTTTGACGGCGTGCAAAGCAGCTTTGGACTTGGCTGACGGCAGCGGAAACCGCGCTTATCAGGCCCGTGCGCATCGCGGCGTCGCCGAAACGCTGCACGCGATGGGTCAGCATTCCGAGGCTCGGACGCACTGGGCCGCCGCCGAAGCCGGGTTCGACGCGCTCGATTTGCCGGAAGCCGGTGCGGTGCGGGACGAACGCGCCGCGTTGGAATGCGACTGCCGCCTGCGGTGACGCATTCCGGGCCGGCCGGGGCACGGCCGGCCCGGTGCACGTCAACCGTGCCAGGGGTTGCCGTCGGTGCCCGCGGGCGGCGGGGTGGTGGTGGTGACCGGCGGCGGGGTGCCGCCGTCGCCGTCGGCGAACGCCGTGGTGGAACCGATCAGCGGCGCCGCAGCGATGATGCAGAGCGCGAGCACCGGGCCACCGATTCTGGCCAGCTTCTTGGGCATGGACATGACGAATCCTCCAAGGGAATGGTGGTTTTTCAGGGATTCCGGAGGATTTCCGGGCCCTGCAACCAGGATTCGTCACGCGGGATGGGTCAACAAGGCGTTTCCTGTTGCCTACCGAAATAGGAAACAGTCAACTCCCAGGAAACAGAAAGGCGCCGGCGAGCAGAACCACGCCGGCCACGAACAGTGCCGTCGTCATCGAAGCCGTGTTCAGGATGGCGCCCAAGATCGCCACGCCCAGGACCGCCCCCGTCTGCCGGGAAGCGTTCAACGCTCCGCCCGCTGTGCCCGCCAGCTCGGCCGGAGCCGATCCCACCACCGCCGTCAGCAGCGAGGGAATCGCCAGGGATACCCCGAAACCCAGCAGTGCCAACGCCACCACCGAAAGTCCCGGTACGAATGCCTGAAGGACCGTGCCCGTAGACATCAGCACGAAACCCGACACCGCCGGGATGCGCGAGCCGATTCGGGCCACCAGACGGCCCGTGAAGATCGGGTTGAACGCCGTCGGGATCGTCAACGGCAGGAATGCCAGGCCCGTCGAGGATGGCGAATAGCCCCGCGTTTCCTGGAAATACAGCGACAACACGAACAATACGCCCGACAGGCCGAAATTCACGATCGCGCCCGCCAAAAGGTTTCTGGAGAGCAGGGAAAACGGCAACATCGCGCCAGGACGGCGTTGGGACGCCACGAACACCGCGACCGCCGCCACGGACAGCGGCAGTAACCACAAGTCAGCCTCGACCAGGGCGTACGTCAGTGTCGACAAAGCGATGACCGCTGAGATCTGGCCGATCAGGTCGACCCTGCCCGGTTTCGGCGGCGTAGCGGGAGCCGAGCGGGACAGCGCCAAAGCGGTCAGAGCCACCGGGACGTTCACCACGAAGATCGCGCGCCAGCCGAAAGCCTGCGTCAGGAGGCCGCCCAGAAGCGGGCCCGCCACCAGGCCCGTTCCGCTCACCGCCGCCCACACGCCCATCGCCTTCGCCCGGGCGGCAGCGGACGGGTAAGCCGAAGCGATCAGGGACAGCGAGGACGGCACCAGCAGCGCACCCGCCACTCCGAGCAATGCACGGAGAGCGATCAAGACCGCCGGCGAGAAAGCGAAAGCCGACAACAAGGACAGCGCAGCGAACGACGTCAGGCCCGTGAAGAACACCCGGCGGGCGCCGAAGCGGTCCGAGCAGGCGCCCGCCGTCAACAGGAACGCAGCGAACGTCAGGGTGTAGCCGTTCGAAATCCATTGCTGGTCGGACAAAGAAGGCGACAACGCGGGGAGCGCCACCGTCACGATCGTCGTGTCCAGCATGACCAGGAAGTAGCCGAGCGACAGGCCGGCGAGGAGTCTTGCCACACCAAGAAGCCTGGACTCTCCGTGACATCGGTGGAAGCAGGCAGTTACGATGGCGGGTATCGGGAACGCCGATGGGGGTCCACATGGAACTGCGTCACCTGCGCACCTTTCGCGTCGTCGCGCGAACGCTCAACTTCACGCGCGCCGCCGCCGAGCTGCACTACGCGCAATCCAGTGTCACCGAACAGATCCAGGCCCTCGAAGCCGAACTCGGGTCGCAGCTCTTCGACCGCGCCACCAGGACGCTCACCGCCGCCGGGAAGCGGCTCGTCGGGTACGCCGACCAGGTGCTCGAACTCGTCGAGGAAGCCAAAGCCGCCGTCGACGAAGAGCGCGGCGAACCCGACGGCGAGCTGACCATCGGGGCGCTCGAAACCCTGTGCACGCACTGGGTTCCGCCGATCCTCGGCGCTTATCGCACGAGGTGGCCGCGCGTCCGGATTTCGGTGATGGAAGGTGGCCGCGGCGAGCTGTACCGAGGCATCCGAGAGTCCGAAATGGACGTTTGCTTCACCTTCGGTACCCCGCCGGCCGATCCCGCGTTCGCCAGCCGGACACTCGGCGAGATGCCGCTCGTCGTCATCGTGCCGCCCGGACATCCGTTGGCGGACAAGGAAGAAATCCGGCCCGACGACCTCCGCGGCGTCGGATTCCTCGCCACACCGAGAGGCTGCGGCTTCCGGGAAATGCTGGACCGGATCGACGGACCCGTCGTCGACACCGAGGTCGGCAGCCTCGCCGCCCTCGGGCGCTGCGTGGCCGCCGGGCTGGGGTGCGGCATCGTGCCCGCGATCGTCGACCATCCCGGCGCGGTCGCCGTCCCCCTGGCCGGGCAGACGACCGACGTCACCATGACCTGGCGACGGCGCGACGAGCGCAAACCGAGCGTCGCCGCACTGCTCGCCACCGCCGGCGCAGGCGCCGGGGCTTGACCACCTCGAGACCGCCGGCCGGTTGAGGTCTTCTCAAACGCCCATCGAGGTGGAAAGCTGCTGTCCGAACCGAGGGCCTGACCAAAGGTCCACTTCTGACAACGTTGTCATCTCCTGGAGGTGCGCCCATGTGGTCGCAGAGCAGACGGATGGCCGCCGCGGTGGCCGCGGGGGTGGTGGTCGTCGGCCTGGCGCCCGCCGTGGCACAGGCCGCGCCCGCCCCGGCGGATCCGGTGAGCCTGGTCAACCCCTTCGTCGGCACGCAGAACTTCGGCAACACGTTCCCCGGCGCGAGCGCGCCGTTCGGAATGGTGCAGGTCAGCCCGGACACCGGCGGTCAAGGCGGCTACGACTACCTGCAGAACGCGATCTACGGCTTCAGCCAGACACACCTGTCCGGCGTCGGCTGCGGCGTGATGGGCGAGCTGCCGATCATGCCGACCACCGGCGCTGTCGACAACGTTGACAAGGACGCTTACAAGTCCACGTACAGCCACGACGACGAGCACGCCGAGCCCGGCTACTACCGCGTCGGCCTTCAGAAATACGGCGTCAACGCCGAACTGACGGCGACCGCGCGCACCGGCTGGCAGCGCTACACCTTCCCCTCGACCGGCCAGGCGAACGTCCTGTTCAACACCGGCCAGGCCAACCAGTCGGTCAAGGACTCCGAGATCCACGTCGTCGGCGACCGGACCCTCGAAGGCCGCGTCCGCGCCGGCGGGTTCTGCGCCGGCCACGACGAGCACACCGTCTACTTCACGGCCACCTTCGACCGGCCGTTCAGCTCCTACGGCACTTGGCGCGGCTCGACGCGCACCGACGGCAGCCGCGACGCCGCGGGCACCGGCGGCAACGGCGCCTGGGCCAGCTTCGACGCGACCACCGACCACGACGTCGTCCTCAAGGTCGGCCTGTCGTACACGGGTCTCGACGGCGCGCGGAAGAACCTCACCGCCGAAACGAACGACAGCTACGACTTCGACGCCACCCGCGCGGCGCTGCACCAGCAGTGGGCCGACCGGCTCGGCGCGATCAAGATCGCCGGCGGCACCACCGACCGGCAGACGGCGTTCTACACCGCGCTCTACCACGCGCAGCTGCACCCGAACCTGGCCGGCGACACCGACGGCGCGTACACCGGCTTCGACGGCAAGGTGCACACCGCGAGCGGTTACACGCCGTACCAGAACTTCTCGCTGTGGGACACCTATCGCCCGCAGAACCAGCTCCTCGAAATGCTCGAACCGCAGGTGGCACGGGACGTCGCGCTGTCGGTGGTCGCCATCGGCCGTGACGGCGGGTGGCTGCCGCGGTGGGCGCTGGCCGAGAGCGAAACCAACATCATGACCGGCGACCCGGTGACGCCGTTCCTCGTCGAGGCGTGGTCGAAGGGGCTGCTCGCGGGGCATGAAGAAGAGGCGTACGCGCTGCTCAAGAAGAACGCGACGAGCACGCCGCCGGCCGATTCGCCGTACAACGGCCGGTCCGGCGTCGACTTCTACAACGACCGCGGTTACATCCCGAGCGGCCTGGAGCTCGGCAAGGACTGCGCGGCCAAGGGCGGCGACAACGACTGCGATCACCCGGCGTCCGCCACCATGGAGTACTCGGCGGCCGACGCGGCGCTGGCGTTGATGGCTCGTGGACTGAACCACCAGGCCGACGCGCGGATGTTCGCCGACCGCGGGCAGTGGTACAAGAATCTTTGGGACTCCTCGACGCAGCAGTTCCGCCCCCGCACCACCGAGGGCACCTTCCTCACGCCGTACAACCCGGTCGACGCCGACCACCAGTTCCACGAGGGCGGCGCCTACCAGTACCAGTGGCTCGTGCCGCAGGACCCGGCCGGGCTCGTCTCGCTGATGGGCGGCAAGAAGACGACCGAGAAGCGGCTCGACTCGTTCTTCGCGTACGGCAATCTTTTGAAGGATCCGGCGGGCACCGCGCGCAACGACTGGATCTCCAGCCCGTACGACTACTACGGCAAGGCGACGTACAACCCGAACAACGAGCCCGACCTGCTCGCTCCCTACATGTACAACTGGGTGGGGACGCCGTCGAAGACCGCAACCGTCGTCCGCGCGGCGATGACGCTGTTCACCACCGGCCCGGACGGCATGACCGGCAACGACGACCTCGGCACGATGTCCGCCTGGTACGTCTTCTCCTCGCTCGGGCTGTACCCGACGATGAGCGGCGCGAACTTCCTCGCGCTTTCGAGCCCGCAGTTCGAGTCGGCGACCGTCCGCATCGGACAGTACGGCCGTTCGCAGGGCGGCACGCTGACCGTGAACGCGCCGGGTGCGAGCGACACGAACCGGTACGTCCAGAGCGTGTCGCTCAACGGCCGGGACGTCCGGCAGACATCGCTGGACTGGTCCGCGGTCGCGCACGGCGGGACCCTGAACCACAAGGTCGGGTCGAAGCCGTCTTCGTGGGGGACTGGCTCCGAGCCGCCTTCGGTGAACAACGCTGTCGGTGACCTGCGGCGGCACGTCGACGCGTCGCTGCGGCAGTCGTCCGTCGTGATCCCGGCGGGCTCGGCGCAGCAGGTGCACCTCGACCTGGACGTCCTCGCGCAGAACCCGGTGCTGCAGCCGGTGACCGTGTCGGCGACCGTGCCGTCCGGGTGGAAGGCCAAGGTCCAGCCGATCGACCTGATCTGGTCGGGACGGCTGCCGGTGCAGAAGACGGTGCCGATCACGGTGACGGTGCCCGCGAGCGCCGCCGCCGGGACGTACCCGGTGCAGGTCAAGGTGTCCGGGCTGGGCGCGAACACCGTCACCCGCTCGGCGACGATCGAGGTCCGGACGCCGTCGGCGTGTGCTTCGTCCGGCACGCAGTGCGCGGTCGACCTGGGCCGCGACTACAACCACGACGGCACGGCGACGGTCGAGGCCTCTTCCGACGGCAACTTCGACGGCGGCGGCTGGAGCTACGACGCTGCGCTGCTGCCGGCCGCCGGCCCGGTGACCTGGGACGGCGTCACGTACGCGGCCCCGGACGCGTCGGGGACGGCGGCGAACTTCGTCGAGGCCCGCGGCCAGTCGCTGCTGCTCCCGGCGGGTCAGCACGGCGCGCTGCGGCTCGTCGGGTCGTCGCACAACGGGCCGGTGTCGACGACGCTGACCGCGCACTACACCGACGGCACCAGCGCGGACGTCGCCGTGACGTTCGCGGACTGGGCGGGATCGGGTTCGTCGGTCGTGCTCGACATGCCGCACCGCATCAAGGCGGGCAGCGGGGTCGACGGGCCGCCGGTGCGGCTGTTCGGGATCTCGGCGGCTTTGGACGCTGGCAAGACGGTGCAGTCGGTGAGTTTGCCGAACGACCCGCGGGTCGAGATCTACGCGCTCACCCTGGCCTGATGGTCCGGTTCGCCGGGCCCGTCCCGGCGAACCGCTCCACCAAGCCAGGGAGACTGTCAGTAGTCATTCGTCACCCCATGCATCTTGTTAATTAGCATGCGAACTAGCATGTCAACTAACATGATGGCCGGAGCGACGGAGCGGACGATGCAGGACGAAGAACTCTCCGAGATCGTCGACAACCTTCGCGCCCTCGGCAGCGACGTCTCCGACGTCGAGGTCAAGCGAGCCGAGGGCGGTCTGCCCCGGTCGGCCCGCGAATCACTGGTGGCGTTCTCCAACACGCGGGGCGGCACGCTGATCCTCGGCCTCGACGAGCAGGCCGGCTTTGCGACCACTGGCTTGTCCGACCCGACGAAGATGTCCTCGGACCTGGCGGACATGTGCACTGCGGAGATCGAACCCTCGCTACGTCCGCACATCGGCATCCACGAGTTCGAGGGCTCTCGGATCCTCGTGGCCGAAGTCCCGGAACTGGCATCGAACCGCAAGCCCTGCTTCAGCCGGGGCGCCGGAATGAGCCAGGGCAGCTTCGTCCGAGTCGGCGACGGTGATCGAAAACTCACCAGTTACGAAGTCCAGCTTTTACTGGCGAACCGCGGCCAGCCACACGAAGACGAGGCTCCCGTTCCGGGTACCGGGCTCGCCGACTTGGATCCGGCACTCGTCGAAGCCCTCCTGGCCCGCCTCCGCACTCGCCGTCCGTACGCGTTCAACGAGCTCGACGACGTCGCGGCCCTGCGCAGGGCCAAAGTCTTGGTCAACGACACGAACGGCACCGTCGTCGTGAGCGTCGGTGGGCTGCTCGCACTCGGCCGGTACCCGCAGGAGCACCTCCCGCAGGTGATGCTCACCTTCGTCCACTACCCGACCCCGGACGGCTCCGACCTCACGACCGGGGAGCGGTTCGTCGACAACACGGTGGCGGAAGGACCGATACCGGTGATCGTCCGCGACGCCCTCATCGCGGTGCGAAAGAACATGACGCGGCGGTCCGTGGTGCACGGAGCGGGCCGTGCGGACATCTGGCAATACCCCGAAGCGGCCCTCCGAGAGGCCATTGTGAACGCGCTCGTGCACCGCGACCTCTCACCGGACGCGCGCGGCACCCAGGTACAGGTCGAGATGTATCCCGACCGGTTGACCATCCGGAATCCCGGCGGCCTCTTCGGACCGGTGACCGAGGAACAGCTCGGCGAGGAGGGCGTCTCATCGGCGAGGAACGCGAGCCTCCTGCGAATCCTCGAGGACGTACCGCTTCCCGGAGGCTCGCACGCGATCTGCGAGAACCGCGGCTCGGGCATCCGGACCATGATCAACGCTCTTCGAGCCGCGCGGATGAGCCTGCCCGCGTTCAAAAGCCGGGTGAGCACCTTCACCGTCACCTTCCCCAACCACACCTTGCTGGGGGACGAGACGATCGCGTGGATCAATTCCCTGGGGGAACACGGACTTTCCGAGAGCCAGTGCGTCGGACTCGCGACCTTGCGCGATGGCGGGCATCTCGACAACCAGGCCTACCGGACGGAAACCCGCGTCGACTCCCGCGTGGCGACTCACGAACTGCGTGATCTGCTCGCACGCGAACTGGTGGTGCAGAGTGGCAACCGACGCTGGACGAGATACCGGCTCTCCCCCGCACTCCTCCCTGACTCCGGCGTGACCGCAGGCTCCGCTCGGAAGCGAGCAGACCGCCGAGGCGAAATCTTGGCCGCTCTCGGCGACGGCGAGAGGTCGAGACTCGAGTTGGCGATGGCGACCGGCCTGACCGACCAGACGGTGGCCAGGTGGTTGCGCATCCTGCGGAGCGAAGGCGTGGTGGAGACGACCGAAGTCAACGTGCGGAACCCGGCAACGCGGTATCGCCGTACCGGGCAGATCGCACTCGACGAATAGACGGCCATCAAGACGAGCCGGCGAAGCGGGCGACCAGGTCGGGAAAGCCGAACACCGTGATCCGCGCGATGCCGCCCTTGCCGAGGGTCAGCACCGCCAGGCCGAACGGCTCGCCGCGGTACCAGGCCGCCGCCGCGAGCTGGCCGTTCGCTCGGGTCGGCGTCATGTGCCATTCGCCCGGCTCGCCCATTACGTGTCGCAAGAATGCGACACAAGTCCGCTTTCCGGCGAACCACGACCGCGACGGCACCGGTTCGATCACCGCGTCGTCGCGGAGGATCTGCTCCAGCGCCGCCAGGTCGGAGTTCATGAACGCGCTCATGTAGCGGTCGAGGAGTTCGCGCTGCTCGGGCTCGGTGAGCGGGTCGACCTCCGGGGCGTCGTTGAGGGTCGCCCGGGCGCGCTGGAGGGTGCTCTTCACCGCCGCGACCGTCGTGCCGAGCATCTCCGCGACCTCGGCCGCCGGGAACGCCAGCACCTCCCGCAGGATCAGCACCGCGCGCTGCCGCGGCGGGAGCAGCTGCAGCCCGGCGATCAGCGCGAGCCGGACGCCGTCGCGGGCCACGGCGATCTCCGCCGGGTCGTCCGCCTCGGCGGTGATCAGGGCGTCGGGAATCGGCCGCGGCCAGTGGTCGTCCGGCTCGGCCGGGACCTGCGGGGCGTCGGGATCCGAAGCCGGCGCGCCCAGCCCGGACGGCAGCGGCCGGCGTCCCCGCTGCTCCAGCGCCGTGAGGCAGGCGTTCGTCGCGATCCGGTAGAGCCAGGAGCGCACCGACGCACGGCCCTCGAAGCGGTCGTACGCCCGCCACGCGCGCAGGTAAGTCTCCTGGACGACGTCCTCGGCCTCGTCGGGCGTGCCGAGCATGCGGTAGCAGTGGGCCAGCAGCTCACGCCGGTACGGCTCGAAATCCACGGTCACACTCTTGCTGACCGGCGCGGACCGCGAAAGGAATCGGTCAGGCGACGATGCGCGGCTCCGACGCCAGCCTCGACAGCGCCTGCGTGAGCCGCCGGGCGGCGGCCTCCCACTCCTCCAGCGCGCTGCCCCTCCCCAGCGCCGCCGTGCGCAGGGACCGCCTCAACTCCGGGTCCGCGTACCAGCGGTGCAGCGCGTCGGCCAGGGAAAACGGGTCGTTCGGCTCGACCAGGAGGCCCGGCATCTCGCCGTCCGCGTCGACGCCCAGTGCGTCGTACACCCCGCCGACCTCGGTGGCCAGTACCGGGATGCCGCGGGCCAGCGCCTGGGCGACGAACATGCCGGACGTCGCCGCGCGGGCCGGGATCACCAGCAGGTCCGCCGCGTTGTAGGCGGCGTTGAGGTCGACCGCGTCGCCGGCCAGTGTGATGCGGCCGCCGAGGCCGAGGCGCTCGATCGACCAGCCGAGCTCGTCGACGTACCCGCGGTCCACCTCCAGCGAACCGGCCATGACGCACGACAGCGCGAGGTGGTCGACCTCGCCGAGGACCTGGACCAGCAGATCTTGGCCGTTGCGGCGGGTGACGTCGCCGACGCACAGCAGCCGGGACACGCCGTCGGCGCCCGCGGCGAGGGGCGCCGCGTCGGTGCCGGGCTTGGCGACGTAGACGCGGCCCGGGTCCAGGTCGTGGCGGTCGATCAGCAGCCGGGCGAGCCACGGGCTGGTCGCGACGACCATGCCGGCCATCCGCAGCGTCTCGCGCTCGCACGCGTCCAGCTCCGCCGCGTGCGCCGGGTCGAGGCCCGGCTCGTCGGCCAGGGCCTGGTGCACCAGCACGGCCAGCCGCAGCCGGCGCGCGTGCGGGACGACGATCTCGGGCACGCCCGAGGCGATCACGCCGTCGAGCAGCACCACGGTCCGGTCCGGCAACGCGGCCAAGGATCTGGCCAGCCGACGTCTGGACGTCGCGTCCGGCTCCGGCCAGTCGCCGGCCATCGGCAGCTCCAGCACCGGCTGCCCGACGGCGGGCAGGTTCTTGCACATGCGCTTGTCGTAGGTGTCGCTCCCCGGCGGCGCGGCCGGGAGGATGAACACCATCGGGTCGGCGGGCCTCATCGCGAGCGCCGGAGCAGAGCGGTGGGACTGGACACGGCTACCTCCAGCGCGGTCGACAACGGTGACGCCTCATCTGTCACACGCGGTCGGCGGCGAGTCGGTTCAGCTTTGGGCGTCAATCATCCAAACGCCGTTCACCTGGACCATCGTGAAGGTGTCGTTCTCGGCCTTGCCGCCGTCGTAGAGGACGGTCGCGGTCACCTTGCTGGGCCCGGCCTCCTTCACGTTGGTCGCGGTCACCGACTTGTACCGACCCCAGAAGCTCTTGTACGACTCGTACGACTGGTGCCGGGACGCCCTGAAGTTGTCCGTCAGCAGCTTCCACGCCTCCGCCGGGTTGCCGGGCAGCAGCCGGTAGTAGGCCGAGAGCGCGTCCGCGGCGTTCGTCGTCGAGGACACCGGCGAAACCGGCGTCGAAGTGGGCGGCGCCGTGGTCGACGGGGTCGGCGAGGGCGACGGCGAAGGTGACGCCGACGGCGAAGGTGTCACAGAAGCCGAAGCCGGCGGCGTCGACGACACGGCCGGCGGGGCCGCGTTGTCCGTCGGAGGCTTCTGCCGCACGACCAGCAGGATCGCGACGACGACCGCGACGCACAGCAGCGCCGCGCCCGCCCCGACCGCGATCATGCCCTTGCGCGCACCCGGCGACACGGCGGCGACCTCACCGGGCGGCGGCGGCACGGCGACGGAGGCCGGGACGGTCGGCACCGCCGACACAGCGGCGACCTCGGCCTCCGGGATCGTCTCGGCGAGCACCGACGACCCCGGCTCCGCGTCCGGCAACAGCGCCCGCAGCTCCCGCTCGACCTCGTCCATCGACGGCCGCTCGGCCGGGTCGGTGGCGAGCATCCGCTCCAGCAGCGGGGTCAGCCGCTCCGCCTTCTCCGGCGGCTCGATCTCCCCGCTGGACGCCTTGTAGAGCAAGGCGATCGGGTTGTCCGCCGTGCCGTACGGCGGCTTCCCCTCGACGGCGGCGTACAGCGTCGCGCCCAGAGAGAAGACGTCGGCGGCGAAGTCCGCGTCCTCGCCGCGGGCCACCTCGGGCGCGAGGTACGCGGGCGTGCCGGCGATCTCGCCGGTGGCGGTGAGTTTGACGTCACCGATCGCGCGGGAGATGCCGAAGTCGGTGATCTTCGCCGTGCCGTCGTCGGAGACCAGGATGTTGGCCGGCTTCACGTCGCGGTGCACGATCCCGGCGCGGTGCGCGCCGGCCAGCGCCGAGCTGATCTGCGCGCCGACGCGGATCGCGTCGTCGACGGAGACGGGCTCGTCCTGGATCTGGACGGCGAAGCTCTTCGACGGCAGGTACTCCATGATCAACCACGGCCGGTCCTCCTCCTCGAGGACGGCGAACACCGTGATCGCGTGGGAATGCTGCAGCCGGGCCGCGATCCGCGCCTCGCGCATCGCACGGTTCTTCGCCTCTTCGGTGCGGTGCTCGTCGTGGTCGTGCGGCAGCAGGAGTTCCTTGATCGCCACGGTGCGGCCGAGCATTTCGTCCTGGGCCCGCCACACCGTGCCCATCGCGCCGCCGCCGATCGGCTCGAGCAGCCGGTACCGATCGCGGATCCGGCGACTTTCCACGAGCATCCACCATTCTCAAAAAGTGTGCCGACGAGATCCGGCCAGCATGCCAGGATCATCCGCCGGCCGGTACCAACGTAGCCGAAAACCTTGGACGGGCAGCGCAATCGAGCGTTGTGGCGCTGCCCACCGTGTACCCGCAAATCCTAACGAACAACCCCGTACGCCCGATCAAGTGCGTCCACGATCTCCTTGCGCAGCCCGGCACCGACGGCGATCGTCGACGACGAACCGACCGTGTGCTCGCTGCCGTCGCGGTCCACGACGGCCCCGCCGGCCTCGCGCACGAGCAGCACGCCGGCCATGGTGTCCCACGGGTTGTTGGACAGGATCAGTGCGGCGTCGAGCTTTCCGTCCGCCACCCAGGCGAGGTCGATCGCCGCGGTGCCGAGCATCCGGATCTTCTGCGCCCGCGCGCCGAGGTCCGACAGCAGCCGCAGGCGCGTCGCGTTCTTCTCTTCGGCCAGCCGGCCGATCGCGAAGTCGCCGACGGCGATCATGGCGTCCGACATCTCCGTCGCGACGGACGCGCCGACGCGCTCTCCGTTCGCGAAAGCACCTTCGCCGCGCGACGCGGTGTACGTGACGCCGAGGTACGGCAGGGCGATCGCCGCGACCGTGCTGTGCTCGCCGTCCACCAGGGCCAGGGAAATCCCGCAGAGCGGAATTCCGCGGGCGAAGTTCGCGGTGCCGTCGATCGGGTCGAGCGCCCACCAGCGGCCGCCGCCGTCGCCGCTGCGGCCGCGCTCCTCGCCGAGGACGCCGATCTCCGGCGTCTCGGCCGTGAGGAACTCCCGCAGCGCGTCCTCGACCGCCGTGTCGACGTCGGTCACCAGGTCGCGATCACCTTTCGCGGAAACGGAAAAAGTCGGGCGCGACCGGACGATCTCCGTCGCCTTCGCCACGGCTTCGCGCGCGACGTCGAGTAGTGCGGCATGCTCGCTCATGACTTCCAACCTAGTGAAGGGACGTGCTGATGACCGACCTGTTCCCGCTCTCGACCACGGCCGACGAGCAGCAGCGGGGTGCGGGGGTCGCAGTGCTGCCGATCGGCAGCTTCGAGCAGCACGGCGCGCACCTCCCCCTGGCGACCGACACGGTCATCGCGGCGACGCTGGCGAAGGCCGTCGCCGACGCCTACCCCGTCCTCCACCTGCCGCCGATCACGATTTCGTGCTCCCACGAGCACGCGGCGTGGGCCGGCACGGTGAGCATTTCGGCCCGCACGCTGCACGCCGTGGTCACCGACGTCGCCGCGTCGCTGAGCGCGTCGGGGGTCCGCCGGCTGGTACTGGTCAACGGGCACGGCGGCAACTACGTACTGTCCAATGTGGTCCAGGAGGCCGCCGGCGCGATGGCGCTGTTCCCCGGCGTCGCGGACTGGCAGGCGGCGCACACCGCCGCCGGTCTCCGGACGTCGCTGGACGACGACATGCACGCCGGCGAGCTGGAGACGTCGATCCTGCTGCACGCGCACCCCCACCTGGTCCGGCCCGGCCACGAGACGGCCGACCACGTCACCGACCGGGATCACCTGCTGACGCTGGGCCTGCGGGCGTACACGGAGTCGGGGGTGGTCGGCCGTCCTTCGCTGGCCAGCGCCGCGAAGGGGCACGTCGTGCTGGACACGCTGGTCCAGCGCTTCGCCGGCGTCCTCGAAGCGCTAGGCGCCTGAGAACGCCTGGCCCAGGTGCGGGAGCAGGTGGTCCATCCGCTCGGCCTTGGTCCGCAGATAGCGCAGGCTTTCCGGATTCGGCGGAACCAGCAGCGGAACCTGCTCGCTGATGCGAATTCCGTAGCGGGTGAGCTGTTCGACCTTCTGCGGGTTGTTCGACAGCAGCCGCACCGACCGGACCCCCAGGTCCTGCAGGATGCCCGCCGCCGCGTGGTAGTCGCGGGCGTCGACCGGCAGGCCGAGCGCCACGTTCGCGTCGACCGTGTCGAGGCCCTCGTCCTGCAGCCGCATCGCCTTGAGCTTCGCGAGCAGCCCGATCCCGCGGCCTTCGTGGCCCTGGACGTAGACCAGCACGCCCGAGCCCTCCTCGATGATCCGGTCGAGCGCCGCCGCCAGCTGGTCGCCGCATTCGCAGTGCGTCGAGCCGAAGACGTCGCCGGTGAGGCATTCGCTGTGCACGCGGGTCAGGGTGCCGAGCTCGGTGATCTCGCCGTGGACCAGCGCGACCTGCTCGGTCCCGGTGCGGTCGAGGTAGCCGACCGCGCGGAAGGTCCCGTGCCGGGTCGGCAGCCGGGTTTCGACGACCCGCTCGACCACGGCGCGGTGCGGCAGGTCCCCCACGACTTCACTTGCGGTCATGACTTCAACCCCACTTCCGATTCGATCCCGGTGCCGGCCGCTGCGCGCGGAGCGGGCACGACACCGGTGTGCGGAGCGCGGGTCACGCGGAACCCGGCGACGCTCCGGACGAGCAGGACACCGGCGCCGGGCAGGCTCGCGACCAGCGTGAGCACCCCGTAGACGACGGCGACGGTGACACCTTGGGCGGCGCCCAGGCCGGCCGCGCCGAAGAGCAGGGCGCAGACGCCTTCGCGCGGGCCGAAGCCGCCGACGTTGAGCGGGAGACCCATCGCGAGCAGCGCGAGGATCATCAGCGGCACGAGCTGCCCGACCGGCGCGTCCACGCCGGCGACGCGGGCGGCGACGACGAACAGCGCCAAGTGCCCGGCCAGCGTCGCGACCGACAGGAAGCCCACGCCGGGCCAGGTCTCGCGGGTGAACAGGCCGAGCCGCAGGTCGGCGAGGGTGACGGCGAAGCCGCGCCGGAACTTCGACTCGCTGTGGATCCAGCGTCCGCCGAGCAGCCGGCCGACGACGATCGCGGCGACGGCCGCCAGGAGGACGACCACCCCGGTGACCGTCACGACCTCGCGGAACGCTCCGGGCACGACGCCCGGCGCCGCGAGTACGACGGTGACCGCGGACGCGATCAGCACGAGCTGGCCGGCGGTGCGCTCCAGCACGACGGCACGGACGCCGCGCGGGACGTCACCCGAGTCTCGGCCGTGCTGCACCGCGCGGTGGACGTCGCCGAGGACGCCCGCGGGCAGCACGCCGTTGAGGAACAGCGCGCGGTAGTAGTCGGCGACCGCGGTGCGCAGCGAAAGCCGCAGGCCGAGCCGGGTGGCGACGATCTGCCAGCGCCCCGCGCTGAACAGCGTCGTCGCGAAGCCGATGACCAGGGCCGCGAGCACGCCGGGCGCGCTGATCCGGCCGAGACCGTCGAGGAAGGCGTCGCTGCCGAGCTGCCAGACGAGGACGCCGAGGATGGCGAAGGCGCCGAGGATCCGCAGCCAGGCCAGTGCGCGCTTCACGCGGCCACCTCCAGGCTGGGCGGCAGGACCAGCAGGTCGCCGTGGTGGATCACCGCGTTCAGCTCGCCGGCCTCAGCCATCTCGAGCCGCCGCTGGAGGTAGACGTCGGCGGCCGGGCGCAGCTCCCACAGCTGCTCGACGGCCGCGCCGACCCAGCCCGCGAGCCACTGCCGCTGCAGGTCGGCCTGATCGGGTCCGAGCCGCCAGGCGCTCTCGGCGCGGACGACGGTGGCACCGAGCCGGCCGAACGCGGTCGCCGCGACGTCCACCGCGGTGGGGCCGAGCAGCCGCCGCCCGCCGGTGAGCCGGCGCTGGTGGGCGTTGAACGCGGCGGAGAGGGCGGCGTCGAGCGGGTCGGCGGGCGAGAGCTCCACCCGGCCGGTGACCGTGAGCATCAGCAGCGCCGCGCAGCCCGCTTCGACGATCGCCCTGGCCAGCGCCGTGACCTCGGCTTCGGTCAGCAGGTCGAGCAGCGCGGACGCGGTGACCAGCGACGTCCCGGCGAGGTCGGCGGCGCGCAACGCGGTGACGTCCCGCTGCTCGGTGACGACGTCGACGGGGCTGCCGTCCAACGCGGTGGCCGGCAGGGCGGTGCGGGCGTGGGTGAGCAGCTCCGCGTCCTCGTCGTGCAGGATCCAGCGCTGGGTGCCGGGTAGGCGCGCGGCCAGCCAGCGGCCGAGCGAGCCGGTGCCGCAGCCGAGGTCGCGGATGACCAGTTCGCCTTCCGGCAGGTGCTCGCGCAGGGTGTCGACGAGTCCGGTGGCGCGGGCCGCGGCGTCGGCGGGTTCACGCAGGTAGAGCCAGTCCGGGGCGAACGCGGCTACGCTGCCGCTGGGCACAGTGCTGACCGATTCGCTCGCGGGCTCACTCATGCCGCCGCCTCCTGCCGCTGCAGGACGTCGGCGATCCGGCGCGCGGTGTCGTCCCAGCCGGGCAGGGTCTCGCGGCGCAGCTTCGCCGAGGCGCGCAGCCGCGTCCGCAGCTCGGGCTCGGTCAGCCAGCGGCGCAGGGCGGCGCCGAGTGCTTCGACGTCGTCACCCGGCACGAGCATCCCGGGGACCGAGCCGTCCGGCGCGACGCCGACGGTGTCGGGCAGCGCGTCGACGTCGGTGGTCAGCACCGGCACACCGCGAGCGAGGGCCTCGGTGACGACCATGCCGAACGTCTCGCCGCGCGAGGGCAGCACGAGCAGGTCGGCGGAGTGGTAGGTCGCGGCCAGCGCCGCGCCGGTCCGGGGGCCGGTGAGCGTGAAGCGGGCGCCGAGCCGGTGCTCGCGCAGCCGCTCGACGTACTTCGTCTCACGCCGGATCCCGCCGACGCATTCGCAGGTCCAGCGCAGGTCGGCGACGGTTTCCAGGGCCTGGGCGAGCACGCCCTGGCCCTTGCGCGGGGTCACGTTGGCCACGCAGACCAGGCGGGACATGCCGTCGGTGCCGATGGCCGGCGGCGCCGGGTCGACGCCGGGCGGCACGGCGTGCACGCGGTGCGGCGCGAGCCCGTGGTGGCTCACCAGCCGGCGCGCGGCCCACTCGCTGGTCGCGACGACCGAGCTCGCGGCCCGCAGCGTCTCGCGCTCGAGGGCGTCGAGCTCGGCGGCCAGCGCGGGCGGCAGGCCGGTCTCGTCGGCCAGCGGCAGGTGCACCAGCACCGAGAGCGACAGCCGGCGCGCCTGCGGGACGACGACCTCGGGCACGCCACAGGCGACCAGGCCGTCGAGCAGTACCGCGGCCCCGGTGGGCAGCGCGGACAGCAGGTGGCCCAGGACCGAGCGGGCCTCGGTGTCCGGGCGCGGCCAGCTGCCGGAGACGGCGATCTCGTGGACGTCGAAGCCGGCCTCGACGAGACGGTCGCACAGCCGGCGGTCGTAGGTGTTGCCGCCACTCGGGACCGACGCGTCGTCGATGTCCCCGGGGAGGACGACGTAGAGACGGTTCACAGCGCACGCTCGTAACTCGCCCAGGCGACGTGCGATTCCTTCAGCGAGACGGCGATGCCTTCGAGGCCGCGCGCGCCTTCGCCGAGGCGTCCGGCGTGGACGGCGTCGGCGAGGCGGTCGGCGATGACCTTCGCGAGGAACTCGGTGGAGGTGTTGATGCCCTTGAACACCGGCTCGTCGTCGAGGTTGCGGTAGTTCAGGTCGCTCAGCACCGCCCCGAGCTCTTCCGTGGCCTTGCCGATGTCGACGACGATGTTGTCCTCGTCGAGGTCGGCGCGGCGGAAGGTCGCATCCACCACGAAGGTCGCGCCGTGCAGGCGTTGCGCGGGTCCGAAGATTTCCCCGCGGAAGCTGTGGGCGACCATCACGTGGTCACGGACGGTGATGCTGAACACCAAGACCTCCGATGCGTTCGGGTGGACGTGGTCACTGCGGCTGATACATGACACGGAGGCAGAGGGCGGAAAGTTCATCAGCGGCCAACCGGGGTAACACGGTTGGAAGATCTTCAAACATGCATTCGCCGGTGACCAGCGCTTCGAAGGCCGGATCGGCCAGCAGTTCGAGGGCGAGGCCGAGCCGCTGGGCGTAGTCGCGGTCGGGCCGCGCGACCGTCCCGACCTGGCTGCTGCGGATCGTCAACCGGCGCGAATGGAAGTTCTCGCCGAGCGGCACGCTCACCCGGCGGTCGCCGTACCAGGACAGCTCGACGACCGTGCCTTCCGGCGCGAGTAGCTCCAGCGCCTTGGCGAGGCCTTGTTCGGACGCGCTGGCGTGCACGACGAGGTCACAGTCGGTTTTCGCGGCTTCCGGCGTCGAGAAGTCGACGCCGAGGGCTTCGGCGATTTCCGCGCGCGCCGGGTCGATGTCGATCAGCTGCACGCGGGTGGCCGGGAAGCCCTGAAGCAGCTTCGCGACACTGCAGCCGACCATGCCGGCGCCGATCACCGCGATCCGGTCGCCGAGCTTCGGCTTCGCGTCCCAGACGGCGTTGACCGCGGTCTCGACGGTGCCGGCGAGGATCGCGCGGCCGGGCGGGACGGCGTCCGGCACCGGCGTCACGGCGCTCGCGGGTACGACGTACGCGGTCTGGTGCGGGAAGAGGCAGAAGACCGTCCGACCTTTGAGGTCGTCCGGGCCCTGCTCGACGACGCCGACGTTGAGGTAGCCGTACTTCACCGGACCGGGGAACTCGCCCTCCTGGAAGGGCGCGCGCATGACGTCGTGCTGGTTCGCCGGGACGCCGCCGCGGAAGACGAGGGTTTCGGTGCCGCGGGAGACGCCCGAGTAGAGCGTGCGGACGAGGACTTCGCCGTGTTCCGGCTCACGCAGTGTCACGGATCGGAGGGCGCCTTCGTCGGGCCTTTGAACCCAGAAAGCCTGTTCCACGTGTTCTCCTCTGCAGGCGACCGGAGGCTGGTGTCGCCGCCACCTTATGAGCACCCGTGCCGATTCGCGGAGTAAAAGATGATCAAGAACGGACTTCTCCTACGCTCGGCGGTCCCGGTGTGGGCGCTCGCCGCCGGGGCCGGTTTCCTTTCGCCGCTCGCTTGGACGACCGGGGCCGCCTACGGTCTCGCGCTGGTGCTGCTGACGGGCTGGGGCCTGCGGCAGAGCGGCCGCGGCAAGTTCGGCCCGGCGGACTGGATCACGTTCGCCCGGGCGGTCCTGGTGGGCGGCGCGGCCGAGCTGATCGCCGACGGCGGCCACCCGCTCTGGCTGCTGGTCGGGCTGGTCGCGGTGGCCCTGGCGATGGACGGTTTCGACGGCCAGGTCGCCCGCCGCACGGGCACGGCGTCGGAGTTCGGCGCGCGGTTCGACATGGAGGTCGACGCGTTCCTGATCCTGCTGCTGTGCATCCAGGTGTCCCGGACGCTCGGGCTGTGGGTGCTGGTGATCGGCCTGATGCGGTACGCGTTCGTGGCGGCTTCGTGGGCGTTGCCCTGGTTGACGGCGCCGCTGTACCCGAGCATGGCCCGGAAGACCGTGGCCGCGGTGCAGGGTGTGGTGCTGGTCGTGGCGGTTTCCGGAGTCTTCGCGTCCGGGGTGACGTTCGCTTTGGTGGTGGCCGCGCTGGTGTCGCTGGTGTGGTCGTTCGGCCGTGACACGGTGTGGCTGGCGCGCCACCGCGTGAAGGCGGAGCCGGGCCGGATCGTGGAGCTCACCCGCGCGACGCTGCGCCGCCCGCACGGTCCGGTGTGGCGCGGTCACAACCAGGCGGCTTAACCCGACTCGCGGGCCGCCCGGGCTCGGCGTTTGCCCTCGTGCATCGCCAGTACCCGGGCGATCGGGATGGTGTGCCCCTCCTCCACCAGGTCCGCCGGCAGCACGAACGGCGCGGGCATCTCCTCGGTCCAAGCGTCCGGGCCGTCACCCAGCAACTCCGGTGCCGTCCGCACCGTGAAGTCGCCCGGCTTCACCCCGGCCAGATCGGCCCACCGGACCGGGAACGACACCGGCGCGTCCGGCCGGTTGCGCGGGCTGTACACCGACACCACCGTCGCACCGCCCGCCCGGGTCGAATCCAGGAACACCTTGCCCTCGCGGCGGTCCTTGACGAACTCCGTCGTCCCGAGCGACGGGTCGATGCGCTCGGCGCGCGCCGCGACCGCCCGCGTCGCCGCCGCGATGTCCTCGATCGCCTGGCCCGGCGCCAGCGGCACGAAGACGTGGACGCCCTTCGAACCGCTCGTCTTCACCGCGCCGTCGAGCCCGTCCTTACGCAGCGCTTCGCGCACCAGCGTCGCCGCCCCGATGGCCAAGGAAAACGGCCCGTCGGCGGGTGGGTCCAGGTCGAGGATCAGGTGCGTCGGACCGTTGCCCGGCTCGCCGCGGTAGAGCGACGTGTGGAATTCGATCGCCCGCTGGTTGCCGAACCAGATCAACGTGCGGAGGTCGTTGCACAGCGCGTACGAGACGTCCCGTTTGGACGCTTCGGCCCACACGGAGACCCGCTCGACCCAGTCCGGTGTGTACTTCGGCAGGTTCTTCTGCATGAACGGGCCCTGCCCGCGCAGCACCCGCAGCACCGTCAGCAGCCGGTCGCGCAGCTCCGGGAGCATCCGGTCGGCGACGGCTTCGAGGTAGTCGAGCCACTCCCGCTTGGTCACGCCCGCACCGGGGAAGACCTCCTGGTCGAGACTGCTCAGCTTGACGCCGTGGCGCACCTCGTCGCTGCTCATCGGCCCACCTTCGCGCCCGCGCGCGACCCGGTCAACTCTCAACGAGCCGTCAGACCAGTGGACGCCCGGTGCGCAGCCGGCGGCGCAGGTCCCAGAGGCAGAGGTTGAAGGGAAACCGCCGGACCGCGGCGGGCAGCAGGCGGGTGACCCGGCCGAGCGCGGCGAGGAGCACGTCGAACCGGCGCTGGTCGGCGGCGGTCCAGGGCAGGCGCATCTCGTCGCGGAAGCGCTGCGGGAGGAAGCCCGTCGTGACGAAGCGGTGGAACCGCCGCCCCGGCGCGGCGACGACCGGGTGCAGGAACCGCAAGTCGACGAGGTCGGTGAGGTAGCGGCGGACGGTGTCGTCGACGCTGACCTCGTCGAGCCCGGCGGCCCAGTACTCCTCGAAGGCCGCGCGGTCCGCCGGCCACATCTCGGGGTGGACCTGCAGCGTGGTGCCGAGCTTGGCGGCGTCGCGGTAGAAGCTGTGCGGTTCGCCGCCGACGAAGGCGACGTAGACGTCTTCGAAGCCCTTGTAGAGGCAGGCCGCGACCCACAGCTGCAGGTCGGTGTCGAAGGCGTTGTAGGCGACGGGACTTCCGGCGCGCGAGTGCACTTGGGCGTGGGCTTGGTCGACGCCGTGCCGATAGGCGGCGCGCTCGGCGTCGGTCCCCATCGTGGCGACGGCGAGGTAGGTGAGGGTGGTCCGCGTCCGCTTCACCGGGTGGCGGAAGAGGTTGCCGCTGTCGACCTTGCTCTCGAGGACGCCGTAGCCGACGGGCGCGCGGGAGAGCTGCATGATCACGTTCGCGCTGCCGGCGAGCAGCCCGGCACCGACGACGGCGTCCTGGAGCGCGGTATCGGTCACGCTCTTCAGGGAACGACACTGTTGACGACGTGTCAAGAGCGGTAGCTCGCCCGGGCGAAGGCGATCAACGCCCGCGCCGCCGGGCTCAACGGCCCCTCGGTGCGCCACGCCAGCGCCAGCACGCCCCGCAACCCCGGCCCCGCGATCGTGATGACCGGCAGCTCCGCCTCGTGGTAGCGGCCCAGCGACTCCGGCACCACCGCCACCCCGAGCCCCCGCGTCGCGAGCTGCACCAGCACGTTCGGGTCGGCCGCCTCGAACGCGATCCGCGGCGTCAGCCCCTCGCGCGCGAACGCGGCGTCCAGCGCCGTGCGCAGGCCCGTCCCCTTCGGCAGCGCCATCAGCGGCAGCCCGGCCAGGTCCGCGATCACCACCTCCGCGCGGCCGGTCAGGAAACCCGACGCCACCGCCACGAACGGCTCGTCGATCAGCACCTGCGTCGCGATGCCGGGCGGCGGCTCGGTCGACAAACCGACCACCGCGAGGTCGAGCCGGCCTTCACGCAGGGCCGCCAGCATCGTGTCCGAGTTGGCCTCGGACAGCGTGATCTCGACCGCCGGGTAGCGCTCGTGGAAGCGGGCGAGCAGGTCCGGCAGCTTCACCGGGCCCGCCGACGTCACCGCGCCGATCGCCACTTGGCCGCGGACCAGCCCGGCCAGCTCCTCGACGGCTCCGCGCACCCCCTTCACCGCCGCGAGCGCCGCTCGCGCATGCGGCAGCGCGGCCGCGCCGACGTCGGTGAGCCGGACCGTGCGGCCCGACCGGTCCAGCAGCTCCTGCCCCAGCTCGCGCTCAAGTCGTTTCACCTGCGCGCTCACCCCGGGCTGGGCGACGTGCAGCCGCTCCGCCGCGCGCGTGAAGTTGCCTTCCTCGACGACCGCGACGAAGTACGCGAGCTGGTGCAGTTCCATAAGCGTTGATTCTAGTAGTCAGACAAGCCAGATCTTGGACTTCTGATCGCCGCGGCCCGAAGCTGGAGGCAACGAAAGGAGCCAAGAATGCACACCCTTCGCCCTGGTCAGGACGGGTACGCCGAGGAGGTCGCCGGCTTCCAGACGTCCGTCGCCACCCGGCCCGCGGTGGTCGTCGCCGCCGAGAGCGCCGAAGACGTCGCCGCCGCGGTGAAGTACGCCGCCGAGCACGACCTGCGCGTCTCCGTCCAGGCCACCGGACACGGCTTGACCGCCGGCACCGACGGCCTGCTGATCAGCACGCGCCGCCTGGCCGACGTCGAGATCGACGCCGCCGCGAAGACCGCGCGGGTCGGCGCCGGCGTCCGCTGGGGCGCGGTGATCGAAGCCGCCGCGAAGCACGGGCTGGCCCCGTTGAGCGGCTCGTCGCCCGACGTCGGCGTGGTCGGCTACACGCTCAGCGGCGGCTTCGGGCTGATGGCGCGGCGGTTCGGCCGCGCGGCCGACCACGTGCGCGCGATCGACGTCGTCACCCCCGACGGCGAACCGCGCAAGGTGACGCCGGGAGACGACCTGTTCTGGGCCCTGCTCGGCGGCCGCGCCGGCTTCGGCGTCGTGACGGCGCTGGAGTTCGGCCTGGTTCCGGTGACCGACCTGTACGGCGGCGGGCTGTACTTCGACGCCGCGGACCTGCCGACGGTGCTGCGCGCGTGGCGGACGTGGGCGATGACCGCGCCCGACGAGCTGACGACGTCGATCGCCGTGGTCCCGCTGCCCGATCTGCCGTTCCTGCCGGAGCCGATCCGGGGGAAGCACGTCGCCAACGTGCGGATCGCGTACCTCGGCGACGACGGCGAGAAGCTCGTCGCGCCGCTGCGGGCCGCCGCGCCGGTGCTGCTGGACACGCTGAAGCGGTTGCCGTACACGGATTCGGGGTCGATCGCGAGCGACCCGCCGCACCCGCACCCCTACCACGGGACGAACGCGACGGTGGAGGTCCTGAACGACGGGATGCTGACGTCGATCCTCGAGCACGCGGGCCCGGGCGCGCCGGTGGAGACGGTGCTGATCATCGACCGGCTCGGCGGCGAACTCGCACGCCGGGACGGGCTCGGCGTCGGCTGGGACTCGACGGCGGAGTTCGTCGTGCGGGCGCTGTCGGTGGTCGAGGACGGCGTCGAGACGATCCGAAGCGCGCACGCGAAGCTGTTCGACGCGCTGGCGCCGTGGTCGACGGGCCGGCTGCTGCCGTTCCTCTACGGCGAGCACTCCGCCGCGGAGCTGGCGACGGCCTTCCCGGCGGCGGACGTCGCCCGGCTGAAGCAGCTGAAGGCGAAGTACGACCCGTCGGGGCGGTTCGGCTGAGCCTGATCCGCCGGCCGGGCGAAAATCGGCCGGCGGATCGGGAGATCAGCGCTCGAGGACGACGATCGGGATGAGCCGCGTGGTCTTCGTCTCGTACTCCGCGAAGCCCTCGGCGTGGGCGACCATGCCCGCGTACAGGCGGTCGCGCTCGGCGCGGTCTTCGATCACGGTGGCCGTGGCTTCGAACTTCTCGGTGCCGACCTCGACGGTGACCTTCGGGTTGGCGACGAGGTTGTGGAACCAGGCCGGGTTCTTCGGCGCGCCACCCATGGACGCGGCGATGACGAGGCGGTCGCCGTCGCGGGTGTAGACCAGCGGCGACAGGCGCTCCTGCCCGCTCTTCGCGCCGATGGTGGTGAGCAGGAGCACGTTCTTGCCCTCGAAGTAGCCGCTGACCTTGCCCTCGTTGGCCCGGAACTCTTCGACGACCTGGTTGTTGAAGTCGTTCATGTCGGCTGGCGCTGTCATGGAATCCCCTGTTCTGGCCGGTACGCTCGTTCGTGGCCCGAGGTACGCTCGGAAACCAGTGAAGCGTTTGCTTTGCAAACAAAGCTACCGACGGGAGGCAGGCGGTGTCAACGGAGGCCGGTCTGAGTCTCGAAGACGGCGTGCGCCGGCTCCTGCTGCTGATGCCGCGTCTGGTCGGCCGCGCGAAGCGGACGCCGGTTCCGGACGAGCTGAACGGCTGCGCGCTGGCGCCCCGGCACCTGTCGCTGCTGTCGATCCTGCTGTTCGACGGCCCGATGACGGTCACCGAGCTGGCCGGCCGCCTGGAAGTCGCTCCGACGACGGCAAGCCTGATGGTCGGCGACCTGAGTCGTCAGGGCGTGCTGAACCGCGACGAGGACCCGGCGGACCGCCGCCGCACGATCGTGAGCATCACGCCGGAACGGCGCCCGGCGGTGGACGCGTGGCTGGCGCGCGGCGCGCAGGCGTGGAGCAACGCGCTGGCGCCGCTGACTCCGGCCGAGCGCCGGCTGGTGATCTCGACGCTGGAGGCCTACGAACACGGCACGTGCGAAGGCCCCACCTGCTAGCTCAGTCCTCGGTGTTCTTGTCCCGGGCCAGCTTCCGCTGCGCCTCCGCGCGTTCGCGGCACTGGCGCAGGAACTCGTCGTCGTCGTCCGCGCTGCCGGCCGCGAACCGGCCCGGGCGGTCGTACTCCGGGTACGCCGGGGCGTTCCGCTCGTACGGGCCGCGCGTCCGCATCACCTGCTGCGGCCGCCCCGCGACCAGCCAGATGATCGACCCGACGAGCGGCAGCACCAGCACGACGAGCAGCCAGAGCCCCTTCGGCAGGTTGCGGCAGGACGGCTCGTCCGTCGTGATCACGTCGACCAGGCAGAAGATCCACAGCCCAAGCGTGACGATGCCCAGCAGACCATCGAAATACAGCATTCCGCGCCTTCCCCCAAGAAGATGAACGCGGTAAGTAGTAGCAGAACCCGCCGGCGGGTCAGCCGCGGGTCACCCGCAGCACCGCGGGCATCCGGAGATTCGGCGACGACACCCACGCCGTTTCCGTTTCTGTCAGGCGAAAGCCGCGCAGCGCCTGGAGAACGCCGGCCGCGAGGGCGGTCGCGTGCGACGAACCCGGGCATTCGCGTGGCCCGGCGCCGAACGGCGTTCCGGCCAGCGACACCGTGACGTCCGAGCCGTCGACCCGGCGGCGCGTGCACAACACCGGCTGGCCGACGGGTTTCCCGGACAGCCACGCGGAAAGCTCGTTCCCGATCAGCCCCGCGGTGGCGTCGCAGGCCTGGACCAGCAGGCCGATCCGCGCCGCCGTGAATTCGGTCGGTCCGCCGCAGGCCGCGATCAGCCGCCCCAGCGCGGCTTCGGCGTCCGGGCTGGGTGTCACGTGCGGGTGGTACGCGGCCGCGACCGGGACGACGTCCGCCGAAACGTCCGGCAGGCCCAGTGCTTCCGCGAGCACGCCGACCGGCACCGGCCGCGCGATCTCGGCCATCACGTCGACGTCCTCAAGGGAATCCATGAGTGGAGTGGTGCGAGCGAAAGCCTTGTCCCGCAGTGAATCCGCATCGACGCCGGCAAGGAGCCCGACGGCCAGGGACCGTCGGCGGACGTGGTCGGAACCATTGCTGAACCGGGCGACGGAAGCGCGCAACCAGGCGACGCTCCCCAAGGGAACGTCGGCAGGCACAGGCGGAACCGGAGCGGCGAGCGAAGTCATGCGGCGACGTTAGCCGCGGGAAACATCGGCGACGGCCGAAGCTTCTACAGCAGCGACGGCGGGAACCACGTCGCCTGTGGACCGCCGCAGCGGGTGGTCCGCGGGACGGCGTGCTGGAACCACCACGCCTCGGTGACGCGGCCGTCCGGCAGCCGGTACGTCGGCGGCCCGGCGACGCGGGCGAGGCCGGCGGCCAGCAGCGACCGCGCGCTCGCGACGTTGCCGACCTCGGCGCCGGCGCGCACCCGCGGCAGGCCGAGGTGCTCGTGCGCCAGGGTCAGCCCGGCCGCGAAGAGGATCCGGCCGTTGCCGCGGCCGCGGTAGTCCGGCGCGAGGTAGCCGCCGGTCTCCGGGCCGCCGTCCTCGCCGGTGTGCACGCTCACCAGGCCGACACACCGGTTGGCCTCGACGTCGATCATCACCAGGTCGATCGACTGCGGGTCGGGCGACACCCAGTCCGGGCCGGTGCCGGGGACGACGCGCAGCGCGTCGGCCCGCGCCCCCCTCGCGACGATCGAGTCACGCTGCCAGCCGAGCCAGCGCTGGGCGGCCGGATCGCTGCCGCAGGCGACCGCGGCGGCGTACTCCCACGCGGTCGGCGTCCGGAACAGGAAACGCCCGTCACGCAGCACGTGGCCCTGCCGGTCGCAGGTCCGTTTGGTCATCAGACGGCCGCGGCGGGTGAGCCGGTCGAAGATCCCCTTGGTGGCTGGCAGCATCGCGGCGAAATCGTAGCGGAGCGATCGGCACGGGAGGCGTTATTGTGGCCCGATGACGGCCGTACCCGAGGCAACCGAACTGGACGGCTCCGGCCGCGCGGCCCAGCCTCGCCAGCTCATCGTGACGGTGTACGGCCTCTATTCGCGCACCGAGGGCGGCTGGCTCTCGGTCGCTTCGCTGATCGACCTGCTGGCCGCCGTCGGCGTCGACGAGCCCGCGGTGCGCTCGTCGATCTCGCGGCTGAAGCGGCGCGGGATCCTCGAAGCGGTGCGCCGCGGCGCGACGGCCGGCTACGAGCTGTCCGACGACGCGCGCGAGATCCTGCGCGAGGGCGACGAACGGATCTTCCGCCGCGGGCGCGCGACCGCGGCCGACGGCTGGCTGCTCGCGGTGTTCTCGGTGCCGGAGACCGAGCGGCACAAGCGCCACCTCCTGCGCACCCAGCTCGCCCGGATGGGCTTCGGCACCGCGGCCTCCGGTGTCTGGATCGCCCCGGCGCACCTGCACGCCGCGACCGCCGAGGCGCTGACCCGGCTCGGCCTGGCCGGCTACGCCGACCTGTTCCGCGCCGACCACCTGGCCTTCGGCGACGTCCGGGCGAAGGTCCGCGACTGGTGGGACCTCGACCGGCTCGACGAGCTGTACACGACGTTCCTCGACGAGCACGGTCCCGCGCTGCGCCGCAAGTCCGTGACCGACGAGCAGGCCTTCGCCGACTACGTCCACGTCCTGACCGGCTGGCGGCGGATGCCCTACCTCGACCCGGGCCTGCCCGCGGAGTTCCTCCCCCGCGACTGGTCGGGAATCCGCGCGGCCGAGCTGTTCTTCGAGCTGCACGCGCAGCTGGAGGACCCGGCCCGGGCGTACGTCGCGAAGTCGATCAGCTTCGGCTGACGACGGCGAAGCCCTGCACCTCGACCAAGGCCTCTTCGTCCCAGAGCCGGTCGACGCCGATGCCGGCCATCGCCGGGTACTCCGTGCCCGCGAGCCGCTTCCAGACCCGGCCGATCGCGCGCGCGTGGGTCCGGTAGTCCGCCATGTCGACGATGTAGATCGTCACGCTGCAGAGGTCTTCCGGGGCACCGCCCGCCGCGCGCAGCGACGTCAGCAGGTTGCCGAGCGCGCGCTCGAACTGCTCGACGACGCCGTCGCCGACGATCTTGTTCGACGCGTCCAGCGCGGTCTGCCCGGCGAGGAAGACGACGCGGCCTTCGGCCACCACCGCGTGCGAGAACCCGGACGGCTTGCCCAGCTCCGGCGGGTTGATGCGCTCCATGCGGGACACCGTACGCCATCTTTCGCCTTATTGACGGTCGTACCGGTGACGACATACTCTGGACGGCGTGCGTATCGCGGTCATCGGTGGCGGCCCGGCGGGTCTGTACTTCGCCGCGCTGGCGAAACAGCTCGGTCACACCCCGCTTTTCGGGGGTCCGGGTGGCAAAGCCCCCGGCCCGGGGCGAAGCCCCGGTTGTCACAGTCACGAAATCACCGTCTGGGAGCGCAACGCGCCGGACGACACGTTCGGCTTCGGCGTCGTGTTCTCCGACGAGACGCTCGGCGGCATCGAGCACGCCGACGCGGCGGTGCACGAAGCGATGCGCGCGGAGTTCGCGCGCTGGGACGACATCGACGTCCACTACCGCGGCACGGTCACCACCTCGGGCGGCCACGGCTTCGCCGCGATGAGCCGCAAGCGCCTGCTCGGCATCCTCCAGAGCCGGTGCGCCGAACTCGGCGTCGGCCTCCACTTCCGCGAAGAGGCCCCGGCAGACCTCTCGGGCTACGACCTGGTCATCGCCGCCGACGGCGTCAACTCCGCGGTCCGCGCGAAACACGCCGAGACGTTCCGGCCGAGCATCGAGACCCGCCGCTGCCGCTACATCTGGCTCGGCACGGACCTGGTGTTCGACGCTTTCAAGTTCTACGTCCTCGAGACGCCGGCCGGGATCATGCAGATCCACGGCTACCCCTACGGCCGCGACGGCAGCACGTTCATCCTCGAGGTGCAGGAGGACGTCTGGCAGCGGACGTTCGGGCCGATCGCGGCGACCGCACTCAAGCCGGGCGAGAGCGACGAGAAGTCGATCGCGCTGATCCGCGAGCTGTGCGCCGACGTCCTGGGCGACCACCGCGTCATGGCGAACAACTCGAAGTGGGTCACGTTCGGCACCGTCCGCTGCGAGACGTGGGTGCACGACAACGTCGTCCTCCTCGGCGACGCCGCGCACACCGCGCACTTCTCGATCGGCTCCGGCACGAAGCTGGCGATGGAGGACGCGCTCGCGCTGGCCGCCTGCTTGCACGAAAACGAAGGCGTCGCCGAGGCGCTCAAGGCGTACGAGCTGGAACGGCGACCGGTCGTCCAGTCGACGCAGCGTGCCGCGCAGGCGAGCCTGGAGTGGTTCGAGAACATCGCGCAGTACGCCCATCAGGAGCCGCCACAGTTCGCGTTCAACATCCTCACGCGCAGCCGCCGCGTCACCTACGACAACCTCCGCCTGCGCGACCCGGAGTTCGCGACCGAGCTGGACCACTGGTTCGCGCAGTCGCTCGGCACGACGTCGCGGCCGCCGATGTTCCAGCCGTTCAAGCTCGGCGAGCTGGAGCTGCCCAACCGGATCGTGGTGTCCCCCATGGACATGTACTCCGCGGCCGACGGCGTGCCCGGCGACTTCCACCTGGTGCACCTGGGCAGCAAGGCCCTCGGCGGCGCCGGGCTGGTGATGACCGAGATGGTCTGCGTCTCCCCCGAAGGCCGGATCACGCCCGGGTGCGGCGGGTTGTACACCGCGGAACAGGAAGCGGCGTGGAAGCGCGTCGTCGACTTCGTGCACGCGCAGTCCCCGGCGCGGATCGGTGTCCAATTGGGACACTCGGGACGCAAGGGTTCGACGAAGCTCATGTGGGACGGCATCGACGAGCCGTTGCCGGCGGACAACTGGGAGGTCTGCGCCCCTTCCGCACTGGCGTACTCGGATCGCAACCAGGTCCCGCGTGAACTGTCCACTTCGGACATGGCGTCGATCCGTGACGAGTTCGTCGCGTGCGCTCACGCGGCCGCCCGCGCCGGGTTCGACGTCCTCGAACTGCACTGCGCGCACGGGTACCTGCTGTCGTCGTTCCTGTCGCCGCTGACCAACCGGCGTGACGACGAGTACGGCGGCTCGCTGGACAACCGGCTGCGGTTCCCGCTCGAAGTCTTCGACGCGGTGCGCGCCGCGTGGCCCGCCGAGCGGCCGATGACCGTCCGGATCTCGGCGACCGACTGGGTGGACGGCGGCATCGACGCCGACGACGCGGTCGAGATCGCGCGAGCGTTCGCCGCCCACGGCGCGGCGGGGATCGACGTCTCGACCGGCCAGGTCGTCTGCGACGAGAAGCCGCAGTACGGCCGCAGCTACCAGACGCCGTACGCCGACCGGATCCGCAACGAGATCGGTGAGGAGTACGGCATCGCGGTGATCGCGGTCGGCGCGATTTCCTCCTACGACGACGTCAATTCGCTGATCCTGGCCGGGCGAGCGGACCTCTGCGCACTGGGTCGCACGCATCTCTACGATCCACAGTGGACGTTGCACGCGGCGGCGGAACAGGGCTATTCGATGCCGTGGCCGAAGCCGTTCGCCGCCGGCAGCCGGAAGCCGCAGTCGGGCCGCACCGACGGCCCGGAGCCGCGGCTCGACCTCGTCCGGTCGGGGCCGACCGGCACCGCCCATGCCCGCTGGCGACCGGGAGCTTCGTCATGACTTTCGCCCTCGATGCCGATCAGCAGGCGTTCGCCGCGGAGGTACGGCGGCTGGCGGAGGACCGGCTGCGTCCGCTCGCCGAGTCCGGTGTGGAGGGTGCGGTCAACCGCCCGCTGCTCAAGGAGATGGGCGCGCTCGGCCTGCTCGCCCGGCTCTTCCCCGGCGTCGCTTCGGGCAAGCCGTCGAGGCAGGCGGCCGCGACTGATCTGTGCATCCTGCGGGAGAACCTCGCCACGGTGAACACCGAGGCCGAGACGGCGCTGGCGTTGCAGGGCCTGGGAACCTACCCGATCCTCCAGTCCGGACAGGACGGTCAGGTCGCGAAGTGGCTGCCTGCCGTCGCGGCCGGGGACGCGGTGGCGGCGTTCGCGCTGACCGAGCCGGACGCCGGTTCGGACGCGGCGGCGCTCTCGCTGGCCGCCGAACCCGACGGTGACGGCTGGCGCCTCACCGGCGAGAAGATGTGGATCTCGAACGCGCCGGAAGCCGACTTCTACACGGTGTTCGCCCGGACCACGCAAGGCGCGGGCTCACGCGGGGTCAGCGCGTTCGTCGTCCCCGCCGACCGGCCGGGACTCGGCGGTGAGCACTTGGACCTGGTGAGCCCGCACCCGATCGGCACGGTCACGTTCGACGGCGTCGAGGTCCGGCGCGAGGAGCTGCTCGGCGAGGAGAACCGGGGCTTCGCGGTCGCGATGCGGACGCTCGACCTGTTCCGCCCGAGCGTCGGCGCGTTCGCGGTCGGGATGGCCCAGGCGGCGCTCGACGCCACTGTGGACTACACCGGGCAGCGAGAAGCCTTTGGCGGCCCGCTGATCAAGCAGCAGGCGGTGGCGCACGCGCTGGCGGAGATGGCGACGCGCACGGAAGCGGCCCGGCTCCTGGTCTACGCGGCCGCGGGTGCGTATGACGCCGGCGAGCAGAACCTCGGCGGCCGCGCGGCGATGGCGAAGCTGTTCGCGACCGAAGCTGCCCAGTTCGTCGTCGACTCCGCGGTCCAGCTGCACGGTGCCCGCGCCTTGCGACGCGGGCACCTGCTCGAACACCTCTACCGCGAAGTCCGGGCGCCGCGCATCTACGAAGGCGCGTCGGAGATCCAGCGGACGATCATCGCACGCTGGCTGGCTTCTTCGCGGGCCGGCGATCCAGCCACCACTGGCTGAGCAGCAGCAGGGTGAGCAGGCTCATCGTGCCGGCCAGCGTCGAGGCGGCTGGGAAGAGCGTGGCCTGGTCGGGGTAGTGCGGGCCGAGGGCGATGAACGCGATCGGCGCGTAAACCCGGCTGAGCAAGGTGTTCATGGTCATCGCGAAGCTGCGGATCATCCACCGCCGGTGGTCGGCGTACCGGCGCTGCCGGGTCGCGCGGAAGCCGGCGATGGTGAACCCGAGCCACAGCAGCGCCGCGACGACGTTCAGCACGCCGGCCGCCGGGCCGAACGGGCTGAACAGGGCGATGCTCAACGCCATCAGCGCGGACGGGATCGCGCCGCCGAAGACGTAAACGCGGCCGATGCGCCGGTGGGCGACCGGGTGCGTGCGCCGCAGCCACGGCCAGACCTGCAGGATGACGCCGACGATGGCGATAGTGCCGAAGAGGATGTGCCCGACGAGGAACCAGTAGTGCGCGGCGAACCCCGGCGGCGCGGGGACCCGGGACTGCGCGGGGTCCAGCGTGAGGTAGGGCGGCACCGAGTAGGCGAGGAAAGCGGCGACCAGCAACGCCAGCGGCGCGATCCACGGCCGCCGCCACCACGTCCTACCCGGTCTCGCGGCAGGCGGGGCCGCCGTCCCGGTGACCGTCACCGCGCACCGGCCGGCTTCTTCGCGGGCCGCCGCTCCAGGATCAGCTGGCTGACGATCAGCGCGAACGCCAGCCCGCCCCAGGATGAGAGGGCCCCGATGCTCTGGCTGTAGGCGAGTTCGCTGCCGCCGAAGGTCGTCGGGATCTGCGGTTCCAGCACGATCATCGCGATCGGCGAGATGACCCGGTTGACGATGATCGAGAACGTCAGCGTCACGCTGCGGATCATCCACTTGCGGTGGTCGCCGAAGCGCCGCTCGCGCACCGCGCGCCAGCCGGCGATGGTGCACCCGATCCACAGGACCGCGGCGAGCACGTCGCTGACGCGGGTCACCGGGCCGAACGGGCTCTGCGACCCGATGGTCAGGGCCATCAGCCCGGAGGGCAGCACGCCTGCGAAGACGTACGCGCGGCCGGCGTAGCGGTGGATCACCGGGTGCGTCCGGCGCAGCCACGGCCAGATCTGCAGGACAGCGCCGATCATCGCGACCGAGCCGAAGATGACGTGCCCGACGAGGAACCAGTAGTGCGCCGGGAACCCCTCGGGCTGCGGCACCCGCGACTGCGCCGGGTCGAGGGCCAGGTAGGGCGGCAGCGAGAAGGAGAGGAAGGCGAGTACGACGAGGGCCAGCGGACCGATCCACGGCCGTCGCCACCAGGCCTTCGTCACCGTCGTGCGCGGGATCGGCCTGACCTCTGTCCGGACCGCCATGATTCCCCCTGTCCGTCGTCGCGGGATCTTGCCCGTCCGACGTTAGGGGTGCTCAGGGGTGGCGAACCATGGTGCCGGCCACCGACGCGGGGGTGGGGCGAACCCCACCCCCGCTCACAAAGCGGCAACCACCGTTGCTCGGTCCGGCCCGCCGACCCACCCGACGACCGCTTCGTTCCTACGCTGAGCTTTCAGCTCACACGCCACCGCGCGGGTAACCAGAGTCACCACGCTGAGCCGGCCAGTGCCGCAGACGCAGATCGTGAAGCCGCCTCCGGCGATGTCCGCGAGACCGCGCGTGAGCGTTCGAGCTGTGTGGGCCAATCCGGTCACGCCGGCATGGAACCGATCCAGGGCGAGGCATCCGTGTGGGTGACTGCCCCCGATGACGAGCGGCCGCGGGAACGCAATCCGCCCGGCATCGACTTCACGTCTGAGCCGACGGGCGAACGCCGCCGCACCGGAGGGGTCGAAGCGCGCATCCGCGGCCTCGAAAAAGGCGATGACCAGCGCTCGGTCCATTGGACTCTCCTCCCCACACGGACCTAGCAAAACACGCGGAGGACGTCGGGCTTCGGTCGGACCGATCGCGCACATCATGTGCGAATTCTGCAAACCGGCTTCTCCGTTACTTTCCGGAGTTACCGTAGAGAAGCCGGAACCCCATCGGGGGAGGTCGCCGATGCAGCAGGACCAGATCCTCGCACTCCTTCTCCGGGACCCTCGACCGCCCTGCGACGTGGTTCGCATCGCGAGAACAGCCGCAGGCTCGACGCAAGGCGCGCTCGGGCGGCGTTGCGGATTCTCGGCCAGCCAGATTTCCCGGTGGGAGAATGGCAGGTCACCATTGCGCGATATCGGCGTGTTGCAACTCCTCGCGACCGCATTGGGCCTGCCCTTGCAGGTTTTCGGCCTCCTCCCCGATACCCCGGACGGTGTGTCCGACAGGACGATGCCTGGTTGTGGGCCTACTGTGGGCCCAGTCTTGGTGCCGATGCTCGAGGAGGACGACCCGATGCGGCGTCGCACGTTGCTCTTCGGCGTCGGTGGCTTGACCGGAAGGGCGCTGCTCGGGGCCACGCCGGCGTTCGGCGCCGCCGACCCGATCCGCTCGCTCGAGACCTCGCTGCTGAACCCGCCCATCGCCCACGTGGAGCCCGTCCAGCTCGCCGAGCTCAGACTGGCTGTCGCCCAAGCCCGCTCGGTGTTCCAGCAGGCGAAATACCGCGATGTCGCCGCCCTGATGCCCGAAGTGCTCGCCCGCGCCCTCGCCACCCGCGCGGACCTGCACACCTCCGACGCTGTCGCCGCGGTCAACCGGCACTTGGCCGAGCTGTACACACTGACCTCGAAGCTGATGATCAAGGTCGGCAATGACCGGCTGGCGTGGACCGCCGCAGACCGGGCACTCCGGGCCGCCGACGCCTGCGGCGACACCCTCACCCAGGCTACGACTCGCCGCAGCTGGGGAATCGTGCTGCGTCGCGCCGGTCGGCCCGAAACCGCTCGTCAGCTCGTTCTCGACACTGCCGCTGCGTTGCAACCCGAACTCCACCGCGGAACCGAGCACCTCTCGGTGTACGGATCCCTGCTCGAGACCGGTGCCTACACGGCTGCTGTCGATGGTGATCGAGACACCGCGAGATCCTTGATCGCCGAAGCCGCCGAGGCCGCCGGCCGGATGGAAGCCGGGCCGCATTCCGCCGCCTTCAACTCCACCGCGGTAAGTCTCTACCAAGTCAGCATCGCTCGGGTGCTCGGCGACTCGGGTACCGCGATCGAACACGCACGCCGTATCGATCCGGCCGCGATCCCCGTGGTCGAGAGGCGGGCTCGCTACTACTCGGACGTCGCAAGAGCGTTTCACCAATGGGGCAAGCCGGAGCAGTGTTACCGCGCGTTGCTGGCGGCTGAGCATGCGTCGCCCGACGAAGTCCGCTACCACAAGGCAATCCACCAGATCACCGAGAGCCTGGTCCGGCACCCGAACGCTCGCAACCTCCCAGGGTTGACCGCGTTCGCGCACCGGACCGGCGTCCCGGTCTGAGTCAGCTGCCGCGGACCCGCCGCACCGTGTCGCGGTAGAAGTAGCCGCTCTGCTTGATCGTGCGCGCTTGCGTCTCGTAGTCCACGCGGATCAGGCCGAACCGCTTCGCGTACCCGTACGCCCACTCGAAGTTGTCCAAAAGGGACCACGCGAAGTACCCGCGCACGTCCGCCCCGGCTTCACGCGCCGCCGCCACCGCGGCGATGTGCGAAGCCAGGTAGGCCGTGCGCTGCTCGTCGCGGACGAAACCGGACGAGTCCGGGTCGTCGTCGAACGCCGAGCCGTTCTCCGTGATGTACATCGGGAGGCCCGGGTAGTCGCGGCCGAGCCGGGTCAGCAGCTCGGTGAACTTGTCCGGCAGGATCTCCCAGCCCATCGCCGTCGTCGGCTCGCCGAACGGGACCGTCCGGGACGCCGGGACACCCTCGTCGTCGACCGCGTTGCCGGACTCGTCCACGCCCGAGAACTGCTGGCCGAAGTAGTAGTTCACGCCCAGGAAGTCCAGCGGCGTCGAGATCACGTCGAGGTCGCCGTCCTGGATCGGCAGCTTCACACCGCGGTCGGCCAGGTCCTCCACCACGTCCGTCGGATAACGGCCGTGCACCAGCGGGTCCAGGTAGATCCGGACGCCGAGGCCGTCGGCCTGCCGCGCGGCCCGGACGTCCTCCGGGGAGTCCGTCGCCGGGTCGGCCGTGCACATGTTGAGCGTGATGCCGAACTCCGTGTCCGGCGGCGCGGCCTCGCGCATCCGCTGCGTCGCGAGCCCGTGGCCCAGCAGCAGGTGGTGCACCGCGTGCAGCCCGGCCGCGTAGTCCCGCCGCCCCGGCGCCATCACGCCGTGGACGTACCCGTGCATCGCCGAGCACCACGGCTCGTTCAACGTCGTCCAATGCCGGACCCGGTCGGACAGCCGGTCGAACACCAGCATCGCGTAGTCCGCGAACCGGTACGCCGTGTCGCGCGCCGGCCAGCCGCCCGCGTCCTCCAGTTCCTGCGGCAGGTCCCAGTGGTACAGCGTCAGCCACGGCGCGATGCCCTTGCCGAGCGTCTCGTCGACCAGCCGGTCGTAGAAGCCGATGCCCGCCTCGTTGACGCCGCCGCGGCCGCGCGGCTGGACCCGGGGCCACGCCACGGAAAACCGGTAGGTGTCCGCGCCGAGCTCGTTCACCAGCTCGATGTCCGCCGGCATCCGGTGGTAGTGGTCGCACGCCACCTCACCGGTGTCGTTGTTGTCGATGGCCCACGGAACCTGGCAGAAGGTGTCCCAAATGGACGGAGTGCGCCCGTCTTCCGCGACCGCGCCTTCGATTTGGTACGCGGCGGTCGCCACACCCCAGCGGAAGTCCGGCGGCAGCGTGTCGATCAGCGCCTGCTGTTCGGCGGTCGCGGCTGTGGTCTCGGTCAAGGCGGGTCTCCTCCAGGATGGGACCGGATAGGACGGACGGCGTTCAGGGGTTGGCGACCGGGTGCAGGAAGCAGGCCACTTCCCGCGACGGGTCGCCGCCGGGCAAGCCCAGCTCGGGCACCTTCGAGTCGCACGGCTCGAAGGCCTTGGGGCACCGCGGGTGGAACGCGCAGCCGAGCGGCATCCCGCGCGTGTCCGGTGGCGATCCCGGGATCCCGGACAGCTCGCGGCGTGGCCCCCGCAGGGCGGGGAACGAGTTCAGCAAGCCGTGGCTGTACGGGTGCAGCGCGTCCCGGTAGAGCGCCGACGCCGGGGCCTGTTCGACGATCCGGCCGCCGTACATGATCGCGATCCGGTCCGAGAACTCGACCAGCAGCGAAAGGTCGTGCGTGATGAACAGGACCGAGAAGCCGAGCCGCTCGCGCAGTTCCACGAGCTGGCCGAGGATCTGGCGCTGCATCACGACGTCGAGCGCGGTGGTCGGCTCGTCCATGATGACCACGCGCGGTTCGAGCGCGAGCGCCATCGCGATCATCACGCGCTGGCGCATGCCGCCGGAGAGCTGGTGCGGGTACGCCTCCAGCCGGTCGGCCGAAATCCCGACCAGCTTGAGCAGGTCCTTCGCCCGCGCGTGCCGACCGGCCTTAGTCGACCGCGGTTCGTGCGCCTTGATGACGTCGACGAGCTGCGTGACGACCTTGTGCACCGGGTTCAGCGAGTTCATCGCGCCCTGGAACACGATGGACGTCTCCGCCCACCGGAAGTCGCGCAGCTGCTTGTCCGTCAGCTTCAGGACGTCGTAGGGCTCGCCGTCGGCGGGGTGGTAGATGACCTGCCCACCGCGGATCACGCCCGGCGGCGCCAGCAGCCGCGTCAGCCCGTAGGCCAAAGTGGACTTCCCGCTGCCGCTTTCCCCGGCCAGGCCGAGGACTTCGCCGCGGTGCAGCGTCAGGTGCACGTCCCGGACCGCGCGCACGGCCTCGTCGCCGACGCCGTAGTCGACGTCCAGGCCCTTGATCTCCAGGACCGGGTCCATCATGACTGTTCCTCCCGCCCGAGCACGGGCGTGAAGCCCACGCGCATGCGATGCGTCCGTCCGTCGGCGCCCTTGACGCGCGCCTTGCCGCTGCCGCGCAGCCGCGGGCTGACGAACTCGTCGATGCCGAAGTTGAGCAGGGACAACGCGGTGCCGAGGATCGCGATCGCCAGCCCGGCCGGCACGAACCACCACCACGCGCCCTGCGCGAGGGCCTGCTGGCTCTGCGCCCAGAACAGGATCGTGCCCCAGTTCCAGTTGGACAGTCCCGAGACGCCGACGAACGCGAGCGTGATTTCCGACATCACGGCGAAGATCACCGTGCCGACGAAACTGGACGCGATCACCGCGGTCAGGTTCGGCAGGATCTCGAAGAAGATGATCCGCCACGTCGACTCGCCGGTCGCCCGGGCCGCTTCGACGTATTCCCGGCCTCGCAAGGAAAGCGTCTGGGCCCGCAGCACTCGCGCGCCCCACGCCCAGGACGTGAGCCCGATGATCACCGCCACCAGGTAGTCGCCGCCGGTGGGCACCGCGCTGCCGATGATGATGATCAGCGGCAGCGCCGGGATCACCAGGAACACATTGGACAGTGCGGAAAGTCCTTCACCCGGCGTCCCACCGAGGTAGCCGGACGTCACGCCGACGATCACCGCGAGGATCGTCGCCACGATCCCGGCGGTCAACCCGACCAGTATGACGCTGCGCGTGCCGACCACCACCTGGCTGAAGATGTCCTGGCCGAGGTGGGTGGTGCCGAACCAGTGCCGCCCCGAAGGCGCCTCCAGCAGGTCGTTGCTGCGCGCCGACGGGTCGAACGGCGCGATCCACTCCCCGATGATCGCGATCACCACGAAGAAGACGGTGACGGCGAGCCCGGTGACGGTCTTGCCGCCGGTCAGGAACCGGAACCGGCGGCGCTTCGACCGGCCGGCGACCACGTCGACGGGGAGGGCTTGGGCGGCTTTGACGTCCGCCGCGGGTACGGCCATGTCAGCCCTCCTTCCGGGTGCGGGGGTCGAGCGCGAGGTAGGCGACGTCGGCGAACAGGTTCGCGACCAGCACGGACAGCGTGATGATCAGGAAGATGCCCTGCATCAGCGGGTAGTCCTGCGAGCCGACCGCCTGGAACAGCTGGTACCCGACGCCGGGGTACGAGAAGACGATCTCCACCAGCAGCGTGCCGCCGACGATGAAGCCGAGCGCCAGCGCGAAGCCGGACACGCTCGGCAGCAGCGCGTTGCGGGCGGCGTACCCGACCATCACCCGGCGCTCGGGCAGGCCCTTGGCGTGCGCGACGGTGACGTAGTCCTCCGACGCGACGGTGACCATCATGTTGCGCATGCCCAGGATCCAGCTGCCCATCGAGCTGATCAGGATGGTGAGCGCGGGCAGCAGGCTGTGCTGGATCGCGCTGCCGATGAACCCGCCGTCCCAGCCGGGCACGACACCCGGGTCGTAGCCGCCGGACGACGGGAAGAAGCTGCCCGGGCCGGCCAGCAGCGTCAGCGCGATCAGGCCGAGCCAGAAGTACGGGATCGACGAGAGGAACGTCGTCACCGGCAGCAGGCCGTCGACCCACGAGCCGCGCTTCCAGCCGGCGATGACGCCGAGGCCGGTGCCGAGCGCGAAGCCGACGATCGTGGTGATGCCGACCAGGATGATCGTCCACGGCAGACTGTCGCCGATCAGCTCGGACACCGGCGACGGGAAGAACGTGAACGAGATCCCGAGGTCGCCCCGGAAGAGCTGGCCCCAGTAGTCGAAGTACTGGGAGATCAGGCTTTCGTTCTTGTCCAGTCCGAAGAGCGTGTACAGCGACTGCATCGCTTCCGCGCTGATCATGCCCTGGTTCTTCGCGATCAGCGACTGCACCGGGTCGCCCGGGATCATCCGCGGGATGAAGAAGTTGATGGTGACGGCGGCCCAGGCCGTGAAGACGTAGAAGGCCAGCCGTTGCAGCAGGAACCTCATCGCGCGGCTCCGTCGTACAGCCAGCACGCGGCCCAGTGGCCGGGCGCGTCGTCGACCTCGAACCGCGGCGGCAGGTCGGTCTTGCACCGCTCCATCGCGACCGGGCAGCGCGGGTGGAACCGGCAGCCCGGCGGCGGGTCGATCAGGCTCGGCGGCTCGCCGGCCCCGCGCTCGGCCGGCACCTCGCCGGGATCGAGCTCGTCACTCCCGCCGGACAACCGGTCCGGGTCGGGCGCGGAGTCGATGAGCAGGCGCGTGTACGGGTGCGCCGGGTTCTGCGTGATGGTCTCGCTGTCGCCGCCTTCGACCATGCGGCCCGCGTACATCACCATCGTCTCGTCGGCGAAGTAGCGCGCCGACGCGATGTCGTGCGTGATGTACAGGATCGCCAGCTGCAGGCGTTCCTTGAGGTCACGCAGCAGGTTCAGCACGCCGAGCCGGATGGAGACGTCCAACATGGACACCGGCTCGTCGGCCAGCAGCGCCTCCGGGTCGGCGCCCAGCGCCCGCGCGATCGCGACGCGCTGGCGCTGCCCGCCGGACAGCTCGTGCGGGAACTTGTCGACGTACCGCTCGGGCGGCGTCATCTGGACCCGGGCCAGCAGGTCGTGCAGCGACTTCTCGAGGTCGTCGCCCGCCCGGCCGTGGATCTTCAGCGCCCGCGTCAGGTGGTAGCGCACGGTGTGCACCGGGTTCAGCGACGCGAACGGGTCCTGGAAGATCATCTGGACCCGCCGGGCGTAGGCGCGGAACGCCCGGCCGCGGTGGATGTTCACGGTCTCGCCGTGCAGCCGGATGTCCCCGCCGGTCCGCGGGTAGAGGCCCGCGAGCAGGCGGGCGACCGTCGACTTGCCCGAGCCGGACTCCCCGACCAGCGCGGTGACCCGGCCCCGCCGCAGCGTCAGGGTCACGTCGTCGACGGCTTGGACCGCGCGGCGCGGGCCGGTGAGACCCGCGCGTCCGCGCCGCCGTACCGGGAAGTGCTTGGTGAGTCCCGTGGCCTCGAGGACCACGTCGCCGGTCACCTCGCCCGAGGTGGGGAGGCCCCCCTCCGACCCGACGGCGATGGGGTCGGAGGGGGCGGGGGCGGCCGCGTCGCCGCGGCCGTCCCCGTGATCCGTCACAACTGAGTCCGCCATGGATCAGGCCGCGGGCTTCAGGTGCAGGACGATGTCGAGCGCGTTGCGCAGGGTGGGCTGCGCCGGGCCGTACGGGTTGGCCTCGTCCGGCCAGCCGACCCAGTTCTTCGTGCTGTACTCGCCACCGGAGTTGGCCGCCGAGGTCGGGACCATCGGCTGCTGGTCGATCATGATCTTCTGCAGCGTCGCCATGGCGGCGGTGCGGGCGGCGTCGTCCTCGGCGTTGGCGTAGGTCGCCAGCGCCTGGGTCGCCTCGTCGTTCTTGAAGCGGCCGTAGTTGCCGTTGATGCCACCCTGGCCGGTCGGCTTGTAGCGGCTGCCGTCCATGACGTCGCGGTACATGTCGTACGGCGTCGCACCGTCGTTGGTCCAGTGCATCAGGCCTTCGAAGTCACCGGTGTCGACCGACTTGATCCACGCGTCCTGGTTCATCTTCTCGACGGTCGCGGTGATGCCGATCTGCGACAGGTTGTCCTTGATGATCTCCAGGTCGGTGATGTAGTCCGACCAGCCCGACGGGACGGTGAGCTTGAGGGTGACCGGCTTGCCGCTCGGGTCCGCCAGCTTGTCGCCGTTGAACTTGTAGCCGGCGCCGGTCAGCAGCGCCTTGGCGCCCGGGACGTCGACCTTGACCGTCTGGCCCTTGTACTGCGGCGCGATGAACGAGTCGCCCGCCGGCGTCGGGATGCCGGTGACCTGGTCGTTCTTCGGGTAGAAGTAGCCGGCCTCGCCCTGGTTGAAGATGTCGTCGCGGTTGACCACCTTGCTGACCGCCTGACGCAGCTTGGCGTCGTTCCAGGGGGCCTTCTCGGTGTTGAACCACAGGCCGTGGACGGCCAGCTGCGCGGGGAACCACAGCTTGTAGTGCTGCGGGTCCTTGTTGGTGTAGACGGCCTTGTAGTTCGGGATGAAGACGAAGCTCCACTCCGACGCCCCGCTGACCAGCGCGGACACCTGCGCGTTGTTGTCGGTGTAGGAGGTGTAGCGGATCTCCTTGACCTTCGGCGCTTCCTGCCAGTAGCCGGTGTCGCGCAGCGTGACGATCATCGTCTGCGGCGTGAACGACTTCAGCGTGTACGGACCGGTGCCGATCGGGTTCTTCACCGTGTCGAGCGCCGGGTCCTTGATGCCCTGCCAGACGTGCTTCGGCACGACGAGGGTCTGCAGGATCTTGAGCTGGTTGACGAACTGGGAGGTCTCGAAGCCCAGCGTCACCTGGTTGCCGGCCGCGGCGATGTCCTTGTAGGGGACGGCGTCGACGTTCAGCGCCTTGTTGTCGCGCAGCAGCTGGAACGTGTAGGCGACGTCCTCGGCGGTCATCGCCTGGCCGTCGGAGAACTTCACCCCGTCACGGACGGTCAGGACCAGCTTCTTGTAGTTGTCCGACCAGTCCCACTTCGTCGCCAGCCACGGCTTGGCGGGATCCTGCGGCTTGACGCGGTTGTGCATGACCAGGGGCTCGTAGATCATCCACCGGTAGCCCATGTTCGACAGGGCCGAAGTCTCGAGGAACGGGTTGTTGTTCTCCGACTGCGGGCCGTCGGGCTTGCCCACGTTGAGCACGGCGTTCGGGTTGCTCTGACCTGCGTCGGAGCTGCTGCTCCCGCACGCGGTCAAACCCCCCAAAGCCATTACCGCCACTAGCGCTGCGACGATGGAGCGCTTGACTCGCATCGGTTCCTCCTGGTCATCGACGACGTGCTGAGTGTCGACTGGTTGCGAGCCCCGACCGCCGGCGACCGAACGACGCCCAGAAGTCAACCCGGGTGACTCGGGTCACGTCAATAACACGGCGGTAACGTTTTGTACCTAAGTTTAAGTAATAAAAGAACTGGCGGTCTGGACCTGTTGGCAGCACTACTCCTTGCGACGCAAGGGAATCAGCCGGTCCGGCCCCCGTTGGCGAGCAGCTGCGCGATGGGCAGGGTGGCCGCGCCGAGCGCGACCGCCTCGGGCCCGAGCCGGCCGAGGACGACCTCGGTGCGCCCGGCCAGGTAGTCCAGCGCGTGCCGGCCCACCGCGTCGCGCACGGCGGGCAGGATCGCCGGTCCCATGATCGCCCCCGCGGAGCCGGACAGCACCACCCGGTCCGGGCTGAGCAGGTTGATCAGGTTCGCGATGCCGATCCCGAGGTATTCGGCGGCCTCGGCGAGCACGTCGGCGGCCGGGCCGTCGCCTTGGGCTTCCTCGACGATGTGCGCCAGCTCGACGTCGCTTTCGTCCCCGATGACCGGTTCCTTGTCAACACTCTCGGCGTAGCGGCGGACGACCGCCTCGGTGCCGACGTAGGCCTCCAGGCAGCCGTGCGAGCCGCAGCGGCAGGCCGCCCCGGCCGCCTTGACGACGGTGTGGCCCCACTCGCTGGTCGTGATGTCCGGGTGCGAGCGCCCGGCCGTCGCGACGGCGGCCCCGACCCCGACGCCGAGGAGGGCGACGATGGCGCGTTCGGCGCCCCGGCCGGCGCCGCGCCAGGTCTCGGCCTGCCCGAGCGTGCGGGCGCGGTTGTCGAGGTGGAGGGGCGCCTGGATGTGCGGGTCGATGAGGTCGGCGAAGGCCACGCCGCGCCAGCCGAGGGTGGGCGCGTGCACGATCCCGCCGTCGCGGACCGCACCGGGCACGCCGATGCCGACGCCGAACACCGTGTCCGGTTCGCCGCCTTCGAGCACTTCCGCGATGCCGGTTCGCACCAGTCCGGCCACTTCGTCCGGATCGAGCCGGGTGCCGACGAGCGGGTGACGGACCGTGCCGAGCGTCCCGAGCGCGCAGTCGAACAGGCCGACCTCGACGTGCGTCTCGCCGACGTCGACGCCCACGACGTGCCCGAAGTCCGGCCGCACGGCCAGCAGCGTCCGGGGCCGTCCGCCGTCGGATTCGACCGATCCGGCCTCCGCGACGACGCCGTCGGCGATGAGCTCGGAGACGACGTTGGTAACGGTGGCGGCCGAAAGTCCCGATTCAGCTACTAGTTCCAGCCTGCTGACGGGACCGCGGAGGTACAGGGAGGAGAGGAGCGCCGCGCGGTTGTGCCGCCGGAGGTCACGGGTTGTCTGGCGTACCACCTGGGTCACCTGGGGGATTGTGCCAGAGACCGTCCGTGCGACCATCGGTTCGGGACTTAGTTCACCACTTAATACATAGCCACAACTTACGGTGATCAGGCATGCTGGTCGAGCCGGTAAGAGTTCAGATGGGTTGCCCATGGCGAGCAAGCGCACCACCGTCCGTGACCTGCGGAGGCACAACCGTTCCCTGCTGCTGTCGAAACTGTACTTCGACGGTCCGCTGTCGCGACACGAACTCAGCCAGCTCACCGGATTGAGCGCGGCCACGGTCAGCAACGTGACCGCTGAACTGGGCGAAGAACGGCTCATCACGGAAGCGGGACAGGTCGAGTCGGACGGCGGCCGGCCGCGCGTGCTGCTGCGCGTCGACCCGGCTTACGGGCACGTCGCGGGCGTCGACATCGGGGAGACCGGCGTCAAGGTCGAGCTGTTCGACCTGGCGATGAACCGCCTCGCGACGGTCGAGCACCCGCTGCCGAAGGCGCCGGATCCCGCGACGGCGGTCGAGCAGGTGACGTCCGGGCTGCGCGAGGTGTTCGCGAGCGCGGGCATCGACGACTCGGCGGTGCTGGGCGTCGGCATCGGCGTGCCGGGCACGGTCGAGCAGGGGGCGCGGGTGCTGGTGCACGCGCCGACGGTCGGCTGGGACGCGGTGCCGCTGGTTTCGCTGCTGCGGGACGCGGGCGTGAGGTTGCCGCTGTTCGTCGACAATGGCGCGAAGACCCAGGGCCAGGCGGAGATGTGGTTCGGCGCCGGCCGCGGAGCGCGGCACGCGGTGATCGCGCTGATCGGCTCGGGTGTCGGCGCGGCGGTGGTGACGGACGGGACGACGTACCGCGGTTCGACGAGCAGCGCGGGCGAGTGGGGCCACACGACGATCGCGTACGGGGGGAACGACTGCCGCTGCGGCGCGCGCGGCTGCCTGGAGGCATACATCGGCGCGGGCGGGGTGCTGGCCCGGTACCGCCGGGTGCGCGGCAAGGACGTCCCGGGCGAGGACGAGCAGGCCCAGTTCGCGGCGCTGCTGGAGGCGGCCCCACGCTCCAAGACAGCGGCGCGGGTGCTCGACGAGACGGCGGGCTACCTCGGCGCGGGGATCGCGAACTTGATCAACCTGTTCAACCCGGAGCGCATCGTGATTGGCGGGTGGGCGGGCTTGGCGCTGGGCGAGCTGCTGCTGCCGCGCATCCGCGAAGTGGCGGGCGAGCACGCGCTGCGGCACCCGTTCAGCCAGACATCGATCCAGCTGGGTTCACTGGGTCTCGACGCGGTGGCGACGGGAGCGGCGACATTGCCGGTGGCGGACCTGCTGGACCAGGGCGCGACGTCGAGGATCGTGAAGCCGGGGGCCCCGGACTCGGACGCGGCCTGAGCGCCCACGAGACCAGACACCGACGAGAACCCAGGCTCCCCCGCACCCCGATCCGAAGCCAGAACACGGCCGGCAGCGCCGGGTCAAGGCATCTTTCCCGCCTTGACGCGGTGTTGCCGGCCGTAGTCACAATGACAGCTTCGGGGTGCCGGAAAGAGCACTACCAACCATGCCCCACTGAGCGGGAACCCCGCCGACCAGCACCGCGACCCGCCCACCCCGTCACCCACCCACCCTTAATTCGGGTTGAAAAAAAATGACCGGCCGACGGTTGCCCGACTTGTCTGGACCATGCATACTTTGTTGCCAGGCACAACAAAGACCCGCCGCCGCCCGCGATCCGACCCCGCCCCAGGGATGCGAGCGCCGGCGTAACCGGTCGCGCCTGCCGCCGCCCCGGCAGTCGAGGCCACCTCCCCTCCCGCGTTTCGTGCTGCGCGCGGAACGCCGGTCCCCCCTGGTGAGAGAGGCGACAACGATGTCCACCTCATTCCGCAAGTTCCGCAGGTTCCGAAGAGCAGCGGCCCTCTTCGCCGCCGGCTCGCTGCTGTTCCTCGGACAGCAAGCGCTGACCGCCCCCGCGGCCGAAGCCGCCGCCACCTTCACCGACGACTTCAACGGCCCCGCCGGCGCCGCCGTCGACGGGTCGAAGTGGCAGCTCGAAACCGGCGACAACGTCAACAACCACGAGCGGCAGTACTACACGTCGGGCACCAACAACGCCCAGCTCGACGGGCAGGGCCACCTCGTCATCACCGCCAAGAAGGAAAACCCCGGGAACTACAACTGCTGGTATGGCCGCTGCGAGTACACCTCCGCGCGGATGAACACGGCCGGCAAGTTCAGCCAGGCCTACGGCCACTTCGAGACCCGCATGAAGCTCCCGCGCGGGCAGGGCATGTGGCCGGCGTTCTGGATGCTCGGCGGCGGCAACTGGCCGACCGACGGCGAGATCGACATCATGGAGAACGTCGGGTTCGAGCCGAACACCGTGCACGGCACCATCCACGGCCCCGGCTACTCCGGCTCCGGCGGCATCGGCGCGGCCTACAACGGCCCGAACTTCTCCGACGACTTCCACACCTACGCCGTGGACTGGGCGCCGAACCAGATCAAGTGGTACGTCGACGGCAACCTCTACCAGACGCGCACGCCGTCCGACCTGAACGGCAACCGCTGGGTCTACGACCACAACTTCTTCATCATCCTCAACCTCGCCGTCGGCGGGTACTGGCCCGGCGACCCCAACAGCAGCACGCAGTTCCCGCAGCAGCTGGTCGTCGACTACGTCCACGTCACGAACGACACCGGCGGCGGCACCCCGCCGAGCGGGCGCACCGGGCGGATCACCGGCATCGGCGGCAAGTGCGTCGACGTCGCGGGCGCCAGCACCGCCAACCTCACGCCGATCCAGATCACCGACTGCAACAACAACGCGGCGCAGAACTGGACCATCGGCACCGACGGCACGATCCGGGCGCTAGGCAAGTGCATGGACGTCAACGCGGCCGGCACCGCGGACGGCACCGCGGTGCAGCTCTACGACTGCAACGGGACCGCCGCCCAGAAATGGGCGATCTCCGGGGCCAAGGACATCGTGAACCCCAACGCGAACAAGTGCCTCGACGCCACCGGCAACAGCTCGGCGAACGGCACCCGCCTGCAGATCTGGACCTGCGGCGGCGGCGCCAACCAGAAGTGGACCACTCCCTGATCCACCACATCGGGTAGGCGGGCCCCGCCCGGTCCGCCTCCCCGGCACTATTTCCTTCCCCCACAAGGAGAATCCAAGTGCGACGATTCATCGTCGCGCTAATGGGGTGTGCCCTGTTAGCGCTTTCTTTCCTGACCACCGGCTCCGCCCAAGCCGCCGTCGAGGCGGGACCGTCCGCGAGCCAGCTGCTCGCGAAGACGACGTCCTGCCAGCAGATCTCGAACGGCAAGTACTCCTTCGACGAAGGCGGCGCGGCCACCGTGCCCGTCTGCCAGGCCAACGGCGCGGTCTTCTTCAAGGCCGACATGGACATCGACTGCGACGGCGTCCGTACTTCCCAATGCAACGAGCAGACCGACTGCTGCTTCTACCCCGACACGGCGTTCCACACCTCGACCGACCAGCCGCTCAACGCGGCGCAGCTGCCGTACATCGTGCTGCCGCAGCCGACGTCCACATGGGACTACCGAAACTACGGCATCGACGGCGGCTCGGTCGTGGCGGTGATCTACAACAACCAGGTCACCTACGCCGTGGTCGGCGACACCGGCCCGACGAGCATCATCGGTGAGGCGTCCTACGCCACCGCTGTCAACCTCGGCATCAACCCCGACCCGTCCAACGGCGGCACCGAAGGTCCGGTGACGTACATCGTGTTCCCGAACACGCACGTCAACCCGATCGAGAACCACGCCAACGCCACCAGCCTCGGTGAGCAGGTCGCCACGCAGTTCGCCGGCGGCACCACCACGCCTCCCACTCAGAACGCGGGGCAGATCACCGGCCTCGGCGGCAAGTGCGTGGACGTGAACGCGGCCAGCAACGCCAACGGCACCGCGGTCCAGCTCTACGACTGCAACGGCTCCACCGCTCAACAGTGGACGGTCAATGCGGACGGCACCGTGCGCGCCCTCGGCAAGTGCCTCGACGTCACCAGCGCCGGCACGACCAACGGCACGCCGATCCAGCTGTGGGACTGCAACGGCTCGAACGCGCAGAAGTGGTCGGCCAACGGATCGCAGAACCTCGTGAACGCCGGCTCCGGCAAGTGCCTGGACGCGACCGGCACCAGCTCCGCCAACGGGACCCGGCTCCAGATCTGGACCTGCGGGTCCGGTGCGAACCAGAAGTGGACACTGCCATGAGGAAGCGCTCTCTCTTCAGCGTGCTCGGGGTCGCCGCGCTCGCCGCGGCCACCTTCGCCGTGCCCGCGCAGGCCGCGGGCGAGACCGTGAACGTCTGGCTCACCACGACCGACGACGCGAAGGGCGTCAACGTCACCCGCGGTCTGCAGCAGCAGACGCCGATCAGCTTCACCGCGGGGACCGGGACCGGCGGCCAGACCATCAACGTCAACGAAAACACGACCTACCAGCAGTTCGAGGGCGCCGGCGCGTCGTTCACCGACTCCGCCGCGTGGCTGCTCAACTCGAGCAACCTGCTCAGCGCCACCACTCGCAACCAGGTCATGCAGAAGCTGTTCGATCCCAACGCGGGCATCGGCATCAGCTTCCTGCGCAACCCGATCGGCGCGTCGGACATCGCGCGCTACAGCTACACGTTCGACGACGTCCCGGCCGGGCAGACCGACCCGAACCTGACGAAGTTCTCCATCGCGCACGACCAGACCGACGTCCTGCCGCTGACCAAGCAGGCGCTGCAGCTCAACCCGCAGATCAAGGTCATGGCGTCGCCGTGGAGCGCGCCGCCGTGGATGAAGGACAACGACAGCTACCTGCTCGGGTGGGTCGAGTCGCAGTTCTACCCGGCCTACGCGCAGTACTTCGTCAAGTACGCCCAGGCCTACCAGGCTGCCGGCGTGCCGATCAACTACCTGTCGGTGCAGAACGAGCCGACGTGCTGCGCGAGCTACCCGTCGACCAACTGGAACGGCGCCGGGCTCGCGTACTTCACGAAGAACAACCTGCTGCCCGCGCTGCAGAACGCGGGTCTGTCCACAAAGGTCCTCGCACTCGACTGGAACTGGGACCAGTACCAGTCCTTCGCGGCGCCCACGATGGACGATGCGGCCATCCGCACGCACCCGAACTTCGGGGGCATGGCGTGGCACGGCTACGGCGGAAACGTCTCGCAGCAGACGACCGTGCACAACCAATACCCGACCGTGAACGCGTATTCGACCGAACATTCGGGCGGCACCTGGGTGTCGAACCAGCAGGCCGAGGACATGACGAACATCGTCGACTACACGCGCAACTGGAGCCGCACGGTCACCAAGTGGAGCCTGGCGATGGACCAGGCGCACAACCCGCACAACGGCGGCTGTGACACGTGCACCGGGCTCGTGACGGTCCACAATGGAGACGGGCGCAACGGCCAGGTCGACTACACCGTCGAGTACTACACGATGGGCCATCTGACGAAGTTCGTGAAGCCGGGCGCGTACCGGATCGACTCGAACGACAACTCGACGGTCCGCAACGTCGCCTGGAAGAACCCGGACGGCTCGAAGGCGCTCATCGCGTACAACACCGGCACCGGCAACCAGAGCGTGCGCGTGAACTGGGGCAACTCCTCGTTCACCTACTCCCTGCCCGGCCACACCTCGGCGACGTTCACCTGGAACGGCACCCAGGGCACCGGAGGCGGTGGCGGCACCGGCAAGACCGGCGCGATCACCGGCCTCGGCGGCAAGTGCCTGGACGTCGCGAACGCCAGCAGCGCGAACGGTGCCGCGGTCCAGCTCTACGACTGCAACGGCTCCGGCGCCCAGCAGTGGACGGTCGGCACCGACGGCACGATCCGCGCGCTGGGCAAGTGCCTCGACGTGACCGGACAGTCCACAGCGGACGGTGCGCAGCTGCAACTGTGGGACTGCGGCGGGACGGCGAACCAGAGATGGGCGGCGACCGCGGCGCGGGACATCGTCGGATCGGCGTCGAGCAAGTGCCTCGACGCGACCGGCAATTCCAGCGCGAACGGCACCCGTCTGCAGATCTGGACGTGCACCGGCGCCGCCAACCAGAAGTGGAACGTGCCCGCATGAAGATGACAGCGGCATTCGGCGCCCTGATCGCGGCGTCAGCGCTTGTGTTCGCCCCGGGCGTCGCGCAGGCGGCGACCGGGCCGATCACCGGCCTCGCCGGCAAGTGCGTCGACGTCAACGCGGCGAGCAGCGCCAACGGGACGGCGATCCAGCTCTACGACTGCAACGGCAGCGGCGCCCAGCAGTGGACGACCGGGTCCGACGGATCGCTGCAGGCGCTGGGCAAGTGCCTCGACGTCACCAGCGCCGGCACGGCCAACGGCACCACGATCCAGCTCTGGGACTGCAACGGCTCCAACGCCCAGAAATGGACGGCCAACGCGGCGAAGAACCTGGTCAACACGGGGTCGGGCAAGTGCCTCGACGCGACCGGCAACAGCTCTGCCAACGGGACGCGGCTGCAGATCTGGACGTGCGCGACCAGCGCCAACCAGCAGTGGACGCTTCCGTCCGGCGGCACCACCCCGCCGCCGACCGGGCCGGGCGTGATGGCCGTGGCGCCGTACCTCTACAACGGCTGGGGCAACCCGCCGAGCCCGCAGACGATCCAGAACGCCACCGGCGTCAAGTGGTTCACGCTGGCGTTCGTCCTGTCCAACGGCTACTGCAACCCGCAGTGGGACGGCGGCCGCGCGCTGACCGGCGGCGTCGACCAGAACACGATCAACGCGGTGCGCGCGGGCGGCGGCGACGTCATCCCGTCGTTCGGCGGCTACTCCGGCAACAAGCTGGAGTCGTCGTGTGGCAGCGCGGGTGAGCTGGCGGCGGCGTACCAGAAGGTGATCAACGCCTACGGCCTCAAGGCGATCGACATCGACATCGAGGCCGACGCCTACAGCAACCCGACGGTGCAGCAGCGCACGGTCGACGCGCTGAAGACGGTCCGGGCGAACAACGCGGGCATCAAGCTGTACGTCACGTTCGGCACCGGGCAGTCGGGGCCGGACAACAGCCTGGTGAACCGGGCGGCTCAGGCCGGGCTCACGGTCGACGGCTGGGTCATCATGCCGTTCGACTTCGGCGGCGCGGGCCAGAACATGGGCACGCTCACCCAGCGCGCGGCGGAAGGCCTCAAGAACGTCGTCAAGTCGGCTTACGGCTACGACGACGACACGGCCTACCGGCACATGGGCATCTCGTCGATGAACGGCATCACGGACAACAGCGAGACGGTCACCCTGGCCGACTTCACTACGATCCTGGCCTACGCGAACACGCACCACCTGGCCCGGCTGACGTTCTGGTCGGCCAACCGCGACCGGCCCTGCCCGGGCGCCTACCCGAACGACGACACGTGTTCGGGCGTTTCCCAGCAGGCGTGGGACTTCACGAGGATCTTCGCCCGCTACGCCGGCTGACCCGGCCCCCCGGAAAAGCCGTGAAGGCCACCTTGAGTTCCTCAAGGTGGCCTTCACGGCTTTGCGGGTCTGGGCTGCCGGACCGTGGCACTGGGGAGCCCCGGCCCGGCAGCGGTGTGGTTCCGCCTGCCGCTGGGGGTCTCCGGCGGCGAAACCGCTCAGAGATTATCCAGCCCGGACCGGTTTTGGTGCGTCCGGATGGCAGAGATGCCCGATCGGGCACCCTAGACTGGCCGCCGTGTCCGAACCGACGGTGGACGACGTACTGGCCGAGCTGGCCGCGCTCGAGGACCCGAAGGCCCGAGCCGTGAACGAGAAACACGGCGACGACCACGGCGTGAACCTCGGCAAGCTGCGCGCGATCGCGAAGCGGCTGAAGACGCAGGAAGACCTCGCACGCGAGCTGTGGGCCACCGACGACACGGCGGCGAAGCTCCTGGCGACGCTGATCTGCCGCCCGAAGTCGTTCGAGCGCGACGAGCTGGACGCCATGCTGCGCACCGCGCGCACGCCCAAGGTGCACGACTGGCTCGTCGGCTACGTGGTCAAGAAGAGCCCGCACGCCGAAGAACTCCGCCGAAAGTGGTTCGCCGACCCGGACCCGGTGGTCGCGAGCGCCGGCTGGGCGCTGACCACCGACCGCGTCGCGAAGCAGCCTGAGGACCTCGACGGCCTGCTCGACGTCATCGAGAAGGAGATGAAGGACGCGCCGGACCGCCTGCAGTGGGCGATGAACCACTGCCTGGCCCAGATCGGGATCGAGCACGCCGGACACCGCGCCCGGGCCATCGAAATCGGCGAACGCCTCGAAGTGCTCAAGGACTACCCGACGCCGCCGAACTGCACGTCGCCGTTCGCGCCCATCTGGATCACCGAGATGGTGCGCCGCAGGACGTAGTCAGTCCGCCGCGACCGCCGCCCGAGCCGCCTCGGCGCGGTGCTCGATCAGCCGATGTCTTGAATGAGTCATTCAGGTCTTCCGACGTCCTGAATGACTCATTCAAGACGTTTGCGGCCCGCCTGCCGCGACCCGGCCGGCGGTCACCGCGCTAGTCCGCCGCGACCGCTGCCCGGGCCGCCTCGGCGCGGTCCGCGTACGCCTCGACCAGCTGTTCCTCCGCGTCCTCGAGGTACTTCATCAGCAGCTGCTCCGCGCCCGGGCCGTCGCCGGCCTCGATGCGGTCGAGGATCTCGTGGTTGCGCGGGAGGTAGCGCTCGTGGAAGCGCCGCGGCTCGGCCATGATGTGGAAGACCAGCCGCAGCTCGGCGGTCAGCCTGCCGACCAGCTCGTTGACGCGCTCGCTGCCCGACAGCGCGGCCAGCTCCTGGTGGAACCACACGTTCGCGGTGCCGAGGTCCTTCCAGTTGCCGGTGCGCGCGGCCTCGTCGCCGATCTCGACCTTCTCGCGAATCCGCGCGAAGGACGCGGGCTTCGCCGTCACCCCCCGGACCGCAGCGCATTCGATGATCTTGCGGACGCGGTAGATGTCGACGACGTCCTCGACGCTCGGGATGCGGACGAAGACCCCTCGGTTGAGCTCGTGGGCGAGCAGCCGTTCGTGCGTGAGCAGCCGGAACGCCTCACGCAGCGTGTTGCGCGAGACGCCGAGCGCGTTGCCGATGTCCTGCTCCGAGAGTCGGCCGCCGGGCAGGAAGAAGCCTTCCGCGATGCGCTTGCGCAGGACGCCGGCGACTCGCTCGGCCGTGCTTTTGCGGCTGACCAGGCCGCGGTCGGCCTCCAAGCCCGGAAGGCCCGGCAGGTCGCTGTCTTCGATGCCCACGGCAGGGATGGTACCCGTCACACTGAGGACGATCCAATTGCCGTCTTGTGGAATTGTTCAACAATCCCTACTGTGTGAGGCACGCCACGATGAGACACTGGCCAGGAGGTGCCCATGACTGCGACAACTGCTACCGAGGCCCGGCCGTTCGACTGGTTCCGCACGCTCGGCAAACGCGGCCAACGCGCCTTCGCCGGTGCGTTCGGCGGCTACGGCCTGGACTCGTTCGACTACCAGACCCTGCCGCTCGGCCTGGCCGCGATCACCGCGTACTTCGGCATTTCGAGCGGCGAAGCCGGCCTGCTCGGGACGACGACGCTGGTCGTCTCGGCCATCGGCGGGGTCGGGGCCGGCATGCTGGCCGACCGGATCGGCCGCGTCCGCACGCTCCAGATCACGATCGCGATGTACACGATCTTCACCGTGCTCTGCGGGTTCGCGCCGAACTTCGAGACGCTGCTGATCTTCCGCGCCCTGCAGGGCCTGGGCTTCGGTGGTGAGTGGGCGGCCGGTGCGGCGCTGGTCGCGGAGTACTCGCAGGCTCGTTACCGCGGCCGGACCGTGGCGTTCGTCCAGAGCGCCTGGGCGGTCGGCTGGGGCCTCTCGGTGATCGTCTACACCGTCGTGTTCAGCCTGGCGAGCCCCGACCTGGCCTGGCGCATCATGTTCTGGACCGGCGTCATCCCGGCGCTGTTCGTGCTCTGGGTCCGCAAGAGCGTCAAGGACGCCCCGCGCGCCGAGGAACGCCTGAAGGCCGACCGCCCGAAGGGCACGCTCGTCAAGATCTTCAAGCCCGGCCTGCTGCGCACGACACTCTTCGCCGCGCTGCTCGCCACCGGCGTCCAGGGCGGGTACTACACGATCTCGACGTGGCTGCCGTCCTACCTGAAGAAGACGCGCGAGCTGACCGTGATCGGCACCGGCGGGTACCTCGCGTTCCTCATCACCGGCGCCTTCGTCGGGTACGTCTGCGGCGGCTACCTCACGGACCTGATGGGTCGCAAGAAAACATTCCTGACGTTCGCGCTGCTGTCGGCCGCGCTGATCGTCGCGTACACGCAGATCCCCAAGGGCGCCAACGGGCTCGTGCTGGTGCTCGGCTTCCCACTCGGCTTTTCGATGTCCGCGATCTTCAGCGGCTTCGGCGCCTACCTCGCCGAGCTCTACCCGACGTCGCTGCGCGGGACGGGACAGGGCTTCACGTACAACTTCGGCCGTGCGGTCGGCGCGATCTTCCCGACCGTCGTGGGCTTCCTCGGCGCGGGCGGCGCGATCGTGTTCGGCGCGCTGGGGTACGGCATCGCCGTCCTCGCACTGCTCGGCCTGCCGGAGACCCGGGGTATCGAACTCGTCGACTGAGGGGGAACTCATGACGACCTTTGAAGAGCCGGCGACGTTCACCCCGGCGCAAGCGCGCTCGGTGTTCCGCCGCGGCACCGCCCGCCCGACCACGGGCTGGTCCAACGGCTTCACCCAGACCAACCTGATCGCCGTGCCCGAGGACTGGGCCTACGACGTCCTGCTGTTCTGCACCCGCAACCCGCAGCCGTGCCCGGTGCTCGACGTCACCGACCCCGGCGATCCGGCCACCCGGCTCGCCGAGGGCGCGGACCTGCGCACCGACCTGCCGCGCTACCGGATCTGGCAGAACGGCGTGCTGGCCGGCGAGGTGTCCGACGCGACCGGCCTGTGGCGCAGCGACATGGTCGCCTTCTCCATCGGCTGCAGCTTCACGTTCGAGACGGCGCTGGCCGCCGAGGGCGTCCAGCTGCGGCACGTCGACCAGGGCCGCAACGTCGCGATGTACGTGACGAACCGGCCGTGCGAGCCCGCCGGGCGGCTGTTCGGGCCGATGGTCGTGTCGATGCGGCAGATCCCGGAGGACCGCGTCGACGACGCCATCCGGATCACCCGCGCGATGCCGGCCGTCCACGGCGCGCCGGTGCACGTCGGCGATCCGCGTGCGCTCGGGATCGACGACCTTTCCCGGCCGGACTTCGGCGATCCGGTGGACGCGGAGCCGGGTGACGTCCCGGTGTTCTGGGCCTGCGGGGTCACGCCGCAGGCGGCGCTGATGGCGTCGCGGCCCCCGTTCGCGATCACGCACGCGCCGGGGTACATGTTCATCACCGACTCCCGCGACAGCGACTACCGGGTGGGCTGAAATGGATCTGAACAGCGATCTCGGCGAGGGCTTCGGCGCCTGGAAGATGGGCGACGACGAAGCCATGCTCGACATCGTGACCAGCGCGAACATCGCGTGCGGCTTCCACGCCGGCGACCCGTCGGTGATGCGGCGGGTGTGCGGCATGGCGGCCGAGCGCGGCGTCGCGATCGGCGCGCACGTCGGCTACCACGACCTGGCCGGGTTCGGCCGGCGCGCGCTCGACATCGCGCCGGCCGACCTGGCGGACGAGGTGCTCTACCAGATCGGCGCGCTGGACGCGTTCGCCCGCGCGGCGGGCAGCCGCGTGACGTACGTGAAGCCGCACGGCGCGTTGTACAACACCGCGGCGGTGGACGTCGAGCAGGCCGCGGCGATCGTCGACGGCCTGCGCCGGTACGACCCCGCGCTCGCGCTGCTCTGCCTGCCGGACTCGGAAATGCAGCGGCAGGCGGAAAGAGCGGGCGTGGTGGCGTACGCGGAGGCGTTCGCCGACCGGGCGTACACCCCCGACGGCAAGCTCGTCTCACGCAAGAAACCGGGCGCGGTGCTGCACGACGCCGACGTGGTGGCCAAGCGCGCGGTCGGCATGGCGACCGGCGGCGTCGTCACGGCGGACGGCACCAAGCTCGAGCTGCGGCCGGACTCCCTGTGCGTGCACGGGGACACGCCGGGCGCGGTCGAGCTGGCCAAGCGGATCGAAGCGGCGCTGGCCGAGGCGGGCGTGCAACTGGGGGCGTTCACCGGATGACCGTCCGGCTGTTGCCCTGCGGGCGGCGTGCGGTCCTGGTGGAGCTGGACGACGTGCTCGGTTTCCAGGCTGCCGTGACGTCGTTGGACCTGGCCGGCGTCGAGGAGCTGGTCCCGGCGGCGCGAACGCTGCTGGTCCGCTTCGACCCGGCGGTGACGGACGCGGACCGCCTGGGTGCCGTGTTGCGTGAAGTGTCCCCTGTGGACAGTGCGGTGACGGCTTCGGCCGAGGTGGTGATCCCCGTGGTGTACGACGGCGAGGACCTGGCCGACGTCGCGGCCGAGGCGGGGTTGAGCGTCGCTTCGCTGATCGACCGGCACAGCTCGGGTTCGTACGTCTCGGCGTTCTGCGGGTTCGCGCCGGGGTTCGCGTACCTGTCCGGTTTGGACCCGGCGTTGCACGTCTCGCGCCGGTCGACGCCCCGGACGCGCATCCCGGCGGGTTCGGTGGCGATCGCCGGCGAGTACAGCGCGGTGTACCCGAGCGCGTCCCCGGGCGGCTGGCGGCTGCTCGGCCGGACGGACGTGCCGGTGTGGGACGTCGAGCGCGACCCGCCGAACCTGCTGCCGTCCGGCACGAGAGTGCGGTTCGAGGCGGTGACGGCGTGAAACTCGAAGTAGTGCGGCCGGGGTTCACGACGACGGTGCAGGACCTCGGCCGGCCCGGGCACGCGGCACTCGGCGTCGGCCGGTCCGGCGCCGCGGACCGCGGGTCGTTCCGGCTGGCCAACCGGCTCGTCGGGAACCCTCCGGGGGCCGCGGCCCTGGAGGTGACGCTGGGCGGTCTGGTGCTGCGCGCTTCGGCCGTCACGACGGTGGCGGTGACCGGCGCGCTGTGCCCGGTGTCGCCGGGCGGCATGAACGCGCCGATGACGTTGTGGCCGGGAGACGAACTGGTGCTGGGCACGGCTTCCGCCGGTTTGCGCTGCTACGTCGCGGTGCGCGGCGGGATCGACGTGGCCCCGGTGCTCGGCTCGCGATCCACCGACACGCTCGGGAAGCTGGGCCCGCCGCCGCTCGCCGCCGGGATGCTGCTGCCGGTGGGTGCCCCCGGCGCTTTCCCGGTGGCCGACTTGGCGCCGCGCGCGGCTTTGCCCGCCGCGCCGGTCCTGCGCGTCACGCCGGGCCCGCGTCGCGACTGGTTCGCCGCGCCGGATCGGCTGTTGTCCACTGTGTACACGGTTTCGCCGGACTCGGACCGCGTCGGGATCCGGCTGACCGGGCCGCCGCTTTCCCGCTCACGCGAAGGAGAGCTGCCGTCCGAGGCGTGCGTGCCCGGGTCGCTGCAAGTGCCCCCGTCGGGCCGGCCGATCCTGTTCCACGCGGACTCCCCGACGACCGGCGGCTACCCGGTGATCGCCGTCGTCGAAGAGCAGGACCTCGACCTGGCGGCGCAGCTGCGGCCGGGTCAGACAGTGAGCTTCCGTCCCGCGTCGTGAGTGGGAAACAGTGTTCTAACCCTGTTTCCCACTCACGACCACCAGCCAGGCGATGTTCGTGAGGACGATCGCGAGCCACAACGGCCACAGGCGCCTGCCCGGCAGTCTGCCCGGCTCGGCCAGGTAGGCGTCCAGCGCTTCCGCGACCTGGTCGTCGATCTCGTCGCGCAGGCGCGGGTCCAGTTCAGACATGCGCCGGCACCGCCGGCCGCGGCATCGCGACGGACAGGCACGCCAGTGCCAGCGGCACCTCCAGACCGGCCATGAGCAGCGAAAACACGACGTCGTCGCCGGCCGTCACGACGTCGAACCAGGCGTCGGCCAGCAGCAGCGTGGCCGTGCCGATCGCGGCGAACGGCATCCGCGGGTCGTCGCGGCCGAGCAGCCACGCCGTGGCCAGCAGGCCGAGCGCCTCGGCCGTGTCGAAGCCCGTCCACGCGAGCCGCCAGTGCTGCGCCTGCACGACGTCCGGCAGGGTCAGCCCCAGTACCGCTATCCACGGCAGCAGGCACAGGCCCGCCGCCCAGAAGAGTCTTTTCATCGGAACCCCCGTTCGCCGACCACGGTAGCGATTGCAGAGATTCTTTGCAAACATTCTCTGTAGTACGCTCCGGCCATGGTCGAACGTCCTGAACGGCGCGTCCTCACCGGCGCGGATCTCAAGGCCTTCTACAAGGCCCTGGCCAACCCGGTCCGCCGCGACATCCTGTCCTACCTGGGCAAACACGGCGAAGCGAACTCGACGAGCGTCGCGAAGGCCCTCGGCGAGAGCACCGGGACGACCAGCTACCACCTCCGCAGGCTCGCCGACCTCGACCTGATCGCGGAGATCGAGGAGCGCTCCACCGGCCGCGAACGCTGGTGGAAGTCGTTGATGAAGGACCTCTACACCCCGCCCGGCCTGGAGATGACGCCGGACGAGCGCGACGCCGCGCACAAGCTCGGCGCGCTCAAGATGAGCCACGACCTCGGCCTGGTCACGCGGGCCTACGCGGGCTACGACGACGCGAAGGGCTGGAACCAGATCTACCGCGGCGGCCTGCACCTGACGAAGGAGCAGGTCACGTCGTTCGTCGAGGAGTACCAGAAGCTGCTCTGGAAGTACGTCACCGAGCCCGGGCAGCACCCCGAAGGTTCGCGCGCCTTGGCCATCCGGCTCATCGTCGTCCCGGAGGAAGAGTCCACAGAGGACTAGAGACCCGACACCCGCAGCGTGATGTTCAGCCGCCCGGTCAAGCCGAGCGCCGGGTCGGCCGTGCCCGGCAGCGTCTTCGGCACGCCGTGGTAGGCGAGCCGCGACGCGCCGCCGAACACGAAGAGGTCGCCCGAGTGCAGCTCGACGTCGGTGTACGGCTTGGCGCGCGACTCGGTGTTGCCGAAGCGGAACACGCAGGTGTCGCCGAGGCTGAGTGACACCACCGGCGCCAGGCTGCGCTCGTCCTTGTCCTGGTGCTGCCCCATCTTCGTCTTCGCCGCGTAGAAGTTGACCAGCGCGGTGTCGGGCTCGTAGCCGTCCGCCGGTTCGCCGTAGGCGTCCGCGAGCGCGCGGCGGCCGAGGTCGCCGAGCCAGCCCGGGAACGGCAGGACCGGCTCGCCCTCGCCGGTCGTGCGCGAGTAGCCGTTCGGGTACCAGTGCCAGCCGAGGCAGACGGTCTTGACCGACATGACACCGCCGCCCGCGTAGGTCGTGTGGCGGTAGCCGGGCCAGCCGCGGCAGGCGGCGACGAGCTCGCGCTGTTCGTCGAAGCCGAGCCAGTCGGGCACGTGGACGGCACCGGGCGCGAGTTCGGCGCGCGGGCGCGGGAGGAGGGCGTCCATCACCTCGATTGTGCCGGAGACTCCCGCCGGACACGTTCAGTGATCGTCGAAGGCACAACACGGTGGCCGCGGAACGTCACGCCCGCGCTGGTGAACAGCCGCAGGAGGCGCCCGATCGGACCAACGGGGCGCTCCTGCGGCCGAATCCCCTCGCTTTGGGCCACCATGACTAGACGTTCTCACACCTGAATGTCACAAGGCCAGCGTGGATCAGCTACGAACGGGTCACTTGACCTCGCCGGCGCGGATCAGTCACGAAACGTCACGACGGTGACGCCCGGCTGAGCCGGCACGGGGTCGTTCATCGCGGCCAGCGCGGCCGGGACGTCGTCGAGGCCGATCCGCCGTCCGATCAGCGCGGCGAGGTCGATCCCCGCCGTCTCGACGACGCGAAGCAGCTCCGGGTACTCGTGCGCCTGGAGCCCGTGGATGCCGACGAGCTCCAGCTCGCCGCCGATGACCCGGTGCATCGGGATCGGCGCGACACCCTGCGCCGGCGGCACCAGCCCGGCCTGGACGTGCCGGCCGCGCTTGCGGAGGCTGCCGACGGACGCCGCGCAGGTCGACGGCGCCCCGAGGCAGTCGAGCGAGACGTGCGTGCCACCGCCGGTCAGCTCGCGCACGTGCGCGGCGACGGCTTCCGGGCCGTCGAAGGCCGACGAGTCGACGGTGAGGGCGGCGCCGGACTTCGCGGCCAGTGTCAGCGCGGGCAACGCGACGTCGACCGCGACGACCTTCGCCCCCGCCGCGACGGCCAGCAGGACCGCGGAGATCCCGACGCCGCCGCAGCCGTACACCGAAACCCACTGCCCCGCGGTGACGCGCCCCTGCCGCAGCACCGCGCGGAACGCCGTGCCGAACCGGCAGCCGAGCGCGGCGGCCTCGGCGGCGCCGAGCGAGTCCGGCAGCGCGACGAGGTTCGTCTCGGCGTGCTCGATGGCGACGCGCTCGGCGAAGGACCCCCAGTGGGTGGCGCCGGGCTGGAACTCGCGGTCGCAGATCTGCTGGTCACCGCGGGCGCACTGGGGGCAGGTACCGCAGGCGCAGACGAACGGAACGGTGACCCGCGCGCCGAGCTCCCACCCGCGCACGCCGGCGCCGAGCGCGACGAGCCGGCCGGCGAGCTCGTGCCCGGCGACGTGCGGCAGCTTCACCGCGGTGTCGTGGCCTTGCCACGTGTGCCAGTCGCTGCGGCAGACGCCGGTGGCGTCGACCTCGATCACCGCGCCACCGGGCGGCGCCACCGGCTCCGGCACGTCCCGCACGACGGGCGGGACGCGGAACTCCTCCATGACCACAGCTCGCATACCGCGAGCCTACGTGCTCACCTGAGCGGTTTTCCGGTGGCGACGCTCAATTGAGCGTCGGCGGCTGCGCGTGAAATCGTGTTCTTCCCCGCGGCGGCCCGAGGAGCTTGCTGAGCGAGCCGTCCGGCACGTTCAGGATGTCCTCGAGATTCCGCAACGCCTCCAACGATTCCGGCCGCTCGGGCCGGCACCGCCCGGACTGCCAGTGGCTGAGGGTGGCCAGGCTGACCGTGGTTCCCCTGCCGCGCAAGCGATAGCGGATCCGGTCGAGACCGAGCCCGCGGGCCCGGATCGCCGCCCGCAGGGCCACGTCGAACGGCCCGGCGGAGAGCAGCTGGCCCAGCTCCGCCTGTTCCCCCCGGTCGATGGTGCGTGTTCGCTGACCGGTCATCACAACGCTCCGAAGCACTCCCGAGTACGAAAATTGGAGCGTAGGCCCAGCTTCGCAAGATCGGAAGGGCCCTCACCCACCTGCGAGTTACGCCGCGCGCGCCGTTTCGGCGATCGCGGCGAACGGTTCCGCGTAGCCCGAGTTGATCGTGACGTAGGAAATCCCCCACCGCTCCCGCCAGCGGAGAAGCCTTTCCGCCGCTTGACCTGGATCAGCGGGCAGCACGGTGACGGCGCCGGCGGCGGCGAGCTCCGGGACGTCGACCCCGGCCCACCGCGCGATTCCCGGCGACGGTTCGTCCCCGACGGCCATGAGGTTCAGCCCGAGCTCGATGTCCGGCAGCCGTTCGTCAGCGAGCTTACGGAATCGATCCACAATGGACTCGGCTTCGGCTTCGGTAGTCTTCGGCATCCAGGTGAAGGTGACGGTGTCGGCTTCTTGCGCGGCGAGCGCCAGCATTTTCGGCCCGCCGCCGGCGAGCACCAGCCTCGGCCGGTCGCTCGATCGTTTGAGCTGCGCGATCGTCTCCGCCATCCGTGTGATGCGCTCACCCGGTTCGCCGAATTCCCGGCCGAGATTCTCGGTGTGTGCCCTGGCCCCGGGCCGCCCGACGCCGAGCCCGAGCTCGAACCGGCCCCCGGTCTGCCGGTGCAGGGTCTGGACCTGCCAGTCGAGGGCACGCGCGTCCCGGAAGGGGTCGGCGAGCACGAAGGTGCCGATGGTGAGATCCAAGGTGACCGCGGCGGCGGCGCCGAGGAGAACGAAGGGATCGGCGGTGCCGACGGGATCGGTCGCGAGGAGGGTGTCGAAGCCGAGCTTCTCGACCCGCTCGGCCTGGGCGGTCCAGGTCGTGAGGTCCGGCGCGTGGCCGGCGACGACGCCGAAGCGGAAGGGTTTCATGCAGGCCATGGTCGAGGTGGCGGGCTTGTCACCACATCCGCTTCACGACGTCACTCGCGCGTACGTCCCTCAGCGCAGGGCGACCGACAGGGCCTGCGCGATCTCCTTGCCGATGGCGTGCGTGGCCGCGTCCGGCGGCGAACCCACCTTCACGACCATCGGTCCCCCGAACGGCTGCCGCTCGACGACCTCGATGCGTTCGCCGAGGTTGATCGCGTGCTCCGTCAGGTAGCGCAGCAGCTCGGGGTCGGTGTCCCACACCCGCGCGATCTCACCGACCGCGCCCGGCTCGAGGTCGTCCAGGATGCGGACCGAGAGCTCCTCGACGCTGCCGTCGGCGGCCGGGATCGGGTCGCCGTGGGGGTCGCGGACCGGGTTGCCCAGCTTGGCCGCGATGCGCTCGACCAGCCTGTCCGACACCGCGTGCTCCAGCGCGTCCGCCTCCGCGTGGACCTCGTCCCACGTGTAGCCGAGCTCGGACACCAGGTACGTCTCGATCAGCCGGTGCCGCCGCAGCACCGAGCGCGCCAGGAGCCGCCCGTCGGCGGTGAGCTCGATCCCGCGGTAGGGCACGTGGGTGACCAGCCCGAGCTGGGACAGCTTCGTGACCATCCCCGACGCCGAGGACGGGCTGACCTCCAGCCGGCCGGCGAGCGAGGTGTTCGTGACCGCCTCACCGCGTTCGACCAGGCCGTAGATCACCCGGACGTAGTCCTCGACCGACGAGGACCTCCGGACCGAACCATCTCCCATGCCGCATACGATACGGTGCCGGGATCTTTCACGTGAAAGTTCACGGCCGCCAGCGGTAGCGGATCCAGCCGGGGACGGGTTCGGCGCCGAGCTGGGCGTAGAACGCCTCGCCTTTCTCGTTGCCCGCCTGCATGTCCCACTCGACGCGTCCGGTGGTGCGGGTGCGCAGCTCGTCGAGCAGCTCCCCGCCGAGGCCGTGGCGCCGGTGGGCGGGCCGGACGAACAGGTCGTCGAGCCAGATCCCGGGCCGGGCTTCCCAGGTGGAGAAGTTCCAGCTGCAGAAGGCGAAGCCGGCGACGGTCCCGGGCTCGCCGGGCGGGGTCGCGATCAGCACCCAGGCCTTCGGGTCCGGCCCGAAGAGGTGGCCGCTCATCTCGGCGCGGTCGAGCTTGAGGTCGTGGTTGTCCTCGTAGACGGCGTGCTCTTCGATGAGCGCGCAAATTTCTTCGATGTCTTCGAAGACGGCGTCGCGGACCGGCATCTCGCCTCCCGTTTCTGTCGGTGGTGGTCGTTACTGTCGAGGTCGGAGGTGGTCGATGTCATCAGAGCGGCGGTTCGAGGACCTGGTCGACGAGTTCACCGGACGCCCGGGCATCACGCCACCCGGCGCGACCGGCGGCTTCGGGCGCACAGCGCTGCGCGTGAACGGCCGGATCTTCGCGATGTTCGTCCGCGGGCAGCTGGTGCTCAAGCTGCCCGAGGGCCGGGTGGACGAGCTGGTCGAGGGTGGGCACGGGGCGCGCTTCGACGCCAACAAGGGCACGCCGATGAAGGAGTGGCTGGCGCTGGACACGCGGTCGGCGCAGCCCTGGGCCGAGCTGGCGGAAGAAGCACTCGAGTTCGTGGGGAAGTGAGCCATCAGGCTTGATAACGCAGTTCGCCGCCGACGGCGGTGCCTTGCACGCTGAGGTCGTCCATTGCGGACTCCTCGAGCGGCGAGCCGGACAACACGGCGAAGTCGGCGAGCTTCCCGGGCTCGAGCGTGCCCAGGTCCCCCTCGGCGAAGGTCGCGTAAGCCGAGCCGTACGTGTACGCGCGCAACGCCTCCTCCGGTGTCAACGCCTCTTCAGGCGCGAAGGGCGCTCCAGAGGCCGTACGCCGGCGCACCATGTCGGCCAGCGCGAGCAGCGGAGCGCCGTTCACGACCGGGCGGTCCGAAGACGCGGGAAGCACGCAACCCGCGTCGAGGACGCTGCGCAGCCGGTAGCACCACGGGACGCGAGACTCGCCGAGCGCGGCGCGCATGCCGTCGCCGAGCTCGTTGACGAAGCGTCCCTGCGGCGAAGCGAGCAATCCCAGCGAAGCGAGCCGAGACAGCTCCGCGGGCTGAAGCACCGCGCAGTGCTCGATGCGGTGCCGGTGGTCTGTACGCGGCGAAGCGGCCAGCGCGGCTTCGTACGCATCGAGCACCACCGTGATCGCGCGGTCGCCGATGGCGTGCGTCGCGATCTGCCAGCCCGCGTCGTGCGCGCGGCGGATCGTGCGGGCCAGCTCGTCCTCGGGCACCTGGAAGTAGCCGCGGTTGTCCGGCTCGCCGTCGAAGGGCTCGTGCATCGCGCAAGTACGCCCGACCAGCGAGCCGTCGGCGAACAGCTTCATCGGCCCGACGCGCAGCCACTCATCGCCCAGGCCGGTGCGCAGGCCCAGGTCGAGACCGAACCCGGCGCCGTCGGGCAGGTCGTGCAGCACGCTCGCCGCGACCATCACCGTGCTTCGCACGCGCAGCACATCGGAATCGCGCGCCACCTGGTAGGCGGCCAGCTCCGCGGGTGTCTCGCCGACCAGCCCGCCGCCGATCCCGGCCTCCTGGACGCTGGTGATGCCCTCCGACAGGTACTGCTCGGACGCCCGGCCGAGCCCGCGGACGACGCGCGAAACCGGCGTCGGGTACGTCAGCGGCCGCAGCAGCAGCTGGGCCTGTTCGCGCAGCAACCCCGTCGGTGAGCCGTCCGAGTCGTGCACGACGTCGCCGCCGACCGGCACGTTCGCCAGGTCGAGCTGGTCCAGCACGGCCGAGTTGACCACGGTCATGTGCCCGGACGTGTGCTTGAGCCGCACCAGCATCCCCGGCGCTGCCCGGTCGAGCCCGTGCCGGTCCGGGTGGCCGCCGGCGAGCTTGTTCTGGTCGTACCCGCTCCCGACCACCCAGCTCCCGGCCGGCAGCGTCGCGGCCCGGGCGGCGACGGCGTCGTAGACCTCTTCGACACTGCGGCAGCCGCCCAGCGGGACGTCGTCGAGGCCCATCCCGAACCACGCCATGTGGTTGTGCGCGTCGTGGAACCCGGGCACGACGAACCCGCCGGCCAGGTCGAAACGTGAGCGCGCGGACAGCTCGAGGGCGTCGTCCCCCAACGCGACGACCCGCCCGTGCAGCACAGCGAGTGCGCTGGTTATGCCCGCGCCCGTCCACACCGTGGCGTTCTCGTAAACCGCATCAACCCGCATGCTCCGCCTTCCTCCCCGCCGCCACCCTCAACGGAGGCGCTTCGCGCCGCTGCACCGTTCAAAGGCTATCGATCGATCGATCGAACGTCTAGCATCGCCCGCATGCCCACCGTGGAGTTCGCCGTCGAGGACGGCATCGCGCACATCCGGCTGAACCGGCCCGAGCGGCTGAACGCGGTCGCCGCCGTCCTGGTCGACGACTTCCTCACCGCCCTCGACGCCGCCGCGCGCAGCGACGCCCGCGTCGTCGTGCTGTCCGGCACCGGCCGCGCCTTCTGCGCCGGCCACGACCTCAAGGAACCCACCCCCGAGGGTGATTCGCGGGCGCGGCTGGACCTGCTCCAGGACGTCACGCGGCGGCTGCGGGCGCTGCGCCAGCCGGTGATCGCGGCGGTGCACGGTTACGCGATCGGAGCCGGCGCGGAGTTCGCGCTCGGCTGCGACCTGATCCTGGCCGCCGAGGACACCGTCTTCGCGTTCCCCGAAGTTTCGCTGGGCCTGAGCGTCACCGGTGCGGCGTCGCGGCTGCTCCCGCTGCTCGTCGGCCCGCTCAAGGCGAAGGAGCTCCTGCTGCTCGGCGAGCGCTTCGACGGCCGGAAGGCCGCGGAGCTGGGCATGGTCAACGCCGCCGTGCCCGCCGACCAGCTCCAGGCCGAGGCGCTCAGCTGGGCGAAGCGGATCGCCGAGCACCCGCCGGCAGCCGCAGCGATGGCGAAGCGCGTCCTCGACGCGAGCACCGATATCGAGCCCGCGCTCGAGCTCGAGGTCAGCCACGCGTTGATCACCGAAACCTCGGCCGCGGTCGCCGCGTCCACGGAGGCTTTCCGGAGCCGGACGTGACGCCGCTGTCCGAGATCGGCACGCTCGCGCAGCTCGTCACGCGGGCCGCGCGGCAATGGCCGGAGCGCACCGCCTGGATCTTCGACGAGACAGGCGAGCGCTTCACCTTCGCCGACGTCGACCGACGCAGTTCCGCGCTCGCCGCGGCCCTCACCGAACGCGGCATCGTCTCGGGCGACCGGGTCGCCGTGATGCTGCGCAACCAGCCCGAGTTCCCGTTGATCTGGCTGGCGCTGGCCAAGATCGGCGCGCAGCTGGTGCCGGTCAACACGAACTACCAGGAGTTCGACGGCGCCCACGTCCTGCGCCACTCCGGCGCGAAACTGGCCGTCGCCGCGCCGGAGTTCACCGGTCTCCTCGGCCGGATCGGCCTGACCGACCTCATCACGCCGGACGAACTCCGCACCGGCGCCGAACCGCCGGAGTTCGTCCCGGTGCCCGAGCTGCCGGTCAACATCCAGTACACGTCCGGCACCACGGGTGCGCCCAAGGGCTGTGTTCTGCCGAACCGGTACTGGACGACCCTGGCCGTCGGCCTGGCCACCGACTTCCCCGCCGTCGGCGAAGAAGACGTACTCCTGACCGCGCAGCCGTTCCACTACATCGATCCACAGTGGAACGTCGCGTTGGGACTCGCGGCCGGCGCCACCCTCGTCGTGCTGGACCGCTTCCACCCCAGCACGTTCTGGGCGAAGGTCCGCGAGCACGGCGTCACCTGGTTCTACTGCCTCGGCCTGATGCCGACGCTGCTGCTGCGGCAGGAGCCGTCCGCGGCCGACCGCGACCACCGCGTCCGCGCGATCTGCGCGTCCGCGATCCCGCACGAACTGCACGCCCAGCTCGAGGCGCGCTGGGGCGTGCCGTGGTACGAGGCGTTCGGGATGACCGAGACCGGCGGTGACATCCGGGTGGGCGCCGCCGATCACGACGAGACCGTCGGCACCGGCTGCATCGGACGGCCGACCCGCGACCGCGAGGCGATGGTCGCCGGCGAAGACGGGAAGCCGTTGCCACGCAGGGAAACCGGCGAGCTGCTGATCCGCGGGATCGGGCTGATGCACGGCTACCACGACGATCCCGAGGCGACGGCGAAGGCGTTCCGGGACGGCTGGTTTCACACCGGCGACCTCGCCCGGATGGACGACGCCGGCCGCGTCTACTACGTCGGGCGCACGAAGGACATGATCCGCCGCAGCGGCGAGAACGTCTCCGCCGACGAGGTCGAGCGCGCGCTGCTGCTGCACCCGGCGGTGCGGCTGGCGGCCGTCGTCGCGGTGCCCGACGAACTGCGCGGCGAGGAGATCAAGGCGTACGTCGTGTGCGACGGCGAGCGCCCGGAACCGGCTGCCCTGGCCGAGTTCTGCGCGGAAAAGCTGGCGTACTTCAAGGTTCCGCGGTTCTGGGCGTTCGCCGAAGAGTTGCCGATGACACCCTCGGAGCGCGTCGCCAAGGGCGAGCTGCGCAAGGTGGCCGACCCGCGCGCCGGGTCGTGGGACGCGAAGGCGGAAGCATGGCTGTGACCAGCCGGGAGCGCGTCCGCGCGGCGGCGGTGAAACTGTTCGCCAGCAAAGGTTTCCACGGCACCGGCATCCGGGACCTGGCGCAGGAGGCCGAACTTTCCTCGGCGAGCCTGTACCACTACATGGGCACCAAGGAGGATCTGCTCGCGGAGATCATGCACACGGCGCTGAACCGCCTCCTGGACGCGGCCCGCGAGGCGACGGCCGGCAGTGCGGACCCGGTGCACCGGCTGCGCACGCTGGTCGCGCTGCACGTGCTCGCGCACGCGGTCGGTCCGGCGGAAACCCGCGTGGTGGACAACGAAGTCGACATCCTGTCCCCGGCCGCGCGCGAGCCGGTGGTGGCGCTGCGGGACGCGTACGAACACCTGTGGGCGGCGGCGATCGAAGAAGGCGTCGCGGCCGGGGTGTTCCACACCGAACACCCGGCGGTGACCCGGCTCGCGCTGCTGGAGATGTGCAGCGGCGTGGCCAGGTGGTATTCACGGCGGGGGCCGCTGGCGCTGGACCAGCTCGCCGAGCACTACGCGGACCTGGTCTCGAGGGCGCTGGGCTGCACGTCCGCGCCGGGCGTGGCCGACTTGCGACGCTGCCGGGAAATCGTCGCGAAAGAGTGGGGCATGTCCGTTTAGCGGCGCTTTTACCTGTGTACGCCTTGCCCAGACGGCGTGCGTGGGGGACGCTCGAAGGGTGACTGAGGAAACGATCCAACTGGAACTGGACGACTCGGGTCTCGCGCCGGGCCTCCCGACGCCGGCACACCCCCGCGATCAGGTGCAGGATGTCCCCTATCGCCCCGTCGAGTTCCGTGATGACGATCTCCCCACCGCCCTGGAGCGGTGCTCGAAGTGGCTACGGCAGGCGCAGGAGTGGCTCGGCGAGCCGCTCGACGTCCTGGCCATCCACCTCGACTACGACGACCGCCAGGGTTCGCCGTACTACGACGTGAAGCTCTTGTGCAACGAAGAGGACCTGGCCGGCGTGCCGATCGCCATCCGCAACAAGAAGTAACCCGAAGTACCGCCGAGGCCACCTCCCGGACGTCCGGGAGGTGGCCTCGTTCGCGTTCCGGGGATCTCAGCCGAGAACGCCGCCGACCTTCACGTGCCCCTTGAGCAGGTTGCGCGCGATGGTGCGGCGCTGGATCTCGTCGGTGCCTTCGTAGATGCGCAGCAGCCGCAGCTCGCGGTACCAGCGCTCGACCGGCAGCTCGCGCGTGTAGCCCATGCCGCCGTGGATCTGCAGGACGCGGTCGACGATTTCATTGGCCTTCTGGCCGCCGTACAGCTTCGCCATCGACTGCGCGTGCCGCGAGTCGACGCCCTGGTCGACCTGCCAGGCGGCGTTGAGCACCAGCCAGCGCAGCGCTTCCAGCTCGACGCCGGAGTCGGCGATCATCCACTGGATGGCCTGGCGTTCCGCGATCTTCTGCCCGAACGTCTCGCGGGTGTTGGCGTGCTCGATGGCCATCGAGATCAGCCGCTCGCACGAACCGATCGCGCGCGCCGGCAGCAGGTAGCGGCCCTGGCCGATCCACTGCATGGCGAGCTCGAAGCCGCGGCCTTCCTCGCCGAGGATCTGCGTCTCGGGGACGCGGACGTCCTGGAAGATCAGCGAAGCCGGGCCCCACTCGCCCATGGTGTCGATGTACTCGGACTTCCAGCCGGCCTCGCGGTCGACGAGGAAGCACGTGACACCGCCGTTCGCGCCCTTCTCCGGGTCGGTGATGGCGAAGACCATCGTGAAGTCGGCTTCGTTGCCACCGGTGATGAAGGTCTTCTCGCCGTTGATGATCCAGTCGGTGCCGTCCTTGCGGGCGGTGGTCCGGATGGCCTTGGCGTCCGAGCCGGCGCCCGGCTCGGTGATCGCGAAGCACGACTTGCGCTCGCCCGAGATGGTCGGCAGCAGGTAGGTCTGCTTCTGCTCCTCGTTGGCGTGGAACAGGATGTTGTCCGCGGCGCCGCCGAAGCGGAACGGCACGAAGGTGCGGCCGAGCTCGGCCTCCAGCAGCGCGGCCATCACGGCGGACAGGCCCATGCCGCCGTACTCCTCCGGCGTGAAGACGCCCCAGAAGCCGGACTCCTTCGCCTTCAGCTGGAGGTCCTTCAGCTCCTCGCCGGTCAGCCCGGGCTGGTGGGCGCGCTCGCGCCGGAGGACTTCCTGCTCGAGCGGGATCAGCTCCCGCTGGACGAACGTGCGGACCCAGTCGCGCACTTCACGTTCTTCGGTGCTGAGAGAAAAGTCCATACCGAGCTGCTCCTCCGACACTGGCTAAGCGCTTGCTTAGGTCAGGGTACCTCTCTCGAGCCGGATTACCCCAGACCTGTCCCCGAATTCGTGACAACCGCGTTTGCGCCCGGAAGGATCGGAGGGGTGATGGAGATCGTGGTCCGCTGGTCGTCCCCGCTGCCCGCCGAAGAGCGTTTCCTGCGCCTGCTGGACGACGTCGAGCAAGGCCGCTTCGAGGCGTACCGGCAGGACGCGGACAAGCGGCGCTTCCTCACCGGCCGCGTGCTGGCCAAGACGGTGGCGGCGGAGCGGCTGGGGCTGGCCGTCGAGGCCGTGAAGTTCGACGCGACCTGCGAAGACTGCGGAAAGCCGCACGGCAGGCCGCGGATCCCGGGCGCGGACCTGACGCTGTCGATCTCCCACTCGGGCGAGCTGATCGGCGTCGCGGCGACACCGTCGGTCCCGGTGGGCCTGGACGTCGAGACGGCCGGCCGCAAGGCCGACGAAGGGCTCATCGAGTACGCGCTGAGCCCGGCCGAGACGGCCCACCTGGCGGGCCTCGGCCCGGAGGAGAAGGCGGCGGCGTTCTTCGTCTACTGGACGCGCAAGGAAGCCGTGATGAAGGCCACGGGCAAGGGCCTGCGCATCCCGCTGAAGAGCATCACGTTCTCCCGCTTCGACGAACCGGCCCGGCTGGTGGAGTCAGGCGACCCGGCATTGGACCCGGCGACGACCCGCTTGGCGGACCTCAAGGCCGCCGACGGCTATCGCGCGGCCATCGCGGTGCTGACCACCGAGGAGCTGTCGGTGACCGAAGAGCACTGGGTCCCCTGACGGCCGGCCCGAGCGCCCCAATGTGGCCTTCGGTGCGTTCAACGCACCCAAGGCGGCCTTCGGTGCGTTGAGCGCAACCAAGGCCACATTGGGGCGCTTCGGCGGTCAGACCGGGAGATCCTCCAGGCCCATCGCGCTCAGCAGCGTCCGGAACTTCGCCGTCGTCTCGTCCAGCTCCGCCTGCGGGTCCGAAGCCGGGACGATCCCGCCCCCCGCGTACAGCCGCATCGACGTCGACGCGATCTCGGCGCAGCGGATCGCCACCGCCCACTCGCCGTCGCCCGAGGCGTCGACCCAGCCGACCGCGCCCGCGTAGTAGTCGCGGTCGAACGGCTCCAGCTCCTGGACCAGCTCGCGCGCGCCGTCGGTCGGGGTGCCGCAGACCGCCGGGGTGGGGTGGAGGGCCGCCGCCAGGTCGAGCGCCGTGATGTCCGGGTCGGCCAGCTCGCCCGTGATCGGGGTGCGCAGGTGCCAGATCGCCGGGGTCGTGACCAGCTCCGGCTCCGCCGGGACCTCGAGGGTCCGGCAGAACGGCCGCAGCGCCTCGACCACGTAGTCGATCACCACGGCGTGCTCCAGCTGGTCCTTGCGCGACGTCCGCAGCGCCTCGCCGTTGGCGCGGTCGGTCGCCGGGTCGGCCGAGCGCGGCATCGAGCCGGCGTGGGGCGACGAGAAGACCGTGCGGCCCGTGCGGCGCAGCAGCAGCTCCGGCGTGGCGCCGACGAGCGAGCGCCCGCCGGGCAGCTCGGCCGCGTACGTGAAGTGCCGGGGGTTCCCGACCGCCAGGTTGCGCACGACGCTCTCCGCCGACACGGGCGCGGCGAACTCGAGGTCGAGGGCGCGCGCCAGGACGACTTTCCGCAGGTCACGGTCACGTAAGGCGGCTACGGCCGCGGAAACGGCCAGCATGTGCTGCGCGGGCGAAGGCACCGCACGCACCCGCACGGGCGCCGACAGGACTTCACGCGGCAGCGAAGGCGCGCCCTCGGAGCGGTGGACGGTCCGGGGCACGACGAGGTGGCCCGGCACCTTCGTGTCGGGCCCGGTGTCGAACGGGAGGACACCGACGGCCAGCGGGGCACCGGTCTCGGCCAGCACGCCGGGAATCGCCGAGGCGAGCCGGCGCGGGTCCGTCTCGGTGACGGTCCGGATGGTGCCCTGCGCGAGGAGTGCGCGCGAGGCCGTCGTGAACAGGAAGTCGCCACGCTGGTAGCGGGCGGCGAGGTCGAGTGCCGGGGTCGCCGGATCAGGTGAGCTCACCTCTCCAGCGTCCCAGGCTTCGGGAGATCCGCGAGGGGAGTGTCACGAGCGACACTCCCCTCACGGGAGCTCCTGATGACGGCTACTTGAGCGCGTCGATGAGCGCCTCGCGCTGGCGCTCGCCCAGGCCGGCGGCGCGCCGGTCCGGGTCGATGCCGGCCTGCTCGAGCAGGGCGGCGACCTTCACCGCGCCGAGGCCGGGGACGGCCTTCAGCAGCTGGGTGACCTTCGTCTTCCCGATGGTCTTGTTCTCCTTGGCCTGCTTGAGCACCTTTTCGATGCTCTCCTTGCCGGACTTGATCGACGCGAGCAGCTCCGAACGCGCCTTGCGAGCCTCGGCCGCCTTGGCGAGTGCATCGGCGCGCTGCTCCGGAGTCAACGTAGGCAGAGCCAACGTAGTAGTCCTTTCCTCTCAGGTCTCCGCTTTCGCGGCCGACGGCTTTTCGCTGTGCTTGCTGCTGCAAGCGCTGCTCAGCCGTCTCTTACCACGGCCCCAGTAAACGCCACCGGCTTCGTGACCGTGCAACCGACACGCACTTACTACCCCCGGAGGTGATACCTGGCAACCCGCTCCGGCCTGCGGAAACGCTCCCAAGAAGCGTCTCTCGTGGCGTCACTCACCCGGAAGTGAAGCCTCCACCACGCTCGGTCTCGGCGCGTATTTCCTTACCCGCAAGGAAAAGCCCAAAAATTGTCGATCATGATCACCGTTCGGTCGTCGCCCGATCGCGGGACGACCGTGACCGAACGGAGCCGTTGTTGACCATGCCCGCTTCACCCGATCCGCACTAGAGTCGGCGCAACCCCAGTCCGCCGGCGAACGACCCCCGGGAGCGACCATGTTGAGCACCATGCAGGACGGCCAGCTGTCGCTGGCGAACCTGCTCCGCCACGGCACGTCGGTGCACTCGGCGAGCGAAGTCATCACCTGGACCGGTTCAGAAGCCCGCCGCGAGACCTACGGCGACCTCGGCCGCCACGCCGCCCGTCTCGCGAACGCGCTCCGGAGCCTCGGCGTGACAGGTGACCAGCGCGTCGGCACGTTCATGTGGAACAACGCCGAGCACATGGCCGCCTACCTGGCCGTCCCGGCGATGGGCGCCGTGCTGCACACCCTGAACATCCGGCTGTTCCCCGAGCAGCTGGTGTTCGTCGCCAACCACGCCGAGGACCACGTCGTCATCGTCGACGGCACGCTCGTCCCGCTGCTGGCGAAGCAGTTGCCCCAGTTCAAGACGGTCCGGCACGTAATCGTGGCCAACGGCGACGCCGCGTCGCTGGAAGCGCCGGCCGGCGTCGAGGTACACGCCTACGCCGACCTACTGGCCGCCCAGCCGGACACCTTCGACTGGCCGGACGTCGACGAGCGCTCCGCTGCCGCGATGTGTTACACCTCGGGCACGACGGGTGACCCCAAGGGCGTCGCCTATTCACACCGGTCGATCTGGCTGCACTCGATGCAGGTCTGCATGAGCGACAGCATGAACCTCGCGCAGAGCGACACGGCGCTGGCGATCGTGCCGATGTTCCACGCGATGGCGTGGGGCCTGCCGTACGCGGCGCTGATGGTCGGCGCGTCGCTCGTCATGCCGGACCGGTTCCTCCAGCCGGCGCCGATCGCCGCGCTGCTGGCCGCCGAGAAGCCGACGTTCGCCGGTGCCGTCCCGACCGTCTGGCAGGGCCTGCTCGCCCATCTCGAAGCGAACCCGCAGGACATCTCCCACCTGCGTGAGGTCGTCGTCGGCGGGTCGGCGGTGCCGCCGTCGCTGATGCACGCGTTCCAGGAGCGGCACAAGGTGTCGATCCTGCACGCCTGGGGCATGACCGAGACGTCGCCGCTGGGCAGCGTCGCCCGCCCGCCGGCCGGCGCGACCGGCGAAGACGCCTGGAAGTACCGCTACACGCAGGGCCGGTTCCCGGCGTCCGTGCGGGCGCGGCTGATCGACGACGACGGCGCGGTGCTGCCCTGGGACAACGAGGCCGTCGGCGAGCTCGAGGTCCAGGGCCCGTGGATCGCCGGCGCGTACTACGGCGGCGCGGAGGTCGACCCGGACAAGTTCCACGACGGCTGGCTGCGCACCGGTGACGTCGGCAAGGTCAGCGCGGACGGCTACCTGACCCTGACCGACCGCGCCAAGGACGTCATCAAGTCCGGCGGCGAATGGATCTCCTCGGTCGACCTGGAGAACCAGGTCATGGGCCACCCCGCAGTGGCCGAGGCCGCGGTCGTCGGCATCCCCGACGAGAAGTGGGACGAGCGGCCGCTGGTAGCCGTCGTGCTCAAGGAGGGCCAGACGGTCACACCCGAGGAGCTGCGCGAGTTCCTCAGCGACAAGGTCGCGAAGTGGCAGCTGCCGGAGAACTGGACGTTCGTGGACGAAGTGCCCAAGACGAGCGTCGGCAAGTTCGACAAGAAGCGGATCCGCGCGTCCTACTCCGAGGGAAAGCTCGACATCGCACAGCTCTAACGGGTAAATCTCCGGCGAGTCTTCATGTTCGTGAAGGCCACCTTGAGGAACTCTGTCTTCCTCAAGGTGGCCTTCACGAACTTCACGGAGGGGTTCTGGGGATGCAGCGGAACAGGCGGAGTTTTCTCGCGCTCGCGGGGATGGGCGCGCTGGCGACGGCGTGCGGGTCGAACACCGGACGGCAGGGCACCGCGCCGCCGTCGACGGCGTACTCGGCGGGCCCGCCGCCGTCGGACGCGCCGAAGGTCACGCTCCAGCAGTGGTACCACGCTTATGGCGAAGACAGCGTCCAGGAAGCGGTCAAGCGGTACGCCGCGACCTACCCGGCGGCGACGGTCAACGTGCAGTGGAACCCGGGCGACTACGACTCGAAGATCGTCACCGCGCTGCAGAACAGCAAGGTGCCGGACGTCTTCGAGGCGCAGGTCAAGATCGACTGGGTGCGGCAGAACCAGGTGGTGTCGCTCGACGACGTCATCGCGCCGGTCAAGGGCGACTTCAGCCCGGCCGTGGTCGCCGCGCAGACCGTCGAGGGCAAGGTCTACGGCATCCCGCAGGCCATCGACACGCAGCTGCTCTTCTACCGCAAGAGCCTGCTGCAGGCCGCGGGGGTGCAGCCGCCGCAGACGGTCGACGAGCTGATCGACGCGGCCGCCAAGCTCTCGAAGGACGGCGTCAAGGGCTTCTTCGCGGGCAACGACGGCGGCGTCGGCGTGCTCACCGGGCCGCTGCTGTGGTCGGCCGGCCTCGACTACCTGAAGAACGGCAACCGCGAGGTCGGCTTCGACGACCCGCGCGCGGCGACCGCCCTGGCCAAGCTGCACACCCTCAACACCAACGGTTCGCTGCTGCTCGGCGCGCCCGCCGACTGGTCGGACCCGGGCGCCTTCATCGACGGGCTCACGGCGATGCAGTGGACCGGGTTGTGGAACGTGCCCAAGATCCGCGACGCGTTCGACGACGACTTCGGCGTGCTGCCGTTCCCCCGGCTGGACGGCAGCGGCGCGCCGTCGGTGCCGGTCGGCGCGTACAGCGCGATGGTGAACGCCAAGAGCGAGCACGTCGCCGAGGCCAAGGCGTTCGTGAAGTGGCTGTGGATCGACAAGACCGACGACCAGCTGGAGTTCGCGACGAAGTTCGGCTTCCACGTCCCGGCGCGCCAGAGCCTCGCCGACCGCGCGGACAGCCTCAAGACGGGCCCGGCCGCCGACGCCGCGAAGTTCGTCAAGGAGAACAGCCACCTGGTCGGCGGTCCGGTGTGGACGCAGCAGGCGAACACGGCGCTGTCCGACGCGGTCGCGAAGATCGCGAAGGAGGGGGCGGACCCGGTCGCGCAGACCAAGACGGCGGTCGAGGTGGCCAGGGCTGAGCTCAAGCGCCTGTTCGGATGAGGGGCCGCGACGCACGCGCGTTCTGGCTGTTCGTCGGGCCGTTCCTGCTGGGTCTCGCGGTCTTCGCGTACCTGCCGATCGGCTGGAGCGCGTACCTGTCCTTCTTCGACGCGCGCAACACGGTGACGCCGACCGAGTTCGTCGGGCTGGACAACTACGGGCACATGCTCACCGACGAGCCGTTCCTGTCGAGCCTCGGCACGTTCAGCGTGTTCGCGGTGTTCATCGTGCCGCTGACGTTCGTCCTGTCGCTGGCGCTCGCGCTCGGCGTCAACCGGCTGCGGTTCGCGCGGGCGTTCTTCCGGTCGGTGTTCTTCCTGCCGTTCGCGTGCTCGTACGTCGTGGCGTCGCTGATCTGGAAGACGTCGCTGTTCTCCGGTGTCCGCTACGGGCTGGCGAACACGGTGCTCGGCCTGTTCGGCGCGGACCCGGTGGCCTGGACCGGCACGGTGAACCCGCCGCTGTACTGGATCGTGCTGGTGACGGCGCGGCTGTGGCTGCAGCTCGGGTTCTACATGATCCTGTTCATCGCGGCGCTCCAGCGGATCCCCCACCACCTGTACGAAGCGGCGTGGCTCGACGGCGCGAAACCCGGGTGGCAGGTGTTCCGGTACATCACGCTGCCGCAGTTGCGCGCGACGGCCGTGGCGGTGCTGCTGCTGAACCTGATCAACGCGTACCAGGCGTTCGACGAGTTCTACAACATCATGGGCGACTCCCGCGGCTACCCGCCGTTCGCCCGCCCGCCGCTGGTGTACCTGTACTACACGTCGCTGGGCTCGGGCGGCCAGGACCTCGGCCGCGGCAGCGCGGGCGCGGTGATCCTGGCGCTGATCATCGCCCTGGTGACGCTGCTGCAGGGCCGGGTCTTCCGCTTCGGACGCGTGTCATGAGGGCCTTCTTCCGGTGGGCGTCGCTGACGGTCGCGGCGGTGCTGTTCCTGCTGCCGTTCTACCTGCTCGTGCGCAACGGCCTGGCGTCGCGCGCGGAGATCACCGCTCCACAGTGGACCTTCTTCCCCTCCGCCGTGCACTGGGAGAACTTCACGAAGCTGTTCTCCTCCGACGACGTCCCCTTCGCGCGCAGCCTGCTGAACTCGGCGATCGTGGCGGTGCTGCAGACGGTCGGCCTGCTGGTGGTCTGCTCGCTGGCGGGCTACGGCCTGGCGCGGATCCCGTACCGGCATTCCAGGATCGTGTTCTACGCGGTGCTGGCGACGCTGATGATCCCGACGTCGGTGACGTTCGTGCCGAGCTTCGTGGTGGTTTCGACGCTCGGCTGGCTGTCGGACTTCCGCGGGCTGGTGATACCCGGGCTGTTCAGCGCGTTCAGCGTGTTCCTGTTCCGGCAGTACTTCCTGGACTTCCCGCGCGAGCTGGAGGAGGCCGGCCGGGTGGACGGGCTGACGCGCTGGGGCGTCTTCTGGCGGATCGTGGTGCCGAACTCGAGGGGCTTCTTCGCGGCGATCGCGGTGATCACGGTCATCGGCAGCTGGAACGCGTTCCTGTGGCCGCTGATCATCGCCCAGTCCCCTGATTCGTGGACCGTCCAGGTGGCGCTGTCGGGGCTGCTGACGGCGCAGAACCCGCAGCTGAACCTGCTGTTCCTGGCGGCGGCGGTGTCGATCCTGCCGATCGTGCTGCTGTTCGCGTTCCTGCAGCGGTACCTGGTGCGCGGGGTGACGGAGTCGGGCCTGACGGGCTGAGTACTGTGCCGTTCGTTACCAATCCGACCACAGTCACGGCCGGACGGCTTTCGTGGCAACGGTTGCTTACCGCCCAGGGGTCGGCCTGCTTTTGGCCGGATTGGTAACGTGCGAGGCCGTCCGGGCGACTTCGCTGTGGACGGACAGAAGTGGGTGCGGCGTGACGAATTACGACCCTTACCAGCCGGATCAGCAGCCTTTCGCGGGCCCGGCCGAGCCGGCGTACCCGCCCTCGGCGCCGCAGTACGCGGTGCAGCCCTACGTGACGCAGCCGCAGCCGTACCCGGGGTACGGTCCCCAGCCGGGCTACGGCGCCCAGCCCTACCCGGGGTACCAGCCACTGGCCACCAGCGGGATGGCGGTGGCGGGCATGGTCGTCGGCATCGTCGCCCTGGTCCTGTTCTGGGTCCCGTTCGTCGACCTGCTCCTCGGCTTCCTGGCGATCGGCCTGTCGTGGGGCGGCATGGTCCAGGCCGACCGGCCGGGCTACACGGGCAAGGGCATGGGCATCGCGGGCCTGGTGTGCGGCATCATCGCGGTGATCCCGGCCCTGATCGTCATGCTGTTCTTCTTCGGCCTGTTCGCCGCGGCCGGAACCGCGTGCGGCATCGCCTGCTGAGCCGGCCCGCTCCCCGGCGGAATTGACCACGACCTTCGGCGGTACACCCCACCCGGACCCTGTGACAGGGTGACCCGGAATGTCACCTCCGTCCCGGCACGGTGCCGGTCAACCGAGAAGACTGGGGAGCGAACAACCATGGCCGAACTCACCCGGCGCACCTTCGCCACCGCGGGCGCCGCCGGTCTCGGACTCCTGCTGTGCACGCCCACCGCGAACGCCCTCGACCGCGCGCTGCGGCTCACGGGCACCCGCTCGGTCACCACCGCCGGCACGACCCTCGAGCAGGTCGCCACCGGCGGAAGCACCGCGAGCTACAGCCGGCTCAGCGCCGGTCCTGGCTGGCCGCTGGTCGTCCGGAGCGACCTCGCCGCCCCGCAGAGCGGCCGCGACGACCGGCGCCGCGCGCTCAGCGCGTTCGTCCAGTTCACCGACCTGCACATCACCGACACCGAGAGCCCGGCGCGCTTCGAGTACCTGCACCCCTTCATCGGCTCCGCGCACCGGCCGCAGGAAGCACTCGGCACCGTCGCGACGTCCGCGCTCGTCGAACGCGTCAACAGCGTGCGGCAGGGCCCGTTCACCGGACGGCCGTTCGACCTCATGGTCACCACCGGCGACAACACCGACAACCACGAGCTGATCGAGCTCGACTGGTTCCTCAAGGTCCTCAACGGCGGCAGCGTCGCGCCGAACTCCGGCGCCACGAACGCCTACGAAGGCGTCCAGAGCTCCGGCAACAAGGAGTTCTGGAACCCGTCCATCGCGGGCGTCGGCGACGACTACTCCGCCAAGGGCTTCCCGCAGCTGCCCGGCCTGCTCGAAGCGGGCATCAAGACGTTCACCGCGCCCGGCCTCGACGTCCCGTGGTTCTGCACCTTCGGCAACCACGACGACAGCATCGTCGGCTCGCTGCCGGCGCAGATCCCCGGCATCGACGCCTGGTACACCGGGAAGTACAAGGTCATCGGCAAGGACGAGGCCACCGCGAAGAAGCTCGCCGACGCCATCAAGAAGCCCGGCTCCAGCGTGCCGATCGGCGAGCTGTTCGGCGGTTCGGGCACCATCCGCGAGGTGACGCCCGACGCGCGGCGCCGCCCCTTCGACACCGGCGAGTTCGTCCGCGCGCACCTCGACTCGGCCAACACCGGGCCCGGCCCGGTCGGGCACGGCTTCACCAGCTCCAACGCCGACGGCAAGAACGTCTACTACACGTTCCGGATCGCGCCGGGCATCACCGGGATCAGCCTCGACACGACGACCGACGCCGGGTTCGCCGACGGCTCGATCGGCCTGGCGCAGTACAACTGGGTCGAGGCGACGCTCAAGCGCGGCAGCTCGACGTACTACGACTTCTTCGGGCGCAAGACCACCCACGCCGTCACCGACGAGCTGTTCCTCCTGTTCAGCCACCACACCAGCGGCTCGATGGGCAACGTGCTGCCGGACTCCCGCCACCTGCTCGACCCGCGCCTGGACGGCAACGCGTTCGTCGCGCTGCTCAAGCGGTTCCCGAACGTGCTGGCGTGGGTCAACGGCCACACGCACCTCAACAAGATCACCCCGCACGCCGGGAACACGCCGCGGCAGGGCTTCTGGGAGATCAACACGGCGTCGCACGTCGACTTCCCGCAGCACGCCCGGATCGTCGAGGTCGCGGACAACGCGGACGGCACGTTGTCGCTGTTCACGACGCTGATCGAGGCGGAGGCACCGTACGCCGCCGACTACGACGCCCGGACGCCGCAAGCGCTTGCGTCTCTGTACCGCGAGCTGTCCTACAACGACATCCACGTCGACCTCGGCCGCGTCGGGGACGCCACGGACCACAACACGGAGCTGCTGCTCGTCAACCCGCTCGGCTGACGGTCGTGAGTGAGAACGCACGGTGCCGGCCGCCGGATGTCCCGTACCAAGGCCAAGAAGCTGTTCACCGCCGACGACCTCGCGGCGCAGACGGCCGGCGTC